>DFLI01000147.1 GCA_002373715.1 Bacteroidales bacterium UBA3623
TGGTTCCGGCTGCGGAAAAGGGAAACACCAGCCCCCTGCCACCGTCCATGCCATAGCGCAGCGAAAGAAAATGCTTGCGAAGGCGGTCTGTGAACGTGCCGCCCTGCACGTGGGAGCCTCCCATGTGCAGCACCTTCACGTCTGTGTTACCCGTTACCAGCAGCGAATCCAGCTTGCGGAGAAAGAGCGTATAGTCTGGCGAAGTACCCGCCGGATACTGGATCTGGCTCTTGTCCGGACGCATGAAGGGAAACCTGCGAGCCCCGGCGGGGAGCAGGATTCCCAACATCAACACACACAAAATCAATCTTTTCATTTAACAGACTTTCGGTACTGGTAGTAATCGTAATACGTGAGAAGCGACTGGGTTAGCGTCTGGCCCACCTTCTGGGCGCCGGCAGGGGTAAAGTGGATATAGTCCGGGCCGGCCAGGGCGGGATTGTGCTTCACCCACTGCACCATGGAGTTTTCTCCTCCCATCATGCGGTAGAGGTCCCAGTAGGCTGCGCCGTTGCGAAGGCTTGCGGCCTTGAGGGAATCTACCAGCTCCGGTAGGCGCGGCCAGGTAACCACGCGGCCGTTCACGCTTTTGCCCATATCGGAAGGGCCGATGAACAGGATTTTGGCCTCCGGGGCCACCTCGTGGAAGTATTGAATCTGGGCCGATATCTGCTCCATGTACTGCTCAATAACCTTGGAATTGCGGGCCACGGGCATGTAATTGCCGCCAAACTGCAGAATGATAAGGCGGGTATCCGTAAGCTCCAGGCTCTCGGCCATGAGCGGCTTGCTGATGCGGGTGAAAATATTGCCCGAGCAGCCGCGCAGCGGCACATTGTCCACCGCTACGCCCTTGTTGCCGTCGGCACTGATGCCGTACAGTTCGGCCGACCCCGTGATGCGCACGGAGGCCTTCTGCACCGGGCGCGGGAAGTGCCAGGTTTCCAGCACCACGCCGCTCTCTCCTTTCTGGGTAACCACCCGGGGTCTCAAGGTATCGGCCACCACTGTTATTTCAAAATCCTTGCTGGGGCGGCCGTAGAGCACGCTTATGCTGGAGAACTCCAGCGCCTTGGGCAGGGCATATTTGCTTTTGGAAGCGCGAAGGGAAACGGTGCCGCCACCGGAGAGTTGAACCACCTGGGCCAGAGGGCCGTAGCGGTTGTGGCCGGCCCGCACCGTGGTGGAATCTCCGTACATAGTATACTGCACAAAGGCCCCGCTGGCGCTCTTGTAAATGGTGGCCGACGGCACATTGCTAAGCGCCGGGAAAAAGCCCGTACCTTCGCCGCCAAAGCGCTCCTGGAGACCCTGGCGAAGATTCTGGCTGATGCGGTCCATCTCTATCTGGGAGTCTCCGTAGTGCAGAACACGGACAGGATGGTCCTGCCTGGCCGCCTGCTCCAGCTTTTGGAACAGAGGATCGAAGAAATAGAGGTCGTTATCCGGGAGATAGATGCGGTCCGGGTTCTCATGGAAGAACTTGCGGTAGAACTCCAGGGTGTCCTGCTCCATCTGGAAGCGGGCATCCAGGCTCCGGAGCACCGAGTCCACATTCACCTTGGCCTGCCGGGCGTCTTCCAGCGAGCGCTGGTAGGAACTGTAGCGGATGGTAAGCGGCCCCGCGGCTATGCCGTCGGCCGGAAATACCAGCCAAAGCACGCCCAGCGCCGCAAAAACGCCCAACAAAAAAATGAGTACCTCTTTCGCTCTCATAGAACTACAAAGGTACTCATTTTAATTGGCTGTGCAAATAGGAATCTTAGTGCAGCATTACCGTCAATCCCGCCATCACTATGCTCACCATGCTCATGAGCTTGATGAGGATGTTCAGGGAAGGGCCGGATGTGTCTTTGAAGGGGTCTCCCACGGTGTCTCCCACGATGGTGGCCTTATGGGCCGGGGAGTTCTTGCCGCCGAAATTACCTTCTTCCACATATTTCTTGGCGTTGTCCCAGGCGCCGCCGGAGTTGGCAAGGAAGATGGCCAGCACGAATCCGGCACCCAGGCCGCCGGCCAGAAGGCCAATCACACCCGCAGGGCCCAGGATCACGCCCACCAGCATGGGAACCACAATGGCCAGCACAGAAGGGAGAATCATCTCTCTCTGGGCCGCCTTGGTGGAAATGCGTACGCAACTGGTGTAGTCCGGACGCTGGGTTCCCTTCAGGATGCCCGGCATCTCGCGGAACTGGCGGCGCACCTCTACCACCATCTTGGAGGCGGCGCGGCCCACGGCGTCCATGGTGAGACCGCAGAAGAGGAAGGCCATCATGGAGCCTATGAAAACACCCACCAGTACCATGGGATTCATGAGGGTTATATCGTAAAAGTCTACAATATCCGTAATGGTGGCCGACAGGGTGTCTACGGTTCGGTCTCCCACCTGGAGCACCGTCTTGCCAATGTGGCTGAAGCCAATCTTAAGCTCCTCAATATAAGAGGCCAGCAGAGCCAGAGCGGTAAGGGCGGCCGATCCAATGGCGAAGCCCTTGCCGGTGGCGGCGGTGGTGTTGCCCAGGCAATCCAGCACGTCTGTTTTTTCGCGAACGGAAGGGTCCAGTTCGCTCATCTGGGCGTTGCCGCCGGCATTATCCGCAATGGGGCCGTAGGCGTCGGTGGCCAGGGTGATGCCCAGAGTGGAAAGCATGCCCACGGCGGCAATGGAAATGCCGTACAGGCCCAGGCTCAGGGTGCCGGGAGAAAAGACAAAACCGGTGGCAAAGCCATAGGCCAGCAGGATGGCCACGGCAATGGTAAGAACGGGAATGGCGGTGGAGCGCATGCCCAGTCCCACGCCGTTGATAACCACCGTAGCGGAGCCCGTCTCCGCACTGGCGGCCAGTTTGCGGGTGGGCCGATAGGAATGGGAAGTATAGAACTCGGTCACCTTGCCCACAATGACGCCGGCGGCCAGGCCGCTGAGCACGCTCAGAGACAACTGCCACCATTGCGGCAGGCCGTGCTGGCCGTCGAAGTCCAGCAGATAAAACACGCCGAAGGTGGCTGCGGCAATGAGGATGGAACTAAGATTGGTACCCACGCTAAGGGAGCCTAACAAGTCCCTGAGGGTGGCGCCTTCCTTGGTGCGCACTGCAAAAACGCCAATGATGGAAAGCACCACGCCGATGGCGGCAATGACCATAGGGGCCAGGATAGCCTTCATCTGAATATCTGTACCCTGGGTAAAGAAGGCCGATGCGCCCAGCGCCATGGTGGCGAGGATGCTGCCGCAGTAGCTTTCGTACAAATCGGCCCCCATGCCGGCCACGTCTCCCACGTTGTCGCCCACGTTGTCGGCGATGGTGGCGGGGTTGCGAGGGTCGTCCTCGGGGATGTCCTGTTCCACCTTACCCACGATGTCGGCTCCTACATCGGCCGCCTTGGTGTAAATACCGCCGCCCACACGGGCAAAAAGGGCCTGCGTAGAGGCACCCATGCCGAAGGTGAGCATGGTGGTGGTAATGACCACCAGGGTTTGGGCGGGGGTTACTTCCTCCACGAATGTGTTCAGAACAAGCCACCAGAGGGAGATGTCCAGCAGGCCCAGGCCCACCACGGTGAGGCCCATCACGGCACCGCTGCGGAAGGCAATCTTAAGACCGTCGTTGAGGCTGCGCATGGTGGCGTTAGCCGTGCGTGCACTGGCGTAGGTGGCTGTTTTCATGCCCACAAAACCCGCCAGGCCGGAGAA
>DFLI01000026.1:0-15946 GCA_002373715.1 Bacteroidales bacterium UBA3623
AATATCCGCTAGTTATGAAACGATTCCTGATCCCCGTTCTGGCCGCTCTTTTGTGTGCCTGTGAGAATAATGCCGTGACTTGGACCAATCCCGTATTTGAGGGTTGGTATGCAGATCCCGAGGGGTTCGTGGACGGAGACAAGCTCTGGGTGTATCCTACAAGTTCCCTTCCTTATGGGGAACAGACCTATCTGGATGCCTATTCCACCACGGATCTTGTGAACTGGGAAAAACATCCTGACATTATCACCAACAAGCAGGTGAAATGGGTCTGGCAGGCCCTGTGGGCCCCCTCCATCGTGAAGAAGGATGGGATGTACTACCTCTTCTTCGCTGGAAACGACGTTCACGAAGGGGAAGTGGGCGGCATTGGGGTTGCCTGTTCCGAAAGACCGGAAGGGCCCTTTGAGGATATGCTTGGAAAGCCGCTGATCCAGGAAATCGTGAACGGCGCCCAGCCCATTGACCAGTTCGTCTTCAACGACCCTGTCAGCGGAGACTGGTATATGTATTACGGGGGTTGGAGGCACTGCAATGTGGTTCGCCTGGCCCCGGATTTCAAGTCCCTCATCCCTTTCGAGGATGGCGATATGTTCAAGGAAATTACACCTGAAGGGTACGTTGAGGGCCCCTTTATGCTCTATAGGGAGGGCAAGTACTACTTTATGTGGAGTGAGGGTACGTGGACCCGTCCCGACTATCACGTCGCCTACGCTATCTCCGACTCTCCCTTCGGCCCCTTCCACCGGGAGGAGACCATCCTTCAGACTGATGAGTCCATCGGAACCGGTGCCGGTCACCACAGCGTGGTAAAGGATCCCCGCTCCGACGGGCACCTGATTGTCTATCATCGCCACCCGCTCAACGACGACGACGGTAACCACCGGGTCGTCTGCATCGACCCCCTCCTCTTCACCCCCGACGGCAAGATAGCTCCTGTAAAGATGCACTGATCGTTATTTTTCGGGACGGGACCCGAAAAACCAATTTCCTCCGGATTTATCAGTACCCCTGTTCTAACGTCCCATCCACTGGACCGTTAGGTATGGTTTGGGTATGGATTTCCGCCTAACGTCCCACAGTTTGGACCGTTAGGCCGATTGACGGGCACCGCCGCCTCGGTAACGAGGCTCGGCGGCTACAGACTCCGTCTGTTGCCCGCTGTGAGGGAAAGGTAAAGGAACGGAAGGCACCGCAGCCGGAATAAACGATATCCGGCACTTTTGGCGTTTTTTGCTGGCTGCGACGTCAAGATTGACGGTCAGGTGCGGTAGACGGGACAAAACGAGGCACGTTAGGGTCGAAAAACATGGGTTTTCGAGGTAAACGGGACAAGAAATGGCACGTCTACCGCGCTCTTGACTGCAGATCCCGGGTCGGAGCCCGGGATGAGAAGAGGCTCTCCCTGTAGGGCACGAATAGTGGCATACGAAAAAAGCTACAGCGGTTGCTGAGTGATACTCCGCCGCGGAGCGGCGAGGGAGGGGTTTGGGGAGTCCTCTCACCAATGAATCGAAGATTCTTTGTGGCTTACAAAAAAAGGCTCAGCGGAAGCTGAACCTTTTTTTGTGAGCCACTCATCAGGCTCGAACTGACGACCTGCGCGTTACGAATGCGCTGCTCTACCGACTGAGCTAAAGTGGCTTAACCGATTGTGGTGAATCGGGACTGCAAATATACAAACATTTTTTCGTATTTTTGCAAACAAATTATTTTCTATGCGTTCTGATATTATTGTCATTGGCGGAGGAGCCGCCGGGCTCATGGCAGCCGTGGGAGCTGCAAAAGTATTGGCCGGAAGTGAAAACGGAGGTACGGTTACCGTTTTGGAGAAAATGCCCAAGGCGGGCCGTAAAGTAATGATTACCGGCAAGGGCCGATGCAATTTTACCAACGTAAAGGATTGGGGAGATTTCTCTGCCCACATTCGCACAGACGCTAATTTCATTAGTCCCGCGTGGCACAATCTTACCCCGCAGGGCATGATGGATTTCCTCAAAGAATATGGCCTCAGGTCTGTGGTGGAACGCGGGGACCGCGCCTACCCGGCCACGCACATGGCCGGAGACGTGGTAGATACCCTGCTCCGTGCCTGCACCCTGAACGGTGTAAAGGTGGTGACGGACTGCGAAGTGAAAACCATCGACGTAACGCCTCGTGGTTTTAGCCTGGACTGCGTGCAGACCAGCCGCAAGCAGGTGCGCATTCCGGTGGAAGACCCCCGGAAACTGCGTCCCGGCAAGCCGGTTCCCACCCGTGAGGAACTCACCATTGAACCGGTGGAGTACACCTGCCGCAAGCTCATTATCGCCACCGGTGGCCTGTCCTATCCCGGCACCGGCAGCACGGGAGACGGCTACATGTGGGCCGAGGAATTGGGCCACGGCGTAGACGCCTATTTCCCTTCCCTCACCGCCCTGGTGCCCGTGGGGTACAAGGGTGAATCGGCCCTGGCGGGAGAAATCAAGCAGGCCTTCCGCGGACGCACCGTGTATGGCAAAACCAAGGAGCGCAAGATTGCTCCGCTGCCCAAGTGGTACCCTACCTTTGAGAAGCATATTGAGCGCGTTACGCCCATGACGGATCTGGGAGAGCTCTTTAACGGCAACAACCTGGAGAACGTGCAGCTGAGCCTGTTTGTGAACGGAGACCTGGTGCAGCAGGAGTTCGGAGACATTGAATTCACCGACGGTGGTCTGGAGGGCCCGCTGGGCTTTATGGTTAGCCGTCGCGCCGTGAAGGCCCTGAATGATGGGCAGAAGGTGAGCGTTTCCATAGATATGAAACCTGCCGTAGAGCTGGAAAAACTGGATGCCGATGTCCACGAAAAGTGGGAGGAGGTGATCCACGACGAGCGTTCCAAGGGCCAGAGCTTCCAGCGCCTGTTCCGCATCATGCTGGGCAAGCTCATTCCCTGGAACCTTACCCTCGCATTCCTCAAGACCAATCCCAAGGTGAGTGTGGATACGCTGGCATCGGCCCTGAAAGACTGGAAGATGGACATTGCTGGCTTCGTGGGTTTTGAGCGCTGCGTTATCACCGCCGGCGGTATTTCTACCTCCGAGGTGGTGGCCAAAACCTTGGAATCCCGCAAGCAGCCCGGCCTTTATTTCGCCGGGGAAGTGCTGGATATGGATGCCGACACGGGTGGCTACAACCTCCAGCTGGCCTTCAGCACCGGCTACCTGGCCGGTGAGAGCGCCGCAAAGAGTATGGAATAATTAAGTAAAAACAATACAATCATTATGGATAAGAAATCTTACGCTTTTGGTATGAGCGTGGCTTCCAGCTTCTATCAGCAGGGAATTCACGTGGCAAATGTAGACGACTTTTTGAAGGGCCTTAAGGATATGCTCACCGGCGGCAAGCTGGAGCTGAGCATGGATGAGGCCGGGGAAGCCCTGGAAGCTTTCTATAAGGAACTGGAGGCCGAAACTTCCGAGCGTGCCGCCGCAGCTGGCGCTGCTGCCAAGGAAGAAGGCGAGAAATTCCTGGCCCAGATGGCCAAGGACCCTGAGGTAAAGGCCACCGGCAGCGGTCTCATGTACAAAGTCATCAAGGAAGGTACCGGCAAGAAGCCCAAGGCTACCGATAAGGTATACTGCCACTACGAGGGCAGCTTCCCGGACGGAAAGGTGTTCGACAGCTCCTACAAGCGCGGAGAGCCCATCGAGTTTGGCCTCAATCAGGTTATCAAGGGTTGGACCGAGGGTCTGCAGCTGATGAGCGAAGGCGCCAAGTACGAACTCTATCTCCCGTACCACCTGGCTTACGGCGAGTCCGGCACCCACGGTATTCCTCCGTGCAGCGCCCTCAAATTTGTGGTAGAACTGATTGAAGTAAGATAATTCAAAGTCCTATCTCTTCCCGAACCGTCGCTTCGCGACCCCTCCCTAAAGGGCCCCTCCCTCTTACACGGCCGAGGGTGGCCATGGNNATTCAGGCCATAGAGGTTTTTGCACTAATCACCGGCATCATTTATTTGGTGCTGGAGGTGATGCAGAAAAACGCTATGTGGATAGTGGGTATTGTCACAAGTTCGGCTTGTGCTTTTGAGTTTGCCATTAACCACGTGTGGGCTTCCATGGGCCTGAATCTGTATTATGTGGTCATCTCTGTGGTGGGCTTTATCCAGTGGAAAAAGGCCAGTGAGGAGGTGGCGGAGGGGGAGATGCACCTGGCTCACCTTCCCAAGTCTGTGGCTCTGTGGAGTGGCGCCGTGTTTGTGGTGGGATCTCTGGTGATGATGCAGGTGCTGCGGGCAACCGGTGATGTGGCTCCAAGTTTGGATGCCGTAGCCGTTACCCTCAGCGTAATAGCCACCTGGTGGATGGCGCAGAGCTATTTGCAGCATTGGATGCTTTGGATAGTGGCCGATATTTTTACCACCACCCTGTGCATCACCACGGGGCAGTACTGGATGGCCGGCCTGTACCTGGCCTATATTGCCAGTGCGGTCTATGGGTATTTCCATTGGAAAAGAAAGGGAAAATACCTAACTTTGAAAGATTGAATATTTGTACTAACCATGAAGCAATTAATCGTAGATTGTGGCGCTACTAAAACGGAGTGGTGCGTTGTAGAGGGAAAAGAGAGCCGGATTGTCCGTACGGCGGGCTTTAACGTGCTCCAGACGGCGGATGATTACCTGAAGACCATCCTGGACCGGGCGGCCGAAGAGATTGGCCCCGGCGTGGAAGACATGCACTTTTATGCTGCCGGTCTGGTGGACAAGTCCCCGGTAGATTTGAACCGCTGGTTCCCCGAAGCCCGCATTGAGTATGCCTCCGACATGTTGGGCGCTGCCCGTGCCGTCTGTGGCCACAACAAGGGCGTGGCAGCCATTCTGGGCACCGGTGCCAATACCTGCGAGTTTGACGGAATTGGCATTGTGTGGAAAGTGAACTGCGGTGGCTTCATCCTGGGAGACGAGGGCTCCGGCGCCGTGCTGGGCAAGCTCTTCATTACAGACTACCTGAAGGATTACATGCCTGAGGAACTGCGCAAGGAGTTTACTACCAAGTACCAGCTGGACTATGTCACCATAGTAAAGAACGTGTACGGCGGAACGGCTCCGGCCCGCTTCCTGGGCGGTTTTGCTCCCTATATTCTGTCCCATTATCAGGACAGTGAGTATGTGCGCAGGCTGGTAGACGGAAACTTCCGTGCCCTGTTCGAGCGCACGCTCCGCAAGTACGACAAATCGCTTCCCGTTGGCGTGGTGGGCGGTTTTGGCTTCGCCTGCAAAGATATCATCCTGCGTTTGGGAGATGCCTATGGCGTGAAGTTCTCCCGCTTTATGGCTACTCCCACTGAAGGTCTTGTAGAATACCATGCCTTATAAAGAGACGTATCCGTCGGCCCTCCTTTCCGAAGCGGTGGAGGCCATCAGCTCGCTTCCCGGCGTGGGTCGGAGAAGTGCGCTGCGCCTGGCCCTGCACCTGCTGAAACAGCCGGCAGAGAACGTCCATCATTTTACATCGGCCATAGATAATTTGCGGGACAATGTTTGCTATTGCCGCCGCTGCCGCATGATTTCCGACGAAGAGCTTTGCTCCATATGCTCAGACCGCACGCGGGATCCTAACCTCATTTGTGTGGTAGCCAGTGTGAGGGATGTGATGAGTATAGAGGCTACCGGCCAGTATCATGGTGTATACCATGTGCTGGGTGGCATTATATCGCCCATCGCCGGAGTGGGTCCTTCCGACCTTACCATCCGCGAACTCACCGAAAGGGTGAAAGCCATAGAGAACCCTGCTCAGGCAGAGCTTGTCCTGGCCCTGAGCGGAGACGTAGAAGGGGAGACCACCGCATTTTATATCTATCGGCAAGTAGAAAACTATGGAGTGAAGGTGACGTCCCTGGCCCGAGGACTGGGCTTCGGAGACGACCTTGAGTATGCCGATTCCCTAACCCTTGGCCGTTCCATCACCAATAGACAGATTTTTAGACCATGAACCCTGAAGCTTCGCGTTGCTTGTTGTGTAAGAAGCCCAAATGTTCCATGATGGGCTGCCCGGTGCATACTCCCATTCCGGAGTGTATGCTGCTGTATAGGCAGGGCCGCCTGGACGAAGCCGGAGAGCTGCTGTTCAGGAACAATCCCATGACGGCCGTCACCTCACAGGTGTGCGACTGGGAGAAGTTCTGCTATGGGCATTGTGTGCTGAACGTGAAACAAATGCCCGTCAAGTGGTATGAGATTGAGCAGGAGATTTCCGGCCAATACCTGGAAAAAGTGCAACTGGAGCGCCGCTCCCAGGAGTTTTCCGGCAAACGCATTGCCATTGTGGGCGCTGGCCCTGCCGGCATCAGCGCAGCTATGTGGCTGTACGAAGCCGGCGCAGAGGTGGTGCTTTACGACGCCAATCCCCGCATGGGCGGCGTACTTCGCTACGGCATTCCTGCCTTCCGCCTGGACAAGAAACACTGCGACGCATTCGAGAAGATTTTGGCCGATGCCGGCGTAGAATTCCACGGCGGCGTGCAGCTGGGTAAAGATATAACGGTGAAGGAATTATCGGCCTCCAACGATGCCGTGCTGCTGGCCATTGGCGCCGAAGAACCCGCCACCCTGAATATTCCCGGAGAAGAGAAATCGGTGCAGGCGCTGCCTTTCCTGAAGGATCCTGCTGCCTACAAGCTGGGCAAGAAAGTGATTGTGATTGGTGGTGGCAATGTGGCCATGGATGCCTGCCGAACCGCTGTGCGCCAGGGCGCGGAAACCTGGGTGTATTACCGCAAAACCTTCGAGAACATGCCTGCCAACCCCATGGAAGTGGAGGAGGCCAAGGCCGATGGTGTCCAGTTTAAGGTGTTCCAGGCTCCCGTTGAGGTGAAAGAGGGCGGCGTGGTGTTCCGCGACTGCGAGAACGTGGTGCCGGAAGACGGCGGACGCGTGATTACCCGTATCATTGAGGGTACAGACCATTTTGTGGAGTGCGACACGCTTCTGGTAGCCATCAGCGAGAAACCGGACCCGAAGCTGCAGGAGGCAGCCCAGGGCTTTAAGAATGTGTTCTCGGCTGGAGACTTCCTCACCGGTCCTGCCACCGTGGTGGAGGCTGTAGCCAGCGCCAAGGCGGCCATTAACGAGATGATGAATAATCTATGAAAGCGCTCTTAATCTATTCGGGCGGTCTGGACAGTACCACCTTGCTATACGAATACAAGGACAGCATTGCCCTGGCCGTCACCTTTGACTATGGGTCCAAGCACAATGCAAGGGAAATTGCCTATGCGGTAGAGAATTGCAAGCGGCTGGGAATTAAGCACCTGGTCATTCCTCTGGCTTTTATCGGCCAGTATTTCAAGAGCGATCTTCTTCTTAGCGGAGGAGACATTCCCGAGGGCTCTTATGCCGATGAGAACATGAAGAGCACCGTGGTTCCTTTCCGCAACGGCATTATGCTGGCGGTGGCGGCGGGCTTGGCAGAAAGCTACGAGCTGGATGCCATCATGCTGGCCAATCACAGCGGAGACCACGCCATCTATCCGGACTGCCGTCCGGCCTTCATTGACGCCTTCGCAGCCGCCGTTAAAGCCGGTACCTATAATGGTGTGCAGGTCATTTCTCCCTACTGCAACATTACCAAGCGGGACATTGCCCTCCGCGGCAAAGCCATCGGCCTGGATTATTCCCTTACCTATTCCTGTTACAAGGGTGGCGAAAAGCACTGCGGCAAATGCGGCACCTGCGTAGAACGAAAAGAAGCCCTTGCGGGCTTCGATCCTACCATTTACGAGGAATAATGTCCTGTTTTTGGCGCAGGTGAGGCCCTGGATGGCGCAGGTCGAATTTTTGCCGAGGGTCCTGCGCCAACAGAAGCCGCAAAATAAAAGAATGCGGCGCAGGTCCAGCACTAAAAAACTGACCTGCGCCACCTTATGCTAGTCTAACGGCCTACGGCAGGTCCAGTTCGAAGTCCACAATGTCTTTGGAAAGCTCTAAGTAAAGGTCTGACGCCAGGAAGGGGGTATTGGCCGATAGGGAATACTCCACCCCGTGAGTAAGGGAATAGAGCTTTTCCTCCACTTGCTGCTTCTCCTTCAGCAAGGGAAGGAGTTCAGAGCGGCAGCAGTCCATGGAGGCCGATACGGCATCCCGCCACATAGGAATATATTCTGCGTAGAACTCGCACATGGCAGCGTGTCTCTGCTTGTTCAGAGCCTGGTAACGGTCTGTTGCCTCCTTAACCCTGCCTGCGTCTTCGTCACGATATTTTTCTTCTCCTGCTCCGTCGCGAACGGCTTGTCCCATAGCCTCTTCCAGACTCTCTATCCGCTTGGCATACTTGCTGTTAAACAGCTTCTTTCCTTCCTTGCGGGCTATGTCCTTTTTCCCGATGGCCTCATTCTGCTTGTCCAGGACACGGGCGTTCAGACGCTGCATTTCCTGAATCAGTTCCGTCTGCCTGCGGTCGGTCGCGCGCTTGCCCTTATCGGCCTCCATCTTTTTACTCACAGAGGCCCCCAGGCCTGACTCTTCCATAAACTCCTTGCGCTGCTGCTCTGACATCTGTTCCATGGCTTCCACATCTTTGGTTGTGAGCCCGCCGGTTTGGGCGGCCATCACTTTGTCGGCCAGGGCTTTCTGCTCTGCTTCGCTAAGGTTCCCGCTTTGCATTTTGGCTATATCGGCCTGGCTCAAGCCCAACGCGGACAGGCTGCCTTTCATCTTGGACATGGCCAGCTGCCTGGCTTCATCCTCGCTCATTTGGGCCGTCTTCTGAGCGGTCTTTCCGCTTCCGGCCACCTTGGAGTTCATGGCCTTTTGCTTCAAATCCGGAGCCAGCGTCTTGTCTCTCATCTCCGTTATCTGCTCCTGCGCCTCCTTCCACTTTTCAAGGAAAGTACTGATAGCGTTAGGCTCAGACACCCCGCTCCCATCAGGGGCTGTAGATTCACGGTAGTATTGGAGAAGGGCCGATGTGGAAGGAAGGTCGGGAGTCATTCCCATAACGGCCTCCGGAGTCATTTGGGCATGCGCCGGAGCCCAGAAGAGCCCCAGCGCAGCCACTACGACGACGATTCTTTTCATGGTTTATTTCTTTACGAATTCAACGCGGCGGTTCTTGGCACGGCCTTCGTCGGTGCTGTTGGAGGCAATGGGCTCATGAGAGCCTTTGCCCACCGGCGTAAGGCGGGATTCGGCTATGCCTTCTTCTACCAGAGCGGCCACAATGGCCTCCGCGCGTTTCTGGGACAGCGGATCATTTACCTTATCGGAGCCGGTGCTGTCGCAGTGACCCTGCACCTCGAATTCCAGGTTCGGGTTCTCCTGCATCAGTTTGGCAATACGCTTGATTTCTACCATGGATTCCGGCTTTAAATCGGCCTTCCCCGTTTCGAAAGTGATGGCATAGGTAATAATCTTGCCTTCGGAGGCCAGGCGGTCGTACAAAGGAACGGCGCCCTTGGCAAGGCGGACGTTGGAAATACCACTATAGATATAGTTGCCGCTATGGCTGAACCAGAAACACTGAGGAGCCAGTGCCAGAGGGATATTGATGACCCGCTGACCATTGATATATCCCTTGAAGGCCCTCTTGTTAAATGAGAAGGCAAAGTGATTCCATTCTCCGGGCTTGAGAGGATTGTCCGTGTCATTATAATCTGACAGGCCGGAATTCAGTCCCATATCCTTCGTTCCTTGCAAAGTAGAGGCCCCGTCCGGCTTCATGATACTCCAGGAGAGGCTGGAAGAGCCGTCCCCTCTGTAAAAGAAAGACACGTTTCCGCATTCGTTATTGCTATCACTGGTGGCAAAAACCAGATTGAGATGATGGCTGCCGCTTTCACGCTCGTCCTCATAGTCTCCGGGAGTCCCCAGGAACACGTCATACTCCAATGTGAACACATCCGGAAGGAAGGCACGCGGCTCCTTCATCAGGGGGATCACCGCGCCGGAGCCATCGTCCGTAAAGGCAATGACCTTACGTCCTTCCATAGAGCCCACTTCCGCGTATCCGTCAATGAGGTCCCAACGGGAGGGGAACTCACCCAGCTGCTCATTGGCAAAATCGTCTTCGAAGAAAATCTCATCGCCCGGTACAAAGTCACTCTTTGCATAAGCAGTGGCAGCCTGTTTCTTTTGAGTCTGCTCAGTGGCTGCGGGTTTGGGCGTTTCCGGCTTGGCTTCCTTGGTCTCATCGGCCTTCTTTCCCTTCTTCCCAATATTACCGTCCAGGACGTCGTTCACGCCCTTTTCCACTTTTTGGCCGATATTCTGTTCGGCAGCATTCTTAGCCCTTTCGCCCAGTCTTTCCAGAAAACTCTGGGCACTTGCGCTGCCGCCCAGCATGGCCAGTACGGCAACAGAGAGAAGTAAACGTTTCATATCTTATGGTTTTGTTCATTCTTGCGCAAATTTCGCTTTTACGGGAGTAAGAAACACCACCCAAAAGGGGGGAATTATATGTTTTCACACCGCTCAGAAGGGTGATTCTGCAAGAATTCACTATTTTTGTAATATGAAACGAATTTGTCTTATCCTCCTCTCGTTGCCGGCCATCTTGCCCCTCCAAGCATACAACGACCACCGCGGCCATAACCTGGATTCACTGGAAAGAGTAGTTGCCAAATGGACCCCGGATGCCGTTGACCGGGCGTCGGAGCAAGAACTTCTGGATTTAAACCGCGCATACAGAGACCTGATGCTGGGATACTCCGTCCTCAACGGGGAAAAATGCATTTTCTACGCCAGAAAGGCCCTTTCCATCAGCCAGCCCCGGGCATGGAAGGAGGCCGATGCCGATGCCTACCGCTATATCGGCCAACATTATTATGGCCAGGAGCAATATGACAGCGCTCTTTTCTATTATCAGGCGGCCCTTGCCTGTGTGAATCAGATGGAGGCGGGCGCCACGTCACCCCTTCGGCCTGAAGGATATACCCAGCTGGATGTAGACGATGAAAAATCTGCTCTGTACGGAACCATCGGCAATCTTTACAACATGATGGGAGATATTCCTCAAGCGATGGAATGGTACGACAAAGCCGGTGAAATCTTCGAACAGTATGGCTGGAATGAAAGCAATTCCGTCCTCCATTACAATATGGGCGAAACCTGGTTGGACAGCGGAGAGACAAAGCGTGCCCGGACAGAATACGATTTAGCCATGGAATATGCCCAGGCGTCCGGTGATTCGCTCATGATAGTAGAGGTTTGGAAAGGATATGGCCGATTGTATATGGAGCAGGGGAAGACATGGAAGTCTCTTCCCTATTTAAGGAAGGCCGATGCATACTATGCCTCCCATCCAGACTTTGCCCCCAACTTTCGCACAGAGAATCTGGACTTTATCAAAGTGGTGCTGGGCCGGCAAAAATTGCAGCTGGGACGTCTGGCCGGCGTCCTTGTTGCCCTGCTGCTGGTAGCCGTGGGCTTCTTCTTCCATCGTTATAAGACACGGAAAGAGGCGACTGGGAAGGCTCCCGTTCCCGTGGCCGGGGATGCCCCCGATCTTACGGAAAGGGAAAAGGAAATTCTGGACCTCCTTTCCAAAGGATACACGGCCACACAGATTGCCGAAGCCATCGCCCTAAGCCCGGAAACCATTCGCTGGTATCGCAAGCGCCTGCTGGAAAAATTTGATGTAGCCAACACGCCAGAGCTCATCTACCAGGCCCGCGAGAAAGGCGTTATCTAGCGCCGGGCACAAAAAAAGGCACCCCAGCGGGTGCCTCATTGACAGGAAACATCCTTTCGGATTAGTTGTTCTTCACAGCTTCCTTGGTAGCCTCGACAGCCTCGTTGGCGGCGTTCTCAACAGCCTCACCCACAGCCTCGGCGGCTTCCTCAACGGATTTGGTAGCCTCTTCTACCTTCTCGGTAGCTTCCTCGTTGGCGTTTTCTTTCTTGGAATTGTTGCTGTTACCGCAAGAAACGGCGGCGGCCATAACGGCTACGATAGCAACGGTCATGAATACCTTTTTCATAGCTAACTAACTTTTTAAAAACAAACACTACTGATATTGAGCGCAAATGTAGCGCCTTTTTTTCAGAAAGAAAAGGAAAAATTAAAAAATTTGCTTATGATTCGTAAGCTCGTTCACTATTAAGGGGAGTATTTCCTCGTCGGCCGGTAGCCATTTAACCTCAAAAATGGTATTGTTGTCCAGCCAGCGGGCCGCTTCGTGCTCGTTCAGGTGAAGGGCTTCTGAGCGCAGGGAACACATAAAGCAGTGTAAGGTAAGGTGAAACTGCGGGTAGTCATAATCTACTGTGTGCAGAAACTTATCAATTGTAATTTCCGTGGACAATTCTTCCCGAATTTCCCGCACAAGAGCCTGCTCGGCTGTTTCTCCGGCTTCCATCTTCCCGCCCGGGAACTCCCACCAGTCTTTCCAGTCTCCATAGCCCCTCTGGGTGGCAAAGATTTTGTCCCCCTTCCGGATGATGGCTGCTACTACCTCAATGCTTTTCATGCTGCAAAAATACGCAAAAAGCGAGAAAAGTGCTTGCACTTTCGGGAATAATGCGTACTTTTGCAGGCTGACTTTTCCGTAACGTCAGCTGGTTAATTACGTATAACTCCATCCGGTGCGACTGGCCCGGAGCTAAAACAGAAAGAGATATGCTGAGTATCTTCTACAAAGAAAACGGAAAAATTCTCCTCTCCCAGTCGGAGAAAGACTTCCTGAAACTCAAACTCGAAGAAACGGTGTGGATAGACCTCGTACAACCTACGGGGGACGAAAAACGCGCTGTTGAGGCCTTCATGGGCACCGAAATCCAAAGCCGTGCACAAGCGGAAGAAATTGAGTCTTCGTCCCGTTATTTCGAGACGGACGACGCCATCTTCGCCAACACGAACTTCCTTACGCCCGGTCCCGAAGAGTATATGATGCAGCCTGTGTCGTTCACCATAGTGGACGATACCCTGGCCACGCTTCGCGAAGTTCCCCTGAGATCCTTCACCGAACTGCAGCGCCGCCTGCAGGTGAATCCGCGGCAGTATCATTCCGGCTTCAGCGTGTTTGCCAGTATTCTGGATCAACGTGTAGACCTGGACGCAGATATGATTGAGCTCCTGTCCAAGGAAATCTCCCAATACGCCAAGCAGATCAACGACCAGGAAGACATTGACCAGGAACTCCTCATCGACATTTCCCAGATGCAGGAGAATACCATGATTGTGCGTGAGAACGTGGTGGATAAGCAGCGTCTCATCTCCAACCTCATGCGCTCTACCAAGGTGCCCCGCAACCTGGAAAACCGCCTGAACGTATTGCTGCAGGATATCAGTTCCCTCCTGAGCCACACCAACTTCTGCTTTGAGCGTCTGGAATACCTCCAGGACACCGTGATGGGTCTTGTGAACTTGGAGCAGAATAAGATTATGAAGATTCTGGCTGTGGTGAGCGTGTTCCTTATGCCACCCACCCTCATTGCCGGTTTCTATGGCATGAACGTGCGCCTGCCCATCATAGCAGCCGACGACCCCAACGCCAATTTCTGGAACTGGATCATCATCATAGGACTGATGGTGCTCAGCTCCCTGCTGGTTTTTGTGCTGCTACGGCGCAAGAAAATGTTGTAGGCTTTTTCTGGATATCACATAGTGGCGCAGGTCCAATTTCTTATGCAGGACCTGCGCCGCTTTCTTTTATTCTGTGACTTCTGTTGGCGCGGGATCCTCGGCAAAAATTCGACCTGCGCCCAAAAGAGACGGGCCTGCACCGTCCGGGTTGGAACCTGCACCGTCTGTGGAGGAATCTGAGCCGCCCGGGGGCCCACCTACGCCATCGGCTGGTTCGTCGGCCATAGTCTTCATCGTTTTTTGTACGATGGATAGGATATCCTCTCCGTGACGGGCAACAGTAAGGTCCCCAACACCCCTTACAGCCAATAATTCCCTCGTCGTTAAAGGCATGGCTCTGGAAATGGCATCCAAGACAGTGTGTTTAATGATATCATAGTTATTGACGCCCCACTTTTCGGCCTTCTCCTTTCGCCATGCACACAGTTCTTCCCTGAGGGCCAGCCTTTTCTTCTGCCATTCCGGGTCCATTTCTGGGTTATAGACAGGAACAGCTTTGGGCAGGGGAGTCATGTCTGCTCCACTGTCATCCTGGAACCAGAAATCATCATCGTCGTAGGGGTAGTAGTCTTCATTTTCATCGTAAGGCGGCCTGACTATTCCAAGGTCCAGCATTTGTTGGGCTATTCCGAACAGCCCAATCCATATCTGAATCTCCGTATCGGCCCTACGTAATTCAAGCGCCAGATCTTCGATATGGTTGAAGAATTGGCTGATGATGGGAGGACAGTCACTTCGGAAGCGAAGTCGTCCACTGTCCATTTCGTCAATTTGTAGCAGTGTTCTCATTTTTTACTGATTATTCTTTCAATGGTTTCGGCTAGTTTATAAGCATGGTCTAGGCTGGTGGCAAGTACTCCGATGTGACCATGATTGGACATGACAATGTGACTGATAATGAGACAGTTGTTTTCCCATGCAGAGACGAAGATTAATTTCTCAACAATCCCATAATCCTCTTCTTCCCGGCACAGAAGGTTCTTTTCCAACCCTTCCAGACTGATGTGGAAGGGGTACACTTTTTCCGTAGTTCCGTCCGGCAGTTTCCGGGAGACAATTCGCTGAAAGGCCATAGTTTTTTTTGCAAAGGAAAGAAAACATATCCGTGTAACGAATAATGAAACGTTTAACTGTATTTTCGGCCTCTGATGAACTTGCGGAGCCGAATTAGGAAGAGTAGTAAACGGATAATTACAGCAAATGGGGCCGATAAGAAATAGGAAACGGCCCCAGGATGCACTGTGGGGCCGAAAAAAGGTAATAACCGTTTCACGCTCGGTGTGCACAACTCGAGACAGGCATAGCAGGCCGATAGCGCAGGCTAGCATGGTTGGTTAGGCTGCCAATGGCGCAGGTCCGAAAAAAGCAAAGAGACCGGCGCCATCATAGAACGCAGAAAGCCGATTCGCGGCGCAGGACCCTCGGCAAAAAGTCGACCTGCGCCATCCGAGGTGTCACCTGCGCCTAAAAGTGTTAGACAAGCGCCAAGGGGCCCGTGACCTGCACCATCCGGGCCCCTGCCTGCGCTATGGGATGACGGAGCCATCGGCCCCATGGCTACAGGAGGCCTCCGAGATAACAAAAGTTTGTAAAATCAAATAATTATACCTATATTTGCGCGCTTTTTTCCCGGGCGCGCATTTTTGTGCCCCGGCAAAAGCTCAAGAAATATTGTTTAACTACTAGTTTTTTCAAATCAAAATTATGTCTGAAGAAATTAAGAAACTCAATGCCTCTGTGGCACCCGAAGAATTTGACTGGGATGCCTTTGAGAACGAAGGTGTGGAGAAGGGTTCCAAGGAAGAAACCCTTGCCAAGTATGAGCAAACCCTCTCCAAGGTCACCGAGAACGAGGTTGTGGAAGGTGTCGTTACCTCCATCAACAAGCGCGAAGTGGTGGTGAACATCGGCGCCAAGAGCGAAGGTGTTATCAGCGCCCCTGAATTCCGTTACAACCCCGACCTCAAGGTGGGTGATAAGGTGGAAGTGCTCGTAGAGAGCGCCGAGGACCGCAAGGGTCAGCTCGTGATCTCCCACAAGAAAGCCCGTCAGCTCAAGTCTTGGGATATGGTTAACGCCGCTTACGAGAGCGGTGAAGTGGTGAAGGGTTATGTGAAGACCCGCACCAAGGGCGGTATGATCGTGGATGTGTTCGGTATCGAGGCTTTCCTCCCCGGCTCCCAGATCGACATCCGTCCCATCAAAGATTACGATGTGTTCGTGGACACCACCATGGACTTCAAGATTGTGAAGATCAACCAGGAATTCCGCAATGTGGTTGTTTCCCACAAGGCTCTCCTGGAGGCCGAGCAGGAGCAGAAGCGTTCCGAGCTCATCTCCAAGCTGGAGAAGGGCCAGGTGCTCGAGGGTGTGGTCAAGAACATCACCAACTACGGCGT
>DFLI01000026.1:16048-52656 GCA_002373715.1 Bacteroidales bacterium UBA3623
GACCTCAGCTGGGGCCGCATCTCCCATCCCGAGGAGGTTGTTGCCCTTGACCAGAAGATCAACGTGGTTGTTCTGGACTTCAACGAGCAGCAGAAGCGCATCGCCCTGGGTCTGAAGCAGCTCACCCCGCACCCGTGGGAGGCTCTGAGCGCAGACCTGAAGGTGGGTGACACCGTGAAGGGTAAGGTGGTTGCCGTGGCCGACTACGGCGCCTTCGTAGAGGTAGAGCCCGGCGTGGAAGGCCTGGTACACGTGAGCGAAATGAGCTGGAGCCCCCGTCTGCACAGCGCTCAGGAATTCCTGAAGATGGGCGACGAGGTAGAGGCCGTTATCCTCACCCTGGACCGCGAGGCCCGCAAGATGTCCCTGGGCATCAAGCAGCTCACCGCCAATCCTTGGGAGAGCATCCGCGAGAAGTATCCCGTGGGTTCCCAGCACAAGGCCACCGTTCGCAATATCACCAACTTCGGTGTGTTCGCAGAACTGGAGGACGGCGTAGAGGGTCTCATCCACATCTCCGACCTCTCCTGGAACAAGATCAAGCATCCCGCCGAGATGGTTCAGAGCGGTGACGTGATTGACGTTGTTATCCTTGACTTCGATGAGAACAGCCACAAGCTGTCTCTGGGTCACAAGCAGCTCACCCCCAACCCTTGGGACGAGTTGGAGGCCAAGTACCCGGTTGGCACCGTTGTAGACGCTACCGTGAGCGTGATTGGTGACAAGAACACCACCCTCACCCTGGCCGACGGCACCGAGGTGAGCGCCTTCAACCGCGAACTCACCAAGGAAGACGGTAAGAACGCCCTGGTAGGCGAAACCCTCCCTGTGAAGGTTATCGACCTCCGTCGCAGCACCCGTACCATCCGTGTTTCCCACGTCCGCACCTACTCTGAGGCCAAGGCTGCCCGCGAAAACGCTGAGGTAGAAACCGCCAAGAAGGCCATCAAGAAGGTTCAGAGCAATGTGGAGAAGACCACCCTCGGTGATATCTCCGCTCTTGCTGCCCTGAAGGACAAGATGGAAAAGGGTGAGTAATAACCCCAATACTTTTAAGGTCACCTTACTGGGCACGGCATCGGCCATGCCCGTAAGGGGCCGGAACCAAAGCGCCCAGGCACTGCAAGTGCACGGGCGCTTGTTCCTTATTGATTGCGGCGAAGGCGTCCAGTACAGCATGGTGGAGCATCGCATCCCCATGATGAAACTGGACTCCCTCTTTATCTCCCACATTCACGGAGACCACGTGTTCGGTTTCTTCGGCCTGCTCAGCACCCTGGGGATGAAGGGACGCCAGACGCCGCTCAATATCTTTGCTCCGCCCGCCTTCGGCCCCATGCTCAAGTTCTTCCTGAGCTATTACGGAGACGGCGTGGGTTTCGAAATCCGTTTTACCCCGCTCAAGATGAAAGAGCCCGAGACGGTGCTGGAAACCAAGAGCATCCGGGTGCAGGCCTTCCCCCTGAACCACGGGATAGAAACCTTCGGCTTCCGCTTCGAAGAAAAGGAACCTCCCTATAATGTATATAAGGAAGCCATCGAAGAGTATGGGCTTACGCTCACCGAAATAGGCACCCTCAAGCGCGGAGAGGATGTCCTGCGGGCCGATGGCAGCGTAATCCCGGCTTCCAAGGCCGCCTATAAGCCCTTCGTGCCCCGGAGCTATGCTTACTGCTCCGACACCGCGCCCTTCCCCCAGGAGGCCCTCTGGCTCCGGGGAACCACGGTTCTCTATCACGAGACCACCTATCTGCAGGAATTTGCCGACCAGGGCGCCCAGCGCCACCATACCACCACCCTCCAGGCAGCCACCGTGGCCCGGGAGGCCGGGGTGGGGAAGCTGCTTATCGGCCATTATTCTTCGCGAAGCGGGGAACCCGCTCATTATCAGGCAGAATGCCGCACCATCTTCCCCGAGACTTACGCCACTTCTGACGGGGAATCCTACAATATTTAAAAGTTTTTCGTAACTTAGCGGCTATGAAGCGAATGCTCATAGCTCTTTGTGCTCTGCTGGGCCTGGTGGGCCTGGTAGCGGCCGATGACACCCCTCAGGAGCGTTACATTAAGAAGTATTCCCAGATGGCCGTGCAGGAGATGATCCGAAGCGGCGTTCCGGCCAGCATTACCCTGGCGCAGGGCATGCTGGAGTCGGGTAACGGCCTTTCCAAACTGGCCACCAAAGGCAACAATCACTTTGGCATCAAGTGCCACAAAGGCTGGGAAGGCAAAACCATGCGGGTGGACGACGATGCCCCGAACGAGTGCTTCCGCGTTTATGCTTCCGTGGCCGACAGTTACAAAGACCATTCGGATTTCCTCCGCTACAGAGACCGCTACAAGTTCCTCTTTGACCTGGAAAGAACGGATTACAAGGGCTGGGCCTATGGACTCAAGAAGGCCGGCTATGCCACAGACCCCGGTTATTCCACCAAGCTTATCAAATACATAGAAGATTACGAGCTGTACCGCTTTGACGTGCTGAACAAGGTGGAAGAGAAGGAAGTGCCCCTGTCTCCTCTGGTGATTGAGGCCCCCAAGATGGCCCGGGAAGAATTCCATTTCCCGCTCACGAGGGAACTCTATTCCAAGAACGGCGTGCCCTTTGTGTATTCCCTGGAAGGGGAAACCTACAAGTCCATTGCCAAGTACTATCATCTCTTCCACAAGGAGATCCTGGGCTTCAATGATTTGAAGAAGGACCAGGCGCTCCTGCCCGGAACGGTGGTGTATCTGTCCTTCAAGAAAACGCATACCCAGCCCGGTCTGGACAAGTATATTGTAGAAGAGGACGGGGAAAACTTCCACGCCATCTGCCAACGCTTTGCCGTGAGGGAGAAGTCCATTCTCAAGCTGAATGGCTGGAAAAAGGCCCCGGCCCTTTCCGAAGGGGACGAGATTAAACTGAGATAGTGCTATGGAAGCGAAAACGATCCTATGGAGATTCCTTAGAGGGGTCCTGATAGCCGCCGTTATCATTGGGGGCTACTTCGCCTATCAGATGTATTACGACCGCAAGGTTCCCAACTTTACCGGGAAAATAGACCTTTACGTATACCCTGGTATGGAAGCCAGTGAAGTCTGTGACGTCATCCTGGCCAGCGACATTGTGAAGAAGCCCTCCAGCCTGATGCGCGTGTTCCAGGATGTGAAAAGTATCCAGCCCGGGCACTATGTCATCGATTCTACCTGCACCAGCATCTACGTTACCCGTATGCTGCATCTGGGATGGCAGACCCCCGTCAACCTTACGCTGTCCGGATCCATCCGCACCCCGGGCGTGCTGGCTCGCAAGATTGGCGCCCAGATGATGGCCGATTCGGCCGCCGTGGCGGACTTTGCCTGCTGCGCTGATTCCATCGGCCTGGATCCTGCCCTGCTCTTTACCCGCATTATCCCGGATTCCTATCAGATGCTCTGGACGGCATCGGTGAAGGATATCTTTGCCCGCCTTTTCAAGGAGCGGGATGCCTGGTGGACAAAGGAGCGCGTGGCCGCCGCCAAGGCACAGGGGCTCACTCCTGAGGAAGTTTCCACTCTGGCTTCCATCGTGAGTGGAGAAACCAATTACGTGCCGGAGCAGCCCGCCATTGCCAGCGTTTATCTGAACCGCCTTTCCATCGGCATGAAACTGCAGGCAGACCCTACCGTGGCCTACTGCTTTAACTACGAACCCCGCCGCATCCTTCGCTGGATGCTGGAAGTGGAATCTCCGTACAATACCTATAAGTATTACGGCCTGCCTCCGGGCCCCATTGCGTGCCCGCCCAAGAGCTGCCTGGAAGCCGTCCTGAACCCGGACAAGCACAACTACCTCTATTTCTGCGCAGACCCTTCCTTCAACGGAAGCCACCGTTTCGCAGAAACCTACGCCGAACATTTACTCAACGCCCGCGCTTTCCAGAAGGCACTCACCGAGCGCCAGCGCGCCAACGCCCGATAACATGACTTCTACTCCCCTCATAGATAAGGCCCGTGCGGCTGCTACAGAAGCCCTGAAGGACTACACCCGGCACGACGGGACGCCTTTTATCGGCCATCCGGATGCCGTGGCCAAAATAGTGGCCGACGAAATCGGCCTTCCGGAGGAATGCATCGCCGCCGTTTACCTGCACGAAGCCAGCCGCATGGCCGGTATGGAGGTAAAGGAGGCTGAATGGGGAGAAGCTATCTGCACCCTGGTGGAAGGCTTGAACAAGATTTCCACCATCAAGCCCAAGGATACCCGTCTGGAGGCGGAGAATTATAAGAAACTCATTATCCAGTATTCCCGGGACCCTCGCGTGACGGTGCTCAAACTGGCAGACCGTCTGGAGGTGATGCGAAGCCTCAAGATGTTCCCCAAGACCGGCCGGGACCAGAAGATTCTGGAAACGCTGCTGCTGTACATTCCGCTGGCTCACCAGCTGGGTTTGTACAACATGAAGCGGGAGATGGAAGACATCTATCTCAAGTACTCCGATCCGGAACAGTATCGCCTTATTACCAATAAGCTGAAGGCGGGGGAGAAGGACCGCGAGAAGCTGATGGCGGAATTTGTAGAACCGCTCAAGAAAAAGCTCTCCGACGCCGGCATCCAGTACAAACTGAAGATGCGCACCAAGGCGGCCTATTCCATCTGGCAGAAGATGGTGAAGCAGAAAGTGCCCTTCGAGGGCGTCTTTGACGTGTTTGCCATTCGCTTTATCATAGACTGCGACGGGGAAGATCACAAGCTGGAGAAAGACCTTTGCTGGCGCGTGTACTCCTTCGTGACGGAAGAATATGAGGCCGATACCAAGCGTCTCAGGGACTGGGTGACCAATCCCAAGCCCAACGGCTACGAGAGCCTGCACATTACCGTTAAGAACAAGGATGGCGCCTACGTGGAAGTGCAGATTCGCACCAAGCGGATGGATGATATTGCAGAGAACGGTTTTGCCAGCCACTGGTCTTACAAGGGCATCAAGCGGGAAGAAACGCTGTCCCGCTGGCTCACCTCCGTGCGTTATGCCCTGGAGCATCCCGATGAGAACACCGAGGACCTCCCGCAGCCGCCCTCCAAGGAAATCTTCGTTTTCACTCCTACAGGCGAACTCCGCATACTTCAGGCCGATTCCACGGTGCTGGACTTTGCCTTCGGTAT
Organism: Bacteroidales bacterium UBA3623; assembly: GCA_002373715.1. Classification (GTDB taxonomy): domain Bacteria; phylum Bacteroidota; class Bacteroidia; order Bacteroidales; family UBA932; genus Cryptobacteroides. The sequence continues at coordinate 21,174 of DFLI01000026.1, forward strand.
CCATACCAACATAGGTTCTCACTGCGTGGGGGCCAAGGTGAACGGAAAGGCCGTATCCATCCGGGAAAAGCTGCAGACCGGTGATGTGGTAGAGATTCTCACCGCCAAGAACCAGCACCCCAACCCGGACTGGATGAACTGGGTGGTTACCACCAAAGCCCGCTCCAAGGTAAAGCAGGCCCTGCAGGTGCAGGAGCAGAACCGCGCTGTGGACGGCAAAGAACTGCTGGAGCGTCGCCTCAAGAACTGGAAGCTGGAATTCCCCGACGAAATGAACACGGAATTCCGCAAGAAGAATAATTATCCCTCCCTTACGGGCTTCTATGCCGCCATTGGAGAAGGAACCCTGGATGTGAACGTCATCAAGGATTACATCCTGGGAGAGGCCGAAAGGCACGCCGCCTCCGTGGAAGCCGCAGAGGCCGTGCAGGCCAGCGCCAAGGCAGCCCGTCGCTACGAGTCCAAGGACGACATTCTGGTGCTGAATGCCAAGAACGTCAAGGGAATAGATTATAAGATGGCCAAGTGCTGCAATCCGGTGTTCGGAGACGATGTGTTTGGCTTTGTTACCCGCGAGGCCGGTATTAAGATTCACCGCATCACCTGCCCCAACGCGGCCCGTCTGCTGGAGCAGTATCCGTACCGCATTCAGAAAGTGAAATGGGCCGAAAGCCCCTCCAGCGGTTCCTTCCAGGTGAGTCTGAAGGTAATTACTGACATGGAGAGTTCCATTGTGAACAAAGTGCTGGAAGTGGTGGGCCAGTTCAAGGCCAGCATCCGCTCCTTCACGGTAACGGACAACCCCCGCAACGGTACGCACGAGCTGTCCCTCAAGCTATCCGTTCCGTCCAATTTGGAACTGGACAAAGTGCTCTCCCAGCTCCGCATACTGAAACATGTAATAAAGGTGAGCAGGGTCTAGACCGTCCAGACTTTCAGGTACTCCTCCAGAGCCCACATTTCGTCGCGATATTTGGCGGCTGCCGTGAAATCCAGTTCGGCGGCCGCTTTTTGCATCTTGCGCTTGGCTTCGGCCGCGGCCTTTTCCACCTGTTCGCGGGACATGGAACGGATCACCGGGTCCTGCAGGACGGCGGCCAGGTCTGCCACCACGTAGCCGTCCACATAGGCCGATGTGCCCTCGCGCCGGGCGTCGTGGCCCAGGCCCACGGACACATCTCCCTTGCCCAGCTCGGAAGCGGAAGGGACATAGGTGGGATGTGAAACGCTGTCGGGAGCGCTCACGTGGCCGGTGACGCTGTTGCGGAGGGCCGGGTTCAGGAAGCCGCTCACGTGGGTGGTGTCTTCGCCGGATTTGACCAGCTCGCTCATGAGAATGTTGGAGCGCACCTGCACCTGCTGAGGCGTAATGCCGTGCAGTTTGTTGTATTCCTGCTGTTTGGCGCGGCGGCGGGCGGTTTCGCGGATGGTTTCGTCCATGGAAGGCGTCACCGTATCGGCATACATGATGACCAGGCCGTGGATGTTACGGGCGGCGCGGCCGGCGGTCTGGGTGAGGGCGCGGCCGCTGCGCAGGAAGCCTTCCTTGTCGGCATCCAGGATGGCCACCAGGGAAACGGTGGGAATGTCCAGGCCTTCGCGCAGGAGGTTTACACCGATGAGTACGTCGAAAAGGCCGTTCTTGAAATCCTCGATAATTTCCACGCGCTCGGCGGTGTCTACATCTGAGTGGATATAACGGCAGCGCACACCGTTACGGGTGAAATAGCTGTCCAGTTCCTCGGCCATGCGTTTGGTGAGGGTGGTTACCAGCACGCGCTCGTCTTTTTCGGCCCTCTGACGGATTTCCTCCATGAGGTCGTCCACCTGGTTTTGGGTGGGCCGCACTTCGATGGGAGGGTCCAGCAGGCCGGTGGGACGCACAATCTGCTCCACCACCAGGCCTTCCGATTTTTCCAGTTCATAATCGGCCGGGGTGGCACTTACATATACAGTCTGGCCCGTCACCTGTTCGAATTCGTCGAAGGTGAGGGGACGGTTGTCGCTGGCGGCGGGCAGGCGGAAGCCGTATTCCACCAGCGTGGCCTTGCGGGAGTGGTCTCCGCCGTACATGGCACGGATCTGGGGGAGGGTGACATGGCTCTCGTCAATGAATACCAGGAAGTCGTCGGGGAAGTAGTCAATGAGGGTGAAGGGGCGCTGGCCGGGCTTCCGGCCGTCGAAATAGCGGGAATAGTTCTCTACGCCGGGGCAGTAGCCCATCTCCTTGATCATCTCTATGTCGTATTCCACGCGCTGCTTCAGGCGTTTGGCTTCCAGATACTTGCCGATGGATTCGAAGTACTCTACCTGTTTTACCAGGTCTTCCTGTATCTGGCTCACGGCCTTGGCTCCCTTTTCCTTGGAGGTGACGAAGTTCTTGGCGGGGTAGAGGTCTATTTTATCCATCTCCTCAAAGAGGGCGCCGCTCACCGGGTCGATGAGGGCGATGCGGTCCACTTCGTCTCCGAAGAACTCGATGCGGGCGGCGTAATCGGCCCCTCCCAGGAAGATATCTACGGTGTCTCCGCGCACGCGGAAACTGCCGCGCTTAAAATCTGTTTCCGTCCTGTAGTACAGCGCGTCCACGATTTTATAGAGAAGACGCGTCATGGACATTTGCTCCCCCTTACGAACTGTAACCGTCTGGTCGTGGAAGTCGTCAGGATTGCCTATTCCATAGAGGCAACTCACGGAGGAAACCACAATTACGTCCCGCCTTCCGCTCATAAGGGCCGATGCGGCGCTGACACGGAGTTCATCAATCTTGTCATTGATGCTCAGATCCTTCTCAATGTAGGTGTCCGTGGAGGGGATATAGGCCTCCGGCTGGTAGTAATCGTAGTAGGAAACGAAGTATTCTACGGCATTTTCGGGGAAAAAAGCCTTGAATTCTCCATAAAGCTGTGCGGCCAGGGTTTTGTTGTGGCTCAGGATGAGGGCCGGACGCTGCAGACGCTGAATCACATTGGCCATGGTGAAAGTTTTTCCGGACCCTGTGACGCCCAGAAGTGTTACATTATCAACACCTTGGCTAAGGGCTTTGCACAATCCGTCTATGGCCTCGGGCTGGTCGCCGGAGGGCTGATAATCGGAGTGAAGACGGAAATCCATGGTTAATAATTGTTTGCTGCAAAGATACGCTTCTTTAAAGATTTTTAAAAAAATTTACCGGAAATTTTGTTTGGAAGGAAAAAAGGTGTAAATTTGCGGTGATGAATGCCGTGCTGTAGGCAGCACTTGGCGTCCATCAAAGTGTGGAACTAATTATTTATGTTAATACTTTAATCATGAAAGGTATCAAAACTATTCTCGGAGTTTTTGCTGCAGCAAGCCTCCTCTTCTCTGTGAACGCTTTCGCTCAGGAGAACAACAATCGTGACGAGAACGGCAAGGTCGTTCGCGGCGCTTATGAGACCAACAAGGCCTTCGACAACATGTTCATCGGTGTTGGCGCTGGCTGGAACGCTGGTGTATGGAACTGGTTCAACGGTAAGACCTTTATGGACGACTTCGCCTGGACTGACCTCCAGGGTAAGGGTGGTCCCGCCGCTGAAATCTATGTAGGTAAGTGGTTCACCCCTGCTATCGGTACCCGTATCGGTTATCAGGGCATCAGCAACGTGGTTGGTAAGTTCGAGTTCAAGGACGCTTTCAAGAAGCAGAACCTTCAGAACTACTTCCACGGTGACTTCATGTGGAACTTTGTGAACTCCTTCTGGGGTTACAAAGAGACCCGCGTTTGGAACCCCGCTCTCTATGTTACCGCTGGTGTTCTCACCCGTGGTGGCTGGTTCTGGGAGACCATCGGAAACAAGAAGACCACCGCTAACTCTGAGTTCGCTGCCGGTCTCGGTCTGTACAACAACTTCCGCGTGAGCAGCCGCGTAGGTATCATCCTCGACCTCACCGCCCTCGTTACCAAGGAAAGCCAGTACGGTGGCAAGGGTAAGTTCTTCTTCCCCATGAGCGCTACCCTCGGCCTCGCTTTCAACATTGGCAAGACCAACTTCGATCGTCACAGCACCATCACTCCTGTTGTGATCCCTGTGCCCTTCACCACCGAGCAGTACAACGCCCTCAAGGATAAGGTGGCTGCCCTCGAGAAGGAGAACGCTGCCCTCAAGAACAAGGTTGCTGCCCTCGAGAAGGAAGTTGCTCCTCTGCGCAACCTCGTGAACGGTCAGACCTATCTCTACGAGAACGGCACCTTCACCGCTGTTGACGTAAAGGCTGGCGCCCCCGTTTCCATCTACTTCGATCTGGGTTCCGCTAAGGTTTCCGCTCGTGAAAAGGCTCACCTCGAGTACTTCACCAACAACATCGCTACCGCTGACACCAAGGTTGAGGTTAACGGTTACGCCGACAAGGCCACCGGTTCCGCCAAGGTTAACCAGGCTCTCTCTGAGAAGCGCGCCAAGGCTGTTGTTGACCTCCTCAAGAAGGCTGGCATGCCCGAGAGCAACATCGACTGCAAGGCCAATGGTGGTGTTGACATCTTCAACGCTCCTTACAAGAACCGCGTAGTTACCATCGAGGTTAAGTAAGTAAGTTTATCTTACAACGTTAATTAAGAGACATTCCTTCGGGGATGTCTCTTTTTTTTGTAGGGTATTTTTCCTATATTTGTATGTTTTACAAAAACCTAAATCCTATTATGGAAAAAGTGTATCCTCATTACCTTCAGCGTCTGCAAGATGCTACCCGTAAATTCTGGGACAAACCCGCCCTTAACACCATCGGCGGAGATTCCTTCACCTATGCCCAGATGGCAACGGATATTGCCCGTTTCCACATTGTCTTTGAAAAGGCCGGCTTTAAGAAAGGCGACAAGATTGCCCTTTGCGCCAACAACGGTGCCAAGTGGGGTTTCGCCTATCTGGCCGTCAATACATACGAGACTGTCATCGTCCCCATTCTGGCAGATTTCACGCCCGAAAGTGTGATGGGTCTGGTGAACCACTCGGAAAGCATTGCCCTCTTCACCAACGCTGCCCGTTGGGCCAAGATGGATCCCGAGAAGATGCCTGCCCTCAAAGTGGTTTTCGACGTAGACAACTGGAAGATCCTCTTCTGCAGAGACCCTAAGATCCAGGAAACCGTAGACAATCTGGACGCGCTGTTCAAGGAGAAGTATCCCAAAGGCTTCGGCCCGGACGACGTAGTGTTCCCCACCAACAACTGGGACGACCTTTCCACCATCAACTACACTTCCGGCTCCACCGGAGACCCGAAGGGTGTAATGCTTACCTACCGGAACTTCAGCGCCAACGTAGACTTCTCCCAGCGCAACGTGCCTGCCGGAGATAAGATGGTCTCCATGCTGCCCATGGCCCATATGTACGGCCTGGTTATCGAGTTCCTGTATCCTCTGTGCAACGGTACCTCCATCTATTGGATGGGTAAGGCTCCCACCCCGGCTACGCTCCTGAAGGCTTTTGCCGATGTGAAGCCCTACCTCCTCATCACCGTTCCGCTGGTCATGGAGAAGATTTACAAGAGCAAGGTAAAGCCCACGCTGGACAAGCCCCTCATCAAAATCCTCACCAAGATCCCCGGCCTGAACAACATTATATATAAGAAGGTAAAGGACGGTCTGGTGCAGGCCTTCGGTGGCAATGTACAGGAATTCATCATGGGTGGTGCCGCCCTCAATCCGGAGGTGGAGCGCCTGTTCAAGAAAATCAAGTTCCCTTACCTGGTGGGTTACGGCATGACAGAAGCCTGCCCGCTGCTGGCTTACGAGCACTGGACCAAGTATGTGCCCGGTTCCTGCGGTAAGGCTGTGGATGTGGCAGAAGTCCGTATAGACTCTGAAGACCCTCAGCACGTGGTGGGTGAAATCCAGGCCCGCGGTGAGAACATCACCATCGGCTACTTCAAGAACGAAGAAGCCACGGCCAATGCCTTCACCGAAGACGGCTGGCTCAAGACCGGAGACCTCGGTATCATTGATGCCGATGGCAATATCTTCATCCGCGGCCGCTCCAAGAACATGATTCTGGGCCCTTCCGGCCAGAACATCTATCCCGAGGAACTGGAAGCCGTGGTGAACAACCAGAGTTATGTAATGGAGTCTGTGGTGGTAGAGCGTGGTGGCAAGCTGGTAGCTCTCGTATATCTGGACGAGCAGGCCATCGCCAAGTCTCTCCTGGACGCCGAGGCCAAGGCAGAAATTCCGGAAAACATCCGCGTGGGTGCCAACCGCCAGCTGCCTAACTACAGCCAGATTGCCAAGGTGGAACTCATGGACAAGCCCTTCGAGAAAACTCCGAAGATGTCCATCAGAAGATTCCTTTATAAATAAAGGTAATTAGACAGAGCACTGCCGGCCCTATGCCCTTTCCTCTGAAAAGACGGAAGGTGCCAGGGGCCGGCAATTGTATTGTGAAGCCATGGATTCTCCGTAGGCTCCGGCGCTGCGGATGGCTATGAGGTCTCCTCTCTTGCACTTGTTCAGCATTACCTGGGTGCCGAATACATCTGAACTTTCGCATACGGGGCCCACTACATCGTAAGGCTCCAGGTCTTCCTCGGAAGAAAGATTCTCAATACGGTGCTTGGCCTGGTATAGGGCCGGGCGCATGAGGTCGTTCATACCGGCGTCCAGAATGGCAAACTCGCGCTCCAGGCCTTCCTTCACATACAGTACGCGGGAAATGAGGGAACCGCAGGGAGCCACTATGCTTCGTCCCAGCTCAAAATGGATGGGCAGGTTGGTGTTGAGCTCGTCGCTGTAAGTTTGGAAATAGCCGGCAAAATCGGCCATCAGGTAGCGGTTGGGGTGGTTGTATTCAATGCCCAGGCCGCCGCCCACGTTGATGTCCTTGATGGCGAAGCCGTGTGCCTGTAGCTTATGCACAATCTCGTTGTTGCGGTGGCAGAGGTTCTTGAAATCTTCCAGGTCCAGAATTTGGGAGCCAATATGATAGTGCAGGCCGATAAACTCAATGGACGGCAGGCTCTGTGCCTCGCGGATTACATCTTCCAGTACGGAATAATGGATGCCGAACTTGTTTTCCGCCGTACCGGTGGTGATATTCTTATGCGTATGGGCCGCCACGTCGGGATTCACGCGGAGGCTGATGGGGGCCACCTTTCCGCTGGCTGCTGCCAGCCCCGCCAGCACATGGAGCTCGGCGGTAGATTCCACATTGAATCGGCCTATGCCGGCATCCAGGCCCAGCTGGATTTCCCAATCGGCCTTTCCTACACCGGCGTAGAAGATGGTCTTGGGGTCAAAGCCGGCCTGCAGGGCTGCCTGCACCTCTCCGCCGCTCACACAGTCTGCTCCGAAGCCGAAGCGGGCGATGTGATTCAGGATAACGGGATTGTGGTTGGCCTTCACGGCATAGTGCACCTGGGCAGCCGGCCAGTCCAATACCTTTAGCTGATAGCGGATTTCTTCCAGGGTGCGCCGGAGAAGATTCATATCATAGTAGTAGAAGGGCGTACGGAGGTTCTTGAACCTCTCTACGGGGAACGTTCCTTTCATATATCAATCAATTAGTTGATGCGAAGGTAAATAAATTTTTTAATTTTTACCATTCCCAGGCCTGCCAATTTGTCAGCAACAGGCCTTTGGCTTATATTTTGACTATTCAGAAGCGACCTCGCAAGAGGTGGTTTTTGATTTTAAATAGGAATATATATGGCAAACAAAGGACAAATTGGAGTAACTACCGAGAACATTTTCCCGGTTATCAAACAGTTTTTGTACAGCGACCACGAGATTTTCCTGAGGGAACTGGTGGCCAACGCCGTAGATGCAACCCAGAAGATGAAGGCCCTGGCCGCCTCCGGAGACTGCAAGGAAGAACTGGGAGAGCTCAAGGTACACATTGAGCTGGACGAGAAAGAGAAGACCCTCAAGATTATCGATAACGGTATCGGTATGACGGAGGAAGAGGTGGACAAGTACATTAACCAGATTGCCTTCTCCAGCGCCGGCGAGTTCCTGGAAAAATACAAGGATCAGATTGGCAACATCATCGGCCACTTCGGTCTGGGCTTCTACAGCGCCTTCATGGTGTCCAAGAAGGTTACCATTGAAACCCTCTCCTGGAAGGAGGGCGCCAAGGCTGTGAAATGGACCTGCGACGGCTCCCCGTCCTATGAGATGGAAGAGATTGATAAGGCCGACAGGGGCACGGTGATCACCCTGTACCTGGACGACGATTCCAAGGAGTATGCAGAGAAGTCCCGCATAGACATGCTTCTGCAGAAATACTGCAAGTTCATGCCCGTTCCCATTGTATTCGGTAAGGAGCAGGAATGGAAGGACGGTAAGTATGTAGATACCGATAAAGATAAGGTTATCAATGCTGTAGAGCCCCTCTGGACCAAGGCTCCCTCTGAGTTGAAGGAAGAGGATTACCTGAGCTTCTACCGCACCCTGTTCCCCATGAACGAGGAACCCCTGTTCTACATTCACCTGAATGTGGACTATCCCTTCCACCTCACCGGTATCCTTTACTTCCCCAAGCTGAAGGACCGCGTGGCTGTAGAGCGCAATAAGATTTCCCTCTACTGCAACCAGATGTTCGTGACGGACCATGTGGACAACATCGTGCCGGACTTCATGACCCTGCTGCACGGTGTGATTGATTCCCCGGACATCCCGCTGAACGTGAGCCGCAGCTACCTGCAGAGCGACGCCGCCGTGAAGAAGATTTCCACCTACATCACCAAGAAGGTGGCTGACCGCCTGGAAGGCATCTTCAAGGACGAGCGCGCCCAACTGGAGGCCAAGTGGGACAACCTGAAGCTCTTCATTGAGTACGGCATGCTTTCCGACGAAAAGTTCTGCGAGCGCGCCCTCAAATTCGCTCTCCTCAAGAACACCGATGGCAAATACTTCAGCTTTGACGAGTACAAGGAAGCCGTGAAGGATACCCAGGCCGATAAGGACAAAAAGCTGGTATACCTTTACGCCACCAAGCCCGAAGAGCAGTACGCCTACATCCAGGCTGCCAAGGACAAGGGCTACGACGTGCTCCTGATGGACTGCGAGCTGGACAGCCACTATGTGAATCTGCTGGAGCAGAAACTCACGGATACCCGCTTTGCCCGCGTGGACTCCGACGCCGTGGAGAACCTTATCCCGAAGGAGGACAAGGTGAAGCTGGAAATGAAGGAAGACGAAAGATACGATCTGGAGAACCTCTTCAAGGCGGTGATGCCCGCCGGCAACGACTACTTTGTCACCGGTGATAACCTGGGAGCCGATGCCGCCCCCATCCTCATCACCCAGAACGAGTTCATGCGTCGTTACCGCGAAATGAGCGCCCTGGGCGGCGGTATGAACTTCTACGGTTCCATGCCGGAGAGCTACAACGTAACCGTGAACATGGAGAACCCGCTGGTAGCCAAGATCTGGGAGGCCAAACAGGCCGATGTGAAGCCGCAGGGAGAACTTCCCGCCGAGGCTCCAGCCGATGCCTCCGAGGAAGAGAAGACCAAGGCCCGCGAAGCCCGCGAGGCAGTTCGCAAAGCCCACAGGGCCGATGTGGAAGCCTTCGCCAGCGGCAATGAAATCCTTCACCAGATTGTAGACCTGGCCCTGCTGGGTAACGGCATGCTGAAGGGTAAGGCCCTGAGCGATTTCATTGCCCGAAGCCAGAAAGTGGTGAACGACGCTTATTTGAAGTAATTAGCCCAAATACCCTTCCGGGTAATTCATGGTAATGCAGTGAAGACCGCCGTGTCCTGATAACAGGGCGCGGCAGTCTATTATTTCTACCTGGCGGTCCGGGAATACCTTCTGCAACTGGGCCGCAGCGATGGCATCCTTGGGGGAGTTGGCCCCGGGGATGAGCACGGCACCGTTGACCAGCAGGAAGTTGGCATAGGAGCCCGGGAGACGATAGTCTTCCAGGTACATGGCGTCCGGGAGGGGAAGGGGAACCAGCTGGTAATGCTTTCCCTCCAGGGTGCGGAAGGTTTTAAGCTGCTCTTCCATCTTCTTCAGAGGACCATAATTGGGATCTGAAGGGTCTTCACAGCAGGTATAGGCAATGGTATCGGCCGAGCAGAAGCGGGCCAGTATATCTATGTGACTGTCTGTGTCGTCTCCCACTATGCCGCCGTGGTCTACCCAGAGGATGCGCTGGAGGCCGAAGGCCTGGCAGAGCGTGTGCTCAATCTGTTCGCGGGTAAGATATTCATTGCGGTTCAGGGAGCAGAGGCATTCGGAGGTGGCCATGAGCGTGCCGCAGCCGTCGGTGTCTATGGAACCTCCCTCCAGCACGAAGGGACGCATGTCCACATACTGGACGGTGGGAGCCCAGGCGCCCTGTTTGTAGATATTGCGGTTAATCTGGTTGTCCAGGTTGCTGCCAAACTTGAGGCCCCAGCCGTTGAACACAAAATCCAGGATGAGTTTCCGGGAACCTTCAAATACCGAGATGGCGCCGTGGTCCCGGGCCCAGGTATCGTTCAGGGGGCATACTACAAAGTGTACGCCTTCTGGCTTGAAACCGCGCGCGGCCATATCGGCCAGGCACTCTTCCTTGTCCCGGCAAACTATCAGAAGGGGCTCATATTTGAGGATGGTGCGGGCCACGTTCACGTAGCAGTCCAGCACGTGCGGGAGGTCGTACCACTCGGTTTCGCAATGCGGCCAGGTCAGTTGGACGAAGCCCTGCTTCTCCCATTCTGCAGGTAATCTTCTCATTTGCCGAAACGCTTCAACAGGACATCGTAGGCGTCTATGCGACGGTCTCTGAGGAAAGGCCAGCCGCGGCGCACGTATTCGCTTTGCTCCAGGTCTATCTCCACCACGTGCACACCTTCCTCGGACTTATCGAACTCTGTGAGGAATTCTCCCTGGGCACCGGTGGCAAAAGAGTGGCCCCAGAAATCTATGCCGGTGGAATGGCCGGTGGGGTCCGGTTCCACGCCCGTACGGTTTACCGTAATCACGGGCAGTCCGTTGGCCACGGCGTGACCGCGCTGCACCAGTTGCCAGGCCTGGCGCTGCTGCGCCTGCTCCCAGTCGGGGTCTGTGGGTACGCCGCCAATGGCGGTGGGATAAATGAGCATCTCGGCGCCTGCCAGAGCCATGGCACGCGCGGCTTCCGGATACCACTGATCCCAGCAAACCAGCACGCCCAGCGTTCCAAGGGAGGTTTTAATGGGCTGGAAGCCCAGGTCTCCGGGAGTGAAGTAGAACTTCTCGTAGAAGAGAGGATCGTCCGGAATGTGCATCTTGCGGTACTTGCCGGCTATGGTTCCATCGGCCTCCAGCACCACGGCGGTGTTGTGGTAAATGCCGGCGGTGCGGCGCTCGAAGAGGGAGAGCACAATGACCACGCCCAGTTCCTTGGCCAGGGCACCGAAGCTTTCGGTGGAGGGGCCGGGAATGGGTTCTGCCAGGTCGCACAGTTTGGCGTTTTCTTCCTGACAGAAGTAAAGGCTGTTATGCAGTTCCTGCAGCACTACCAGCTGGGCCCCTTGGGCGGCAGCCTCACGTACGTAGCCTTGCAGGCGGGCTATATTTCCGGGAATGTCGGCGGTGCAGTGCTGCTGCACCAGACCTACTTTCAGTTTTCTCATTATCTGTATTTGGAGAATTGATGTAGTTCGTTGTCTGCCTTAATCTTATCTATGATGGCGCAAACCAGGCGGAAGGTGCGGCTCTCCTTGGTGTAGACGGCCGGGGTAATAAAGCTTACTCGGCCCTGGCGGAGCAGCTTCTGGGCTACCTGTTTTTTGCCGGCACGTGCCGGGTCAAAAACGGCGATGGCGTTGCCGCCGAACATGGTGACCAGCTTCATGGAAGGAATGTCCGTCTCTCCGTCTCCAAAGTAAATCATGTTGGTGAAGGGGAGGCGCTTCTGTTCGTCCGAGAGGGATTCGTTCACCTTGTGGGCGTCTCGGGAAGAGAAAATTCCTTTCTGAATCTTGAACAGGTACTGGGTTTTGGCCGTGTAGTCTACGGCTATGCCGGGCCATTCGGCTTCTCCCTTTTCGTCGTACAGGTAGCTTCCGGCAAACACGTGCTTGAATTCCTGGGCAATGGGGGAGCCTTCAATGATTTCCGTAAGGCCCGAGGAGTTGATGTAGTGCTCTACAATTACGCCCTTTTTCCGGCCATACTCGTTCACAATGCCAAACCATTCCCGCACGCCATCGTAGAGCTTGATATCGGCTCCATAGCGGTTGAAGTCTTCCCTGGTGAGTTTGATGCCTTTTTTCTTGGCTTCATCGTACATGAGTTTCATGTATGCCAGGATATCCGAGGCATCCTGGTCTATGGCCAGGTTGTTACTCTTGGTCCAGAATTCTTCCGGCGTTTGCCCTACGGCCTGGATGAAACCGAACTCCTGCATATTGCCCGGGGAAAGGGTTCCGTCAAAGTCGTAGATGAGTCCTATGATGGGTTTGCTTCTCATAATTTGCAAAGATAAGAAAAAGAGGCCAATAATAGGGATGACTATCGGGAGATAGTGCAGTTACGGATGGTAATCTGCCGGAAGCCTTCGTCGTTCCAGCTCACTACCGGAATGGCGGCGCCGGTGAGTTCGGTGGCCGTAATCTCCTCCAGGGTGAGGTCTTCGGCTACGGAGCCTTCCCGGACAGAACAGCCCACGGGGGAGGAGAGATTCCACATTTTCAGGTGGTGTAGGTAGATTTCGCGGGCGGTTCCTTCGGCCTTTCCCCAGGCGCCGGGCTCCAGTTCTACGCCAAAGAGCATGTTGCTGCGGCGGGCTTCTCCGCTGGTGCGGTGGGGATAAACGCCCGGGCCGTGCAGTTCGCAGTCCCGAATCTCCAACCCGTCGGAGGGCATAATCATGCGGATGCCGTTGCAGGAGGAATTGATGTCACACTGCTCTATGAGCATGTTGTTCCAGTAGCCGCCGGCAATGCTGTCGTCTCCTGTCTGGAACTTGCAGCGGCGGATGACGCCGTTATCGCAGCCTCGGATATGGATACCGTCCCAGCCTTCCGTGATAAACAGGTCTTCAAAGACCGGATTCTCCAGAGCATAGCCTAGGAAGGCGTAATTGGCTGCCCGGGTAATGTGGACTCCGCTCATATGGAAGTTTTGGGCCTCGGCCACAATGATGGTGTGCGGGCCGCGCATGTTCTCTTCTCCGCGCACGTCAAACACATGCACCCCGTCAATGGTCCCGGAGCCGGAGATGGAGGCATTTTTTACCCCTGCGCCAATGAGGAAAGCCTTCATCCACTGGCGGTCGTTCACGCAGTTGGAGTTGGCCGTTCCGTTGCCGCTGTCATAGCGTGTCAGGTCGTGTTCGGGGATATAGGGCAGATAGGCATCCGGGTCTTCCACGCCTTGCAGGAGGGCGCCATCGGCCAGATGCAAATCTACGTTATCTCTCAGATATAGGGTGGCCGACAGGAAGGTCCCCTCCGGAATAATCACCTGTCCTCCGCCGGCCAGGGCGCACTGGTCCAGGGCCTGTTGGATGGCCTCTGTGCACACGGTTCCGGGCTGGGCACCGTAATCGGTGATGTTAAAGACAGCGGGCTTGGAAGTGCAGGCTACGGCCAGCAGCAGGAGGGGAAGGATGCGTTTCATAGGAGGACTTGGCGAATGAAGGGAGTCTGGTACTGGTATGCTATTTTGGTGAGGTCCCAGCCGGGCTGGGTGAGGATGAGGGCGGCCTTTTTGCCGCGGGTGATGGAGCCGTACTGTTCGCTCACGCCCATGGCGTAGGCGCTGTTGAGGGTAACGGCGTTGAAGGCTTCAATGGGGGTGAGGCGCATCTTGATGCAGCCCTGGGCCATCACGAAGCGCATGTCTCCGCAGGGGGAGGAACCGGGGTTGTAGTCGGAAGCCAGCGCCACGCCCAGGCCGGCCTGGATGAAGTCTTTGGCCCGGCCGTAGGGGAGGCCCAGGAAGAAGGAGGAACCCGGCAGCATGGTGGGCATGGTCCAGGTGCCTTTGAGGGCCGATATCTCCGCCTCGGTGGTGCGTTCCAGATGGTCTACAGAAAGGGCCAAGTGCTTTACACCCACCTGCACGCCGCCGCTCACGGCCAGCTCGTTGGCGTGAATCTTGGGGGTGAGGAGGTGATTCGCCGCTTCCAGGATGCGGTCTGTATCTTCTACGGTGAAGAAACCTTCGTCGCAGAAGACATCTACGAAATCTGCATACTCTGCAGCCTTGGGAATCATATCAATAACTGCCTGCACATACTCCTCATGCGAATAGCCGCGGCCCACGGCGTGGGCGCCCAGGAAAGTGCTTTTTACGGTGGCCGGAACGCTCTTTTTGATGCGGTCAATCACCCGGAGCATCTTCAGTTCTCCCCCTGGACAGAGCCCGTAACCGCTCTTGATTTCCAGGGCCACGGTACCTTTTTCCATCATCTCCTTCACCCGGCCCATGGACTGCTGAAAGAGCTGCTCCTCGGACGTTTTGTTCAGGAGGTCGCTGGAGTTGAGGATGCCGCCGCCGCGGGCAGCGATTTCCTCGTAGGAGAGGCCGTTGATCTTGTCCAGGAACTCGCCGTCCCGGCTGCCGGCATACACCACATGCGTGTGGCTGTCGCAGAAGCCGGGCATAAGCATGCCGCCCTGGGCGTCGATGGATTCCCGGTCGGAGCCGGGCATGACGGAGGACGGGGCGTCATGGCCGACCAGATCGGCCATCTTTCCGAAATCGACGATACGGCCGTCCTCTATGCGGAGCCAGGCGTTTTCCAGCGTGCCGGTGCGGGCCATATCGGCCCCTTCCAGCCGAAGGACCCCCTCCGGCTGTATGCCCACCAGCAGACCTATATTATAGATAAGTTTCATTCCGGATGAATGCTACGGACTTCATAATGAGCGGATGCATGTACATGTCGGTGTTCACGAAGGGAACCTCCTTGCGGTATTCCTGGAAGATGTGCTCCAGCTTGGGGGAACTCTTCAGGGGGCGGCGGAACTCCAGCGCCTGGGCGGCGTTGAACAGTTCTATGGCCAGCACCGTTTCTACGTTGTCCACCACCCTTACCAGTTTGGTAGCGCTGTTGGAGCCCATGGAAACGTGGTCTTCCTGGCCCTGCGACGAGGGAATGGAGTCGCAGGAGGCGGGCCAGCACAGGCCCTTGTTCTGGGAGACGATGCTGGCGGCCGTGTATTGCGGAATCATGAAACCGCTGTTGAGGCCGGGCTCGGTGACCAGGTATTTGGGCAGCCCGCGAAGGCCGTCTATGAGCTGGAAAGTGCGGCGCTCGGAAATGCTGGCCAGTTCGCTCATGGCAATGGCCAGGGAGTCCATGGGAATGGCGATGGGCTCTCCGTGGAAGTTACCGGCCGATATCACCATGTCCTCGTCCGGGAAGATATTCGGATTGTCCGTGGCGGAATTTATCTCGTTCTCTATCACGGACTTAACGTACATGATGTTGTCTTTCACGGCGCCGTGCACCTGCGGGATGCAGCGGAAGCTGTAAGGGTCCTGTACATGCACTTTGGGCCGATTGATAAGCTCGCTGCCCTCCAGAATTTTCACAAATCTTTCTCCCGTGAGGATCTGCCCGGTGTGGGGACGGAGCAGGTGCGTCAGGGGCAGGAAGGGCTCGATGCGGCCGTCGTAGGCGTCCAGAGACATGGCTCCAATGATATCCGCCCAGCGGCTTAGCCGCATGCTCTTGAGGATGCTCCAGATGGCATGGGCGCTCATGAACTGGGTGCCGTTCAGGAGGGCGAGGCCTTCCTTGCTTTGCAGCTTGATGGGCTCCCAGCCCTTTTCCTTCCAGACATCGGCCGCCTGCCTTACCTCTCCTTTATAAAGGACTTCTCCCAGGCCGATGAGCGGCAGGCTCAGGTGGGCCAGGGGAGCCAGGTCTCCGGAGGCGCCCAGGGAGCCCTGCTGATACACGATGGGCAGGACGTCTTCGTTGAACATGTCCACCAGGCGCTGCACCGTAATGAGCTGGGCCCCGGAATGGCCGTAGGAGAGGTTCTGAACCTTCAGCAGCAGCATCAGCTTCACAATTTCCGGCCGGACGCTTTCTCCGGTGCCGCAGGCGTGAGACATGACCAGGTTGTGCTGCAGCTGGCTCAGATCTTCCTTGGGGATGGTTACGTTATAGAGGGAACCGAAGCCCGTGGTGACGCCGTAAATTGGGCGGTCCAGGTCTTCCATTTTCTTGTCCAGGTATGCCCGGCACTTGACAATGGCGTCCACGGCCTCCTGGGACAAAGTCAGTTTTTCGTGTTTGTCTAAAATCTCTTTCACTCTCTCCAGGGAGAGATGGGCATGGGATATACTGTGCATTAGCTTAAGTTTTTACGGATTAAGTCTTCATCGGCCAGGTTGGGCAGGGTAACCTTGAGGCCGGGGGTGCGGGCCATTTCGCGCTCTATGGCAAAGCGGGCGGCCTCATTGCGGGCCCAGCTGCGGCGGGCAATACCGTTGTTAACGTCCCAGAACAGCATTTCACGGATGTGGCGGGCGCTGTCTTCGGAACCGTCTATCACCATGCCGAAGCCACCGTTAATCACTTCTCCCCAACCCACGCCGCCACCGTTGTGGATGCTCACCCAGGTGGCGCCGCGGAAGCCGTCTCCAATCACGTTCTGCACGGCCATATCGGCACAGAACTGGCTGCCGTCGTAGATGTTGGAGGTTTCGCGGAAGGGGGAGTCGGTTCCGGAGACGTCGTGATGGTCCCGGCCCAGCACCACGGGGCCTTTGAGCTCACCCTTCCGGATGGCTTCGTTGAAGGCGAGGGCAATCTTGGTGCGGCCTTCGCAGTCGGCATACAGGATGCGGGCCTGGGAGCCCACTACCAGATGGTTGCGGCCGGCTTCTTCAATCCAGTGGATGTTGTCCCGCATTTGCCCTGCAATTTCCTCGGGAGAGTTTTGGGCTATTTCGGAGAGTACCTTTACGGCCAGGGCGTCGGTGGTGGCCAGGTCTTCCGGCTTTTCGCTCATGCAAACCCAGCGGAAGGGGCCGAAGCCATAGTCGAAGTACATGGGACCCATGATGTCCTGCACGTAGGAAGGATAGCGGAAGCGGCCGTCGGGCAGGAGAATATCGGCCCCGGCGCGGGAGCTTTCCAGGAGGAAGGCGTTGCCGTAGTCGAAGAAGTACATGCCTTCTGCCGTGAGCTTGTTAATGGCGTCTACCTGCCGGCGCAGAGACTTCTGCACGGCCATGCGGAAGGTATCCGGGTCTTCGGCCATCATTTCCTTGGCCTGCTCCAGGGTGTAGCCCACCGGGTAGTAACCGCCGGCCCAGGGGTTGTGCAGGGAGGTCTGGTCGCTGCCCAGGTCCACGTGCACATGCTCTGCGGCCAGGCGCTCCCACAGGTCTACTACGTTGCCCACATAGGCCAGGGAAACTACCTCCTTTGCGGCCACAGCCTTTTTGATTCTTGGAATGAGTTCGTCCAGATTGCTATGCAGTTCATCTACCCAACCCTGGTCGTAACGCTTCTGAGCGGCCTTGGGGTTGATTTCCGCCGTTACGCTCACCATCCCGGCAATATTGCCGGCCTTGGGCTGGGCACCGGACATGCCGCCCAAACCTGCTGTGACAAAGAGGAGACCGTTTAGGGAATCCTCTTCCCTCATCCCGGGCTTGACCCGGGATCTCCTGCCTTGCAGTACCTTCCTTCCGGCATTCATCACCGTAATGGTGGTGCCATGCACAATGCCCTGGGGGCCGATGTACATGTAGCTGCCGGCCGTCATCTGGCCGTACTGGCTTACGCCCAGGGCATTCATCCGCTCCCAGTCGTCCGGTTTGGAGTAATTGGGGATGACCATGCCGTTGGTTACAATCACGCGTGGGGCATCTTTATGGCTGGGGAAAAGGCCCAGCGGATGGCCGGAATACATCACCAGCGTTTGCTCGTCCGTCATGGTGGCCAGGTACTGCATCACCAGCCGGTACTGCGCCCAGTTCTGGAAAATGGCCCCGTTGCCTCCGTAGATGATGAGCTCGTGCGGGTGCTGCGCCACACGGGGATCCAGGTTGTTCTGGATCATGGCCATGATGGCCGCGGCCTGCTTCGAGCGGGCGGGGTATTCGTCAATGGGCCTTGCATACATCTTATAGGAAGGCCTGTAACGGTACATATAAATGCGGCCGTATTCCTTCAGCTCTGCCGCAAACTCTGGAGCCAGGGCTTCGTGCAGCTCTTTCGGGAAATACCTCAGCGCATTTTTCAGCGCCAGCACTTTCTGCTCCGGCGAGAGGATATCTTTCCTCTTAGGCGCATGGTTAATCTCTGTATCATAGGGCTTGGCCTCCGGCAACTGCGCCGGAATACCAGAGAGAATCTCTTCTTGGAAGGTCATAGTTCAATGTGGTTATTAACGGCTTCAAGCACTTGTTTTTCCAGTTCCAGGGCTTCTTTTACAATGGCATCGGCCCTCTCCAGCAGCGGCTGGGCAGGGGTTTTGTCCTGCAGACCGGCGGCGTTGATGCGAACGTTGAGGCGGGCGCCTTGGATGCCGGCTACAGCGGCCAGGGCGGCTACACCGGCGTCGGAGGCCGATGCGGGGTTGCCCGAGCGGGCCATCTGCAGCGCCAGGGGCAGGGCCTTCAGGGATGCCTCCATGGTGCTCAGAGGAACTTGGGCGGCATAGAGGGTGGCTTCTTCCAGGGCCTTGGCACGGGCTTCCTTCTCCTCCTGGGTGCCCTTGGGCATGGAGAAGCAGTCCATGATGCGGTTGAAGGCAGCGGTGTCTTCGTCTATGAGGCCCAGCAGTTCGTCCACCAGCTTCTGGCCCTGAACGGCCACGTCGGAAAACTCTTTCCAACGCTGGTCCCAGCCCCTCTTGTGGGCGCTCAGATTGGCCACCATGGTGGCGAGGGCGGCGGCAAAGGCTCCCATGCAGGCGCTTATGGACCCGCCTCCCGGCGCAGCGCTTTCGCTGGCAGTCTCGCGGGTGAAAGCTTCCACCGTCATCTGAGCCAGGCCCTTCTTTTCATCGGCCATTAAATACTCTATCACCTTCTCCTTGGGATTGAAGGGTTTCAAATCGTCCAGGGACATGCTTTTGACGGCGATTTTTACGATTTCTTCTTCGCTGATACCCAGGGAACGCTGCTGCTTTTCCAGGTAGAACTTTCCGGCCTCCATGAGCACGCGTTTTGGTACCAGGCCCACAATCTCTGCGCCTGTTACGCGCAGGCCGCGGGCGGCTGCGGCGCGGGTGACTTCTTCATATGCCACATGCAGGGGAGTGACGTCTATGTCCGTAATGTTCATGGACACCTGGGCAATGCCGTATTCGTCAATGTACCAGCCGATGGCCTTGCAGCCCTTCAGTGTGCCCGGAATCCAGATTTGGTTTCCATCGGCATCCTTGAGAAGCTTACCGATGAGGGAGCCCCCTTCGCGGGCCTTGCGGCCCTTTTCGCGCACGTCAAAGGCCACCGCCATGGCGCGGCGGGTGCTGGTGGTGTTGAGGTTGAAATTAACGGCTACCAGGAAATTGCGGGCGCCTACATTGGTGGCACCGCACTTTTCGGCTATGGCATTCCACTCATCGCAGAAGTCTGGCCGGCGGGCAGGGTTGGCCATCTTTTCCGGAAGGGCTTCGTACTCTCCTTCGCGGCACACGGCCAGGTTCTTGCGCTCCGGCTTGAAGGCAGCCGCCTCGTAGCAATAGCAGGGAATTCTCAGCTCTTCAAAGAGGCGTTTGGCCAGTTCCCGGGCCAGCCGGGCGCATTCTTCCAGCGTAATGCCCGCCACCGGAATAAGGGGCAGCACGTCCGTGGCACCGCTGCGGGGATGGGCGCCGTGGTGATGGCGCATGTCAATAAGTTCCTGCGCCTTGGCCGCGCCGCGGAAAGCCGCTTCGCAAACGGGCTGGGGTTCTCCCACAAAAGTGACCACCGTGCGATTGGTGGCTTCACCGGGATCTACGTCCAGCACCCGGACTCCTTCTACGCTTTGAATGGCCGCCACAATGGCGTTAATCACTGTCTTATCCCTACCTTCACTATAGTTGGGAACGCATTCGATGAGTTGTTTCATGGTTTTCGTTCTAATGTGACCTTAAAGGTACGAATAAATAATATATTTTGCTATATTTGTACATGCAAAACCCTTTCTCTTCAGACAGTCGCCAGAAGCAACTGGAGTCTCCCGAACAGATCGGGAGCATTCTCCGCGTGACGGCTTTGCCCACCTACCTGCTTGCCCTTACAGTGGTGCTGCTGCTGGGGGCCTTTTTCGTATGGGGTTTCCTGGGCACCGTTTCCGATAAAGTATACTACAGCGGGGTCGTCTTCCCCTTGGAAGGAACCACAGACGTATCGCTTCCCAACCGGGGAATGGTGCGCACCATGTTTGTCCACAGCGGAGACCACGTGGACAGGGGCCAGACCATTGCCCTCATCTCCATGGAAGACAGCTACAGTATCCTCACCAGCAGCGTAGAGGGAACGGTTATCAGCGCCAAGGTGGACAACGAGCCCTTCGAGGCCTTTGAACCCATAGTCAGTGTTATAGACAGCCTGAACCGTCAGAGTCAGCGGTCCATGGTCATTGCCTATGTGAACAACGCCGGCCAGCGGGATCTGAGGGAGGGAATGGATGCCCAGGTATGGCCCGAAGATGAAAAAAGAGACGAAATAGGATATGTGAGGGGCCGCATCGTGCGCATAGACCGCTATCCCGTGGCGGCTAATGTGGTGCGCCAAACCCTCAAGAGCGAAGATATGGCCAGCCGTCTGCTGGAGTCCGGAGAAATGATGTACCAGGTGAACATAGAACTGCTCCACTCCAGGGAATACCCTTCCCAGTACGACTGGTCCTTCGGAGAACCCGAAGACGTGAGCATGAATGTGGGCACCTATTGCTCCGTTCTAAGCGAAACCCGGCGCCGCAGCATGTTCCGCTATCTGTTTGAATCGGCCAGAACCAGGTCCAGGGCCATTAAACTGCGCCTCGAATGAAGACGGGCCGCTTCCATACGCTGAAACTTATTACCCGTTTCAACAGGGGCAGCGTGGGGTTCTTTGTAGTAACCACCCTGCTTCTGCTGGGGGATATGGCCGCCCATCTGCTGCCGCCCCTGTTCCAACAGGTGTACACGGATAATATCATCACCCGCAAGAACCCGGAGTGGTTTGCGCCCATGATGATTCTCTATGTCCTGCTGTTTGTGTTGGAACTCACTCTCTGGCTGTTTGTGAACCCCCTGCGAAGGAGGGAATATGCCAAGCTGGGCATCAATACCTCTTCCCGTTACGTCCTGAATCTTCTCAAACTGCCCATGGGCGCCATAGACCGCTTCTCTTCCGGAGAACTGGCCGCGCGCTATTCCAGCATCCGGAACGTAACGGCTGCCATGGAAAGGTTTACCTACCTGCCCGTAATGATTGTGCGCCCGGTCCTTTGCACCCTGCTGCTCATGCTTTATAGCTGGAAACTGGGACTGGTGGTGGTGCTTTCCATGCTTTCTCTGGTCATGGTGATGCGCGCTACGTCCCGTTCCATCAAGAAGAACGCCAGGGGTTCGGAAGTAACGGATTCCCGCCTGCAGGGCGTAACCATGACAGGCATCAAGAATATTGAGACCATCAAATCCATGGGAGGAGAACGTATCTTCTACTCCAAGTGGGAAGATGCCTATGTGAATGCCCTGAACGCCCGTGTGAAAACCACGGAAAGCACCATGAGAATAGGTGCCATGCCCATCCTGTTCCTGAACCTGTGTAACGCCCTCATCCTTTGCCTGGGCGCCTGGTACATCCTTCAGGGAGAACTCACCCCGGGTATGCTCCTGGCCTCGCAGGCTCTGGCCGTGAGCATCACTTACCCGGTGAATACTGCAGTTAATGCCACTCAGAACATCTATCGTTCGCAGGCCGCCATGGAAAGAATGGAAGAGGTGGAGGAGGCCGCCGCGGGGCATTCCCTGGATTTGCCCAATGAGGCCGATATTACCGAGAATCCCAAGTTAAGGGGAGACGTGGAGCTGCGCAACGTCACCTTCGGCTACGACCGCAGCCAGCCGCCCGTGCTGAAGAATTTCTCGCTTACCATCCATGCCGGAGAAAGAGTGGCCTTCGTGGGCTTCTCCGGTTGCGGAAAGAGTACCATCGCCAAGCTCATTTCTGGCTTGTACGAGCCCTGGGAGGGAGAAGTGCTGCTGGACGGCATTCCCATCCAGCAGGTGAACCGGGCTGTTAAAATTAACTCCCTGTCGGTGGTGAACCAGGACATTACCCTCTTCGAGGG
The DNA here is from genome assembly GCA_002373715.1 of Bacteroidales bacterium UBA3623. Lineage (GTDB taxonomy): Bacteria > Bacteroidota > Bacteroidia > Bacteroidales > UBA932 > Cryptobacteroides. The sequence continues at coordinate 43,343 of DFLI01000026.1, forward strand.
AACCGTGGCAGATAATATCAAGATGTGGGACGAATCCATCGAGGATTTCTCCATGGTGATGGCCGCCAACGACGCCCAGATCCACCAGGATATAGCGGAGCGCCCCGGCGCCTATCAAACCCAGCTTTCCGAAAACGGAAAGAACTTCAGCGGCGGTCAGCGCCAGCGCATAGAGATTGCCACCGCCCTGGCCAAAGACCCTACCATCCTCATTATGGACGAGGGTACATCGGCCCTGGACCCCAAGACGGAAGAGCTGGTGATGCAGCACATCCGGGACCTCAATATCACGACGGTCCTCATTGCTCACCGCCTGAGCACCATCCGGGACAGCGACTGCATCTATGTAATGGAACGCGGCCACGTGATACAGCAGGGGACCCATTCCCAGCTGATGCAGCAGGAAGGCCTGTACAGTGAACTGATGAAATATGCTTGAGCCATGAATATTCTGTTTTTCGAACAACTGGTTCAACGCATAGAAGGGGACCGTAAGGCCATGAACCAGGCCGCCGATATCTTCCGGGGAATGATAGACCGGAAGGTATGGCAGAAAATTACCCAGCAGCGGGAAATTCCTACAGACCTGGACCAGCTTGAAGAGGCTTTCTACAGACAGCAAATCTTCTTCCGTCAGGTGAAACTGGAAGGCGACTGGTGGGCCGGCTGCTCGGGCAAGCTGCTTGCCTTTATGCAGGAAGATGACGCCCCCGTTATCCTCTCGCCGCGTTTTGCCGATTATACCTTCATTCATCCCAAGACCGGTGTGCGTTGCCGTGCCCGGAAGGACGGCCGGCTTCTGAAACAGGAGGCCTTTGCCCTCTGTTACCCCCTTCCCAGCGGAGAGATGACGGTGATGGCTTTCCTCAAGCATGCCCTGCGGCAGCTGTCCGTTGTAGATTATCTTTATGCCTTCCTGGCCTGCCTGGCCGTGGTGCTGCTCACCATGGTTACGCCTTATATCAACAAGCTCCTGTTCGACGAGGTTATTCCTTCCGGAGATTTCGCCCAGTTAACGCCCATTGCTGTGCTCCTTTTCAGCGCTGCCATCGGCCTGGTAACCGTGCAGCTTTCCCGTAACTTCCTGGTGGTGAGAATGAAGGATAAGACGGAATATGCCATGCAGGCTCCGCTGATGACGCGCCTTCTGATGATGCCCGCCACCTTCTTCAAGAAGTTTGCGCCCGGAGATCTTTCCAACCGCGTGCTTTCGGTGGTAAGGCTGTTTACCCAGCTCACGGAAGACATGCTTTCCACCATCCTCTCGCTGGTGTTTACCTCGGTGATGTTCATCCAGTTCTTCCTCTACGGCGGTCCGCTGCTGTGGACGGGTATTCTGGTGATGATAGTTTATGGCCTTACCATCTACTGCTCCTATTATTTCCGAAAGGTGGTGCAGAGCGGCGCCAACGCCAGCATCTCCAAGGTGACGGGCGTGGTGTACAATCTGGTGTCCGGCGCCCAGAAGATTCGCACCAACGGGGCGGAGATTCGTGCTTTCAAGCATTGGGCGGTGGCCTACGAACCCTCCGAGCCCAACGGTAGCCGTTATCCGGCCATGTACATTGTGGGTAACTCCCTCAGCTATAACGCCCGCCTGCTTCCCCTGATTGTTACTATGATAGCCGCGTGGCACTATGGCCTGGGCCTGTCGGACTACATTGCGTATTGCAGTGTTCTCACCATTGCCATCAGTGCGGTGGAGCAGTTCGAGCGCATTGCCAAGGACGTGGCCCTGCTGGGCCCGGAACTCAAGCTGTGCGCCCCTATTCTGGAATCTGAATCGGAACTGGAAGACGGCTCCGTCCTGCTCAAGCGGGTAAGCGGCAACATTGGTATCAGCGGCCTGAAGTTCCGCTACAGCCCGGATATGCCCTATATCTTTGACGGACTGGATCTGCAAATCCACGCCGGAGACTACGTGGCCCTGGTGGGCCCTTCCGGCTGCGGAAAAACCACGCTCATCCGTCTGCTGCTGGGCTTTGAGAAGGCCGAGGGCGGCTCCATCTTCTACGACGAGCATAACCTGGACGATATCAGTAAACCCAGCCTGCGCCAGTACTGCGTGAGCATCTGCCTGCAGGACGGACAGCTGGTGGAAGGTACCATCCGGGACAACATCCTGTTTGGAAACGACTGGTTAAGTGACGAGGAGGTTTGGGAAGCGGCCCGTATGGCGGCCCTTGATAAGGATATCGAGGGAATGGCACAGGGCCTGGAAACCCGCATCACGCCCGACGGTCAGGGCGTGTCCGGTGGGCAGCGCCAGCGCATCCTGATGGCCCGCGCCCTTATTCGCAAACCCAAGATTATCTTCCTGGACGAGGCTACATCGGCCCTGGATAATATTAGCCAGCACATCATTACCGAGAACCTGGCCAAGATGAAGTGCACCCGTATCACCATTGCCCACCGCATGAGCACCATCCGGGAATGCAACCGCATCATTGTTCTGAGCGGAGGCAAGGTGGCCGAGGATGGCGGTTACGATGAGCTGCTGGCCAAGGGCGGCATTTTCAGCGAGATTATTAAACGGCAGACGGCATGAGAAAGTATTTGTACTTAGCGTTCCTTCTCCTCGGACTCCCTCTGCTCTCCCGGGCCCAAAGCCTGGAAGAGGTTATCCGTCTGGCCCAGGACAGCACCATTACGGCTTTCCAGAGCCGCTATGAATACCAGGCTCATCTGGAGGAAAACGCCCGTTTTGAAGCGCTGAGAAAGCCCCAGCTAACCCTGCACTTTAAGCCCAATTATTACCGGATGATTACCGAGACCTCCCGGGATTATGTGTACATCCGTAATTTTGACCGCTTCTCTACATCGGCCCAGTTGATGCTCACCCAGAAGGTTCTGCCTTGGGGCGGTGATGCCTATGTGGGCTCCCAGGCGCTCTGGAGCGAGTATTTTGTGCGGGATAACCAGGACCGCCCGAGGGACTTTGTGGCCATGCCTCTGGTAGTGGGTTATCAGCAGTCCCTGCTGGGGTACAATCCTTACCGTTGGGAAAAGGCCGTTGAGGACCAGCGCCTGGAGGCCGCCCGCAAGCAGTATAACGCCCAGTTGTACCAGATAGCGGAAGAGGCCACCGCCCGTTTCTTCCGGCTGGTGTGCGCACAGGGCATGCTGGACATGTGCGAGCGCAACAAGCAAACGGCCGATACCCTCTATGCCATAGCCAAGGAAAAGGCCAGCATCGCTATTATAACCCTGGCCGAACTTCGCTCTCTGGAGTTGCAGAGACTCAACGCCGCCAATGCGCTGCTGAATGCCCGCAACGAAGAAAAACTGGCCCGGGAATCCCTTCTGGCCTATCTGAGAGTGGATGAAGAGAGCTTCCCGCTGGGCCGCAGGCTTCCGGTTCCCACCCTTACCAAGGGTATCTCCATGACGGAGGAAGATGCGCTGGAGATGGCTCTTGCCAGCAGCCCGGCCGTGATGCAGGGGCAGGTGGCCGTTACGGAAGCTCAGGGGCAGCAGGCAAAGGTGCGCCGGGAATCGGGTGTCAAAGTGGGTGTAGATCTGAACGTGGGCATGCAGCAAATGAGCAACCGTTTTGTGGGAGCTTTCCAGAACCCTCAGCTCTATGTGCTGGGCGCCGTTTCCGTCAGTATTCCGCTTATGGATCACGGCGCCGCCAAGCGGGGACAGGCCGCTGCCAAAGCCTGGAAAGACAGGGAAGAGCAGGCCCTCCGGGAAGCCCGTCGCTCCCTGGCAGAGGATGTGCGTGCCACCCTGGAAGACCTCCGTTCCCATGAACAGCTTCTCGTACATACGGAAGAGGCTGTCTCTATGGCAGACGATGTTTTTGAACTGACGGCCGAGAATTATGCCAACGGCCTTTGTGATATCAATACCTACTCCCTGGCCCAGAGCCGGAGGGACAACGCCTACAACCAGCACCTGACGGCGCTGGCCAATTACTGGACCACCTATTACCATTTATTAACCCTCACGCAGCATGAATAGGTATCTTGCCCTCATAGCCCTTTTGGCTTTAACCGCCTGTCATTCCCGTTCATCGGCCCCGGCCGAACCCGTGGCTCCTGCCCAGCCGCAGGCTCCGGCTTCCGCCGTGGAGAACCAAAGCCTTCAGCGTGCCATAGAGGCGGAAGGCTTTTCCAGCAGAGGTACCATTCAGGCCGTAACCGAAGTGCCCGTGTACAGCCGTATCAGCGAGCAGATTGTGACCTTTGACATTGAACTGGGCCAGCGAGTCCGGAAGGGAGAGGTGGTGGCCCGGCTTAGCCAGGCTGTCCTCAATGACCGGATTGCCCGCAACAAGGCAGAACTGGAAAAGGCCGAGTATCAGTACCAGGCCATTCTGATGGGGCAGGGTTACAAACGCGGTCAGCTGGAAAATGCCCCGGAAGAAATCAAGCGCCAGGCGCGCGTCAACAGCGGCTACAATACGGCACTGGCCTCCCTCCGGCAGTTGGAACACGAACTCACCTATTGCACCATTACTGCTCCCATCAGTGGGGCGGTGAGCCGCATAGACGCCACCCTGTACAGTGCCGCCACCCCCGGCGTTCCTCTCTTCTTTATAGTGGATACCGAGCATCTGAAAGTGAGTTTTGACGTGCTGGAGAACGAGCTTCACAAGTTCCAGATGGGAACGAAAATCCAGGTTATTTCCGTGGCTTATCCTTCCGAGGTGCACGAGGCGGTGGTATCGGCCATGAGCCCCGTGGTGGAGAAAACCGGAATGGTTCATCTGGAAGCGACGCTTCAGCCGCATCCACACCTGATGCCGGGTATGACCGCTATTGTTACCAAATCGGCTAATTAAAGAACTATGTCACCCAAAGCTTCAGAATTCCTTAACATGCTAGCGGCCACCACTGCCAGACAAAACCGGGCCCTCCAGTTACAGAAGGCCCGGGAAGAAGGGGAGAAGTCTCTGAAACGCTAAGCGTTATTCACTTCTTTATCTATGTCCGGTATTAATCGCCGGACTATTTTTTTGTCATAGAAGAAGCGGGCTGCCACTACGCGTACCACCGTGTAGGCCGGGATGGCGGCCAGCATACCCAGGATGCCTCCCATATTGCCGGCCAGGAGCATGACGATGAAAATCTCCAGCGGCGTGGACTGAATGCTGGTGGAGTAGATGAGCGGCTGCAACACAAAGTTGTCAATGAGCTGTACCACCAGCATGATGCCCAGTACAATGAGGGCAAAGATCCAGATATTCACGTTCAGACCCACCCCGGTGCCATATTTGAGAGCCAGGCACAGGAAGGTACCCAGTGCTTCTCCAATGAGGGGACCTACGTACGGGATAATGTTGAGGACGCCTGCGATAAAACCGATACCCAGGGCGTAGGTGAAGCCGATGCGGGCGATGATCCAGAGCCCCAGGAAGTTAAAGAAGGCAACGCCGAACATTTCCAGCGTGAGGCCCACGAAATAACGGGAAAGCAGGTGCTCAATGTCTTGGAGGGCATCCGTTACCGAAGCTTCAATGCGGTCCGGTACAATGGCTCCCACAATCTTGGAGAAGAGCTTTTCATCTTTCACAAAGAAGAAAGAGATGAATACCACGGCAAATATGCCGATGGCTACGTCTACCACTACGGAAGCCACAGAGCCCAGTATGCCGGTGACGGAGATGTTGGAGGTGGCGCTCTTCAAATAGTCGAAGATGACGCCGACGGCGTCGTAATCCTTGCTGATGCCGGGGATGGTGCTGGTTACCCATCCGTTGATGTTATCCGTGACGTGGTTGTCCAGCAGTTTCATGTCGCTCAGGAACGAGGCCTCCCGGATAATGCTCACCATGATAGGAATGACCTGCGTTACCATTAGCACCAGACCCAGGATGACGATCAGGATGGATACAATGGCCCAGAGCCAGTCGGGCGCGCTCTTCCCCTTGAAGTGGACCTTCTGAAACAGATGCATCAGGGGCCGGCTCAGAAGTGATACGATGAAGGCCAGAATAATGTATACCAACACATCTTTGAAATACCAGCATGCTACGCCTACAATGGCCAGAACTCCGATTAATATGATGTAACCGGACAGTCTTTCAAGGTTACTTTGTTTTTCCATCACGCTATGGGTTAGTTTCATAAACTAACCAAAGGTACTTATTCTCAGACAAAAATCCAAAAAACCAAATTTTGGCAAGCCTTGCCAAAATGCGGCGTTTCCTTCTTTCCGGCCGTATCTTGCGAAAAAATTCGAGTTATGGCACATTTCAACGATTATCTTTATCCTCTCAATGAGGCGCAAGTCCGCCTCCATTACGACGGAGAATCCTTCTGTTTGGACGGCATGCCGGACGGGCAGGAGGCCGTGAACCTTCCCGAAGTATACCGGCGAGGCCTGTCGGCCATATTTAACCTGCTGGAGAGCATGGCGCCCTGCCTCAGCTGCATCAGCGTGACGGGCGTCTGGTTCCACCAGCAGGAGCAGAATCCTTTCGTGGCATACGCCATCTGGCTGCAGCAGGAATCGGAGGGCTTCTACCTTCCCATGTCCTCATCGGCCTCCCTGTTCCGGGAGAATGGTATCCCTTATTTCCACAAACCTTCAATTTAGCGCATTATGAAAAGAGAACTCAAATTACGTGAGCGCCTGTGGCGGGAAGCCACCGGCCACTGCATCTACTGCGGGCATCCTGTGAGCCTGGAAGAAATGGAAGTGGACCATATTGTTCCCAAGTCGCGGGGAGGCGGCAATGGCTTCGGCAACAAAGTCTGCTCCTGCCCCTGCTGCAATGCCCAAAAAGGAGATGCCACTCTGGAAGAATTCCTGCAGAACAACATGAACAAAAGCCAGCGGGAGAAGTACCTGAACCGGCTGGATACTCTGGTGGAGCAGGGGAAAATGACCTTTGACAAGGCCTTGTCCCTGAGCGGCGCAGGACTGACAGAATGGCAGGAACCCTGTGATGGCAGACAATTTGATAGGGAAAGGGCCGAAATAACTATCACAATATGGCAGATAAGAAGAGAAAAAATATAGAAGAAATGGCCGATGGCAAGAAGCTGGCAGCCCTGGAAGCCCGTATTGAGGGCTTGAATGAGCAGCTGGAAGAAGCCCGTGAGGCCAAGGAAGCGGTGGAGAAGAAGGCCGAGGAGGCTGGTCAGAAGATGGCTGCCATCCAGGCAGACTATATGCGCCTGATGGCGGAGTTTGACACCTTCCGCCGCCGCACGGCAGAGGAAAAACTGGCTCTGGTGGGATCGGCCGCGTCGGATACCATCAAGGGACTTCTCCCCATCCTGGACGACTGTGAGATAGCCCTCGCCAATCTGGAAAAGAGCACGGACAGCGAGGCTGCCAAGGAAGGCACTCAAATGATCTTTGGCAAACTCAACGCCTATCTTAAAGGCAAGGGCCTGGAGAGAATAGAGGCCAAAGGGGCAGACTTTGACACCGAACTCCACGAGGCAGTTACCACCTTCCCGGCTCCGTCCGAGGATTTGAAAGGAAAGGTAATTGACGTGGTACAAACCGGTTACACCCTGGGAGGCAAGGTTCTCCGTTACGCAAAAGTAGTTGTGGGGGCATAAATTATGGCAAAAAGAGACTATTACGAGGTTCTGGGAGTAGATAAAAAAGCTTCCGCAGATGAGATAAAGAGCGCCTACCGCAAGTTGGCGCTCAAATGGCATCCGGACCGTTGGGTAAACGGCACAGATGCAGAAAAGAAGACGGCCGAGGACAACTTCAAGGAAGCGGCCGAGGCCTATTCCATCCTCTCAGACCCGGATAAGCGCGCCAAGTACGACCAGTTTGGCTTCGCCGCCGAGCAAATGGGCGGCGGTGCCGGAGGCTTCGACTTTGGCGGAATGGATATCAACGATTTCCTCCGCAATATCTTCGGAGGCAGCTTCGGTTTCGATTTTGGCGGCTTCGGAGGAAGCGGTTTCGGCGGGTTCGGAGGCGGCCAGGAGGCCGGCCCCCGCGTGGTACGCGGCCGCGACATCCGCACCAGCGTGAAGCTCACCCTGGAAGAAATTGCCAACGGCTGTGAGAAGGAGATTTCCCTGGAGAGGGCCCGCCCCTGCCAGGACTGTGGCGGCAAGGGCGCCAAGAGCGGTGCGGATATCAAAACCTGCCCCACCTGTGGCGGCCAGGGCCGGGTGCGTCAGCAAACGCGCGGCCTGTTCGGCGGTATTGGCTATACCATCGGCGTTTGCCCCCAGTGTCAGGGAGAAGGAAAAATCATTACCAATCCCTGCCGCCGCTGCAACGGAACCGGTTTGGAGCGTAAGCGCGAACTGGTCCGTGTGCACATCCCGGCCGGCGTAGAAGATGGCATGCAAATCACCGTGAGGGGAGAGGGCCATGCCGCTCCTCATGGAGGCACCAACGGAGACCTTCTGCTGGTCATCAACGAAATCCAGCACCCCCAGCTGCAGAGGGACGGCAACAACCTTTTCTACACCCGCGTCATTTCCGTCATGGATGCCATGCTGGGCTGCGAGGTGTCGGTTCCCTGCCTGGACGGCAGTTATAAAGTAAAGGTGGAACCCGGTACCCAGAGTGGCACGGTGGTGAAACTCCGTGGCAAGGGTCTTCCCAGCGTACAGGGCTATGGCAGGGGAGTAGGAGACCTGTATGTGAAATTCCAGGTGTGGGTGCCTCATAAGCTTGCCAAGAGCGAAAAGGAATTGCTGGAGAGCATGCGCAACAATCCCAGCTTCACCCCGGATCTTACCAGGGAAGACAAGGCCACTTTCGATAAAGTGAAAAATATTTTCTAAAATTTCCCGAAAAAGTTTTGGGGTTTAGTAAAAAGATTGTATCTTTGCAGTCCCAAAATTAACGCAACCTCTTGTCAGGAGCCAAACCGCAATGTTGCATAAGGATTTAGAGAAATTATGGATTTGATTAAGATTGCAGAGCAGGCTTTCCAGAATGAGAAAGTTGCTTCCTACCCTGAGTTCAAGGCCGGTGACACTATCACCGTTACCTACAGAATTAAGGAAGGTGATAAAGAGAGACTTCAGAAGTTCCGCGGTGTCGTGATCCAGATCAGTGGAATGGACCCGTTCACCAAAACTTTCACCGTCCGCAAAATGGCCAGCGGCGTTGGTGTGGAAAGAATTTTCCCCTACCAGAGCCCGTTCATTGACAGCATTGAGGTTAACAAGTGTGGCAAGGTTCGCCGCGCCCGTATCTTCTACCTCCGTGACCTCACCGGTAAGAAGGCCCGCATCCGCGAGAAAGTCTACACTGTAGAAAATAAGGAGGCCTAATTGGCCAACTAACTGGCTCCATAGCTCAATTGAATAGAGCATTTGACTACGGATCAAAAGGTTACAGGTTTGAGTCCTGTTGGAGTCACAAAAAAGCCC
>DFLI01000120.1 GCA_002373715.1 Bacteroidales bacterium UBA3623
GTTTCCGGCGTTACACTCTCGCAGAGGACGGCGTTTCCGACGGTCTCTGGAACATCGGTCAGCTCCTTCTGAAGGTCACGCCCCTTCTTTGTCAGTTTCACAATCATCTGGCGGGCATCCTCTTTACCTTTACTGCGGATTACAATGCCCTCGGCCTCCATCCTTTTCAGGAGTGGTGTGACGGTATTGGTCTCCAACAGAAGGCGCTTGGCGATGTCGTTTACCGGCTGCGCGTCCTTCTCCCACAGCACCAGCAGTACTAAGTACTGCGGATACGTAAGTCCGCGCTCTCCCAGCAGCGGATGATACGCCTGGGTGAGAAGCCGGGAAGCCGTGTACAGCCTGAAACAGAGCTGGTTCTCCAGTTTGAATTTTTCTTCCATTAAAGCATTTCTTCAATGTCCTTCTCAAAAGAGGCGGGCTCGGCAACCGGAGCAAAGCGCTTGACGATAGTTCCATCTCTGTTAATCAAGAACTTAGTGAAGTTCCAGAGGATGTCGCTGTCCTTTTCCACGCTCTTGCTCAGGCCTTTCAGCAGTTTGTGCGTGGCCTTAGCCTTGAGACCCTTGTACTCCTCGGTAGGAGCGGCCGATTTCAGGTAAGTGAAGACCGGGCTCTCTTCGGAGCCGTTCACGTCTACCTTTTTCATCAGCGGGAAGGTAACACCGTGGTTGAGGCGGCAGAATTCAGCAATCTCCTCGTCGGAGCCGGGCTCCTGGTGGGCAAACTGGTCGCAGGGAAAGCCCACGATAACCAGCCCCTTGTCCTTATACTTCTGGTACAGGGCCTCCAGGCCGTCGTACTGCGGGGTAAAACCGCACTTGGATGCGGTGTTGACAATCAGCAGGACCTTGCCTTCGAACTGAGCGAAGTCAAAGTCAACGCCCTTGTTGTTAAGGGCCTTGAAGTCATAAATCTTTGCCATCTTACAGCTGCTTTACAAGCCAGTTCTGATAACCGATTTTCCCGATGAGGTCCAGCTGCTCCTCGTCCCAGTACAGGTCCTCTTCCTCGTCCAGAAGATAAGCCTTGGTAAGGTCGTAAGTAGTAGGATCTGCGGCGAGGGCGGGCATGGCCTTGTAGAGCGTCTCCACGCCTTCCTTCTGCAGTTTGTGGTCGGCCTCAATGTAGGCTTTGGGATCTTCGATAAGCTTAGCCTCGCTGCATACCTTTACTTCGGGAACCACACCAAGGTCCAGAAGACGGTCGGTGTATTTCTCAACCCATGCCATTTCCTCAGTATAATGGCCCATATACTTTTCACCAAGCTTCGTGAAGCCCTGGCTCTTGAAGAGTTGACCCTGCATCTTGTGTACGAAAGCGCTGCCGGCAAGCTCGTTGATGATCATCTGAGAGATCTGGATAGTGTTTTTAAAGTCCATGATGTTTGAATATTTAGTTGTTATTTATATCGTTCACGATGCAAATATACGACTTTATTTTTATATCGCAAGCGATATTTTTGAAAAATGCTAATTTTTCCTTGTTAAAATATTTTAAAAATATTTGTTAAAAATTTTTAAAAACGCTACCTTTGCGCCCCGGATTTAGAAAGCGTAACAATATGGAAATCAAAGGTGATTTCAGACCCAAGCTGTTTACTACTATCAAGGAAGGTTACACCAAGCAGAACCTTGTGCAGGACCTTCTCGCCGGCGTCATTGTGGGTATCGTGGCCCTGCCGCTGGCCATCGCCTTCGGCATTGCCTCGGGCGCATCCCCGGAAGCAGGTATCCTTACCGCCATCGTGGCCGGCTTCCTCATCTCCTTCTTCGGCGGCAGCAAAGTGCAGATCGGCGGCCCTACCGGCGCCTTCATCGTCATTGTCTACGGCATTATCCAAGAGTATGGCATGAGCGGCCTCATGATTGCCACCTTCATGGCCGGTGCCTTCCTCATCCTGATGGGTGTCCTGCATCTGGGAACCATCATCAAATACATCCCTTACCCTATTGTGGTGGGCTTCACCTCCGGTATTGCCCTCACCATCTTTGCCACGCAAATCAAGGATCTGTTCGGCCTGCAGGTGGAGAGCGTTCCCGCCGGATTCCTGGACAAATGGGTGGTCTATGCCCAGAACATCGGCACCATTAACTGGTGGGCGCTGCTGGTGGGCATTTGCAGCATCCTTATTATTATATTGACCCCTAAGCTGAGCCGCCGCATTCCCGGTTCACTGGTAGCTATCATCCTGATGACGCTGGCCGCCCTGGGCCTGAAGGCTCTGGGCATCGAGGGAATTGAAACCATCGGCGACCGCTTCACCATTTCATCGGCCCTGCCCCAGCCGGAAGTGCCCCATATTACCTGGGAAAGCATTACCCGCCTGGCACAGCCCGCCATGATCATTGCCATGCTGGGCGCCATTGAGTCCCTGCTTTCCGCCGCCGTGGCCGATGGTGTCATTGGAGACCACCACAACAGCAACCAGGAACTGGTAGCCCAGGGTATTGCCAATATGGTTTCTCCCCTGATTGGCGGTATCCCCGCCACCGGAGCCATCGCCCGCACCATGACCAATATCAACAACGGAGGTCGTACCCCCGTTGCCGGCATTGCCCACGCCATTGTCCTGGCCCTCATTTACCTGTTTCTGATGCCCCTGGTGCAGTACATTCCCATGTCCTGCCTGGCCGGTATTCTGGTGGTAGTGGCCTACAACATGAGCGAATGGCGCAGTTTCAGGGCCATTCTGCGTAACCCCAAGTCGGATATCATCGTGCTGCTGGTAACCTTCTTCCTCACTGTTATCTTCGACCTCACCATAGCCATTGAAGTGGGCGTCATCATCGCCTGCCTGCTTTGCATGAAGCGTATGGCCGAAACCACCAACGTCTCCGTTATCAGTGACGAGATTGACCCCACGGCCGACACCGATATCCAGGGCAACCTGGAGCACCTGATCATCCCCGAGGGAGCCAAGGTGTACGAGATTAACGGCCCCTACTTCTTCGGTATAGGTAACAAGTTTGAGGAGATGATGGGAGACACCCGGGCCAACGAACGCGCCAAGGTGCGTATCATCCGCATGCGTAAGGTTCCGTTCATTGACTCCACCGGCGTGCACAACCTGTCCAACATGTGCCTCATGTGCTCCCAGCTGGGCGTAAAAGTGGTCCTTTCCGGTGTGAACCCCAACGTAATGGCGGTGCTTCAGAAAGCCGGAATGGATGAGCAGGTGGGTAAAGAGAATATCTGCAGCCACATCTCCCTGGCCTTGAAGAGGGCCCAGGAGATACTGGCAGAAGAAGAATAATCTTTAATTTTCCTTCAGAGAAAGCTTGAGGGCCAGGATGCGACGGACACTTTCGTCAATTCTGGCCTCAGTCAATGTCCCGTCCTGAACGGCAGCCATCACAGCCTCGAAGGCTTCGGGAAGGTCTTCCGGCATAAGGACGATATCGGCCCCGGCCTGGAGCGTAAGCACGGCCGATTCCCCGCTGTTGTAGCGGTCACTGATGGCCTTCATGCCCATGGCGTCTGTAATGATGATACCCTGGAAGCCCAGTTCCTTGCGCAGCTTATCGGTGAGGATGTAATGGGAAAGGGTGCCGGGCAGGTTGTCTCCCGTAACGTTCGGAAGAGCCACATGGGCCGACATGATCATGGGAGCACCGGCCTTGATGGCAGCCTTGAAGGTAATCATTTCGCAGTTGAGCAGTTCTTCCCAGGTTTTGTCCGACTGGACATATTCCTTGTGGGAATCTCCTACAGTATCTCCATGGCCCGGGAAGTGCTTGATGCAGGCGCCGATACCCTCCTTGCGCAAACCTTCCATAAACTTCACCACCATGGGAGCCGCCTTCTTGGGATCGTTGGAAAAGGCGCGGTCTCCGATGACGATATTCTTGGGGTTGGTGTTAACATCGGCCACCGGGGCAAAGTCCACGTCAAAGCCATATTCCTTCAGATAAGAGCCGATGGCAACGCCGGCCTCATAGGCCTTACCAGGGTCCTCCGTGGCGCCCACGGCAGCCATGGAAGCGTAGGTGGAAACGTTGAAATTCTCATTGTTGCCGATGCGGGCCACGCGGCCGCCTTCCTCGTCTATACTCAGAAGCGGGGCTCCGGCAAGCGCGTGTAAATCACGCGTGAAAGCCTTCAGTTGCTCGGGATTGTCTATGTTGTGGGAGAAAAGCGTAACGCCGCCCACGGGATACTTTTCACAGAAAGCCTTGGTCTCTTCGTTCACGGCCTGCATGTGGTAGGCCATCATACCCATGGAGGAAGCCTGAAACACAGGGTCCAGGGACTCCGGCCTGGTGCAGAAAAGCTGCCCCACTTTTTCCCGAAGACTCATCTGGGAAAGCTGAGCCTCAACGGCATTCTTCTGTTCGGGGGTGAGAGTGGTTTTCTTGGGAGCATTCTTGCACCCGGGGACTGCCAGAAGGGCCAGGCAGGCGGCCAGAAGGACGAAAGACTTTTTCATGGCGAATAGTTGGTTATCGGGAAGCGAAGTTAGTATTTTTTTGCTACATTTGTATAGAAAGAACTAATAAATAATGAAAAATTTCAGACGCTTCCTTCTGGGCCTGGCCATAACTTCCCTTCTGGTAGCATGTAAGCAGGCCCCCGTACGATTCGCTTACCTTTCGGACACCCATTTTTCCTTTGGCGCCCCCTCCGTGGAATATCTCAAGGAGTGCATCCGGGACATCAACCAACTGGACAGCCTGGACTTCGTGCTGTTCGGAGGAGACCTCACGGATTTCGGGTCAGACGCAGAGCTGTACGCCGTGAAGGAAATCATGGATTCGCTCAAATACCCCTATTATGTAGTGGCCGGCAACCACGACGCCAAATGGTCTGAGAGCGGCTGCAACACTTTCCGGGAGGTTTTTGGCTACGAGCAGTTCGAGTTCCGGAAAAAGGGTTGGCGCTTCCTGGGTTGCAGTTGCGGTCCGGACATGCGCATGGCCCCCGCCCTGCTTCCCCGCGAAAGCATGGAGTGGCTCAAGGGCCTCAAGGGCGGAGAACGCAGCATCTTCATCAATCACTACCCGCAGGACACCTCTGTCCTGAACTGGTTTGACGTAACCCGGGAGCTCAAGCGCGTGGGCGTCCAGTTCGAGATTGGCGGCCACTGGCACAACAATTACAAGATGAACTATGACGGCATCCCCGCCGTACTGGGCCGATCTTCCATGGCCGATAAAAACAAGCCCGAGGGCTACAACATCTTCCGCATTACAGACAAGGGAGAAGTAAGCATAGCCGAGCGCCGCAAGGTGGACGGAAGCTTTGTTCAGCAGGAGCCCTGGTACACCACCCGGCTGGAGCCCCTGAAAGACACCGTGCAGTACGACGCCCACGGCCTGCCGGATTCCTACCCCTACATGCGTTACGAGGTAAATGAGGAGTATCCTCAAGTGAAGGAAGTGTGGCGTTTCCAGGAGCAGAGCAACATTGTGGCCGGCTTTGCCCGGAAAGGAGACACCGCTTACTATACCACCACATCCGGTACGGTGAATGCCATCCGCCTGGAAGACGGCTCCAAAATCTGGAGCCGGAGCTTCCCCGGAAAAATCTTCTCCACTCCGGCTGTGGCAGAAGGTCTGCTGGTCTTTGGTTGCACAGACCATTTTATCTACGCTTTGAACGCCGCCACTGGAGAAATCTGCTGGAAGGCAGAGGCCGGAAAATCCGTGCTGGGCTCCCCCGTCATCTACAAGGGGAAGGTGTTTATCGGCGCATCCGACGGCTGTTTCCGTGCATTGAACCTGGCCGATGGCGCCCCC
>DFLI01000021.1:0-635 GCA_002373715.1 Bacteroidales bacterium UBA3623
TAGAACCCCTGCCCCTGCTCGTACTTATAGTCTGCCGTGAGGTAGGGAAGGCTGGAAATGATATACTCGAAATTGCTCATGCGCTAGCCGAAGAGGATTTTCTTGGTGGCGGGGCGGAGATAATCTCCAATGAGTTCCTGGAAGGCTTCGTCTGTGAGGCTGATGAAATAGCCGCCATCTTTGGGGCCGATTTTGAAGCCGCCGGCCACCTTCTTGGAGTAGGTGGCTTCTATGCCCTTGCCCAGGGTTTTGGCCAGTTCTCCGTTTACGAAGGGCTCCAGCTCTTTCTGCAGTTTCTCCGGAAGGATGAGGCTGAGGTCTGCCGTTTCCTGGACGCTGAAGCGCTGGGCCACGGTGGTGATGATTTCCTTCAGGAAAGCGGCGTTGGAAAGCTGATCCTTCACGGGCTCTACGGCTTTGGCCACGATGATGCCCTCAATGCCGGCCTTGGTGGCCTGCAGGGCCTGGGCGGAAGCCATCTTTACGTCTCCCTCCACTTTGGTTTTGTGGTCCTGGGCCTCTTTCTTGGCCTTTTCCACAATGGCATCGGCTTCTGCCTGGGCTTTCTTCACAATTTCTTCTGCTTCCTGCTGAGCCTTGGCTAAAAGGGCTTCGCCCTCTTCTTTTCCTTTTGA
>DFLI01000021.1:711-7619 GCA_002373715.1 Bacteroidales bacterium UBA3623
TTCTGGGTCAGTTCCTGGAGTTTGTCCATATTTAAAATTTTTGCATTTATAATCGCTATCTTTGCAAATATATCAAAAAAAGACCACAAACAAAAGAGTCTGTGGCCCTTTAAAGACAATTATTCACCCTTTTTTACAAGATGGAACTGGCCACGATGGAGGCTATCACGGAGCGGAGGCGGCCGGTGGAACCTTCATCCTTAGGATGAACCCTGTGAGCCAATACGATAACGGCGGTGCAGGTGTTGGGGTCCAGGATCATGGACGTTCCGGTGTAGCCGGTGTGACCGCGTACGTCGTCCAGGCAGAAGATGTCTCCGCTGGTGTAGGGACCGGTATAATAGGTGTCCCAGCCCAGGGCACGGGCCACCTCGTAGGCGTTGGTCTCGGGCACGGTGAACATCTTATCTACGGTGAGGCGGCTCAGGATGCGCTTTCCGTGATACTGGCCGTGGTTCAGCAGGGCCGCTGCCACAATGGCCAGGTCTTCCACGTTGGAGAAGACGCCGGCGTTACCGGAGTTTCCGGCATTGGCCAGGCGGGCGGTGGGGTCGTGGACTTCGGCCTTGAGCACGTGGCCGTCGGCCTGCTCCTCGGTGGGGGCGCAAAGCTCTGCCAGCTCTTCCAGACCGGGACGGCAGGGGGCCTCGCCATACAGCGGGAAGTAGGTGGTGTGCTTGAGGCCCAGCACGTCGAAGACGTTCTTCTGGGCGTAGTCGCACAGACGCTCGCCGGTAACCTTTTCCAGGATGTTCTGCAGCGTGATGAAGTTGAGGCAGCTGTAGAGCTGCTGGGTGCCGGGACGGAAGTTACGCTTGATGCGCGTAGAGATATACATCATGAGGGAGTCCGGGCTGTTAATGCCGAATTCCGCAATATAGGCCGATACGTTGGGCAGATAGGCGGCCAGGCCGGAGGAGTGGGTGAGGAGGTCCTGCACGGTGATATCTACCGTCTCGTGGGTCTCCGGGTCTTCCCAGGGCTTGAAGTCCGGGAAATAGAGGTTCACGGGGTCTACCAGGCGAACCTTGCCCTGCTCTACCAGCTGCATGAAGGAAAGGGTGGTCCCCACGCACTTGGATACGGAAGCCAAGTCAAACATGGTCTCTACCGTCATGGTGTCCTTTTCGGGAATGAGGGACTTGTAGCCAAAAGCTTTTTCGTAGACCAGGTGGCCGTTACGCACTACACCCACCACGGCACCGGGGATTTCTCCGGCGGCGATGGAAGCGTTTACGGCGCTGTCGATGAGGGTGAGGCGGACAGGGTCCATTCCCTCGGAGAGAGGGGAGACGCGGCGGATGCCGCTCTCTTCCTTGGTGCAGCATGAGGCCAGCATAAGGGCCGCTGCTGCAAAGTAAATCAGTTTTTTAGAGAATAGCATGGTTATTAAGTACGTTAAACTATCCGAGGAATCCCAGCAGGATACCGGCGGCTACGGCCGAGCCAATCACACCGGCCACATTGGGGGCCATGGCGTGGGTGAGCAGGTGGTTGGAAGGGTCGCATTCCAAGCCTACGGTTTCCGATACGCGTGCGGCATCCGGCACGGCGGACACACCGGCATTGCCGATGAGCGGGTTAATCTTCTTGCCCTCTTTCAGGAAGAGGTTCATGAACTTCACGAAGCCCACGCCGAAGGTGGTGGCAATCACGAAGGAAGCCAGGCCCAGTCCGAAGATGAGGACGGAGCGGCCGCTCAGGAACACATCGGCCTGGGTGGAAGCGCCCACGGTGAGGCCGATGAGGGTGGTCACTACGTCGATGAGCGGGCCACCGGCCGTGGCGGCCAGGCGCTTGGTTACACCGCTCTCTTTCAGGAGGTTACCAAAGAAGAGCATACCCAGCAGCGGCAGGCCGGAGGGAACTATGAAAGCCGTGCAGATAAAGCCTACGATGGGGAAGATAATCTTCTCCCGCTGGCTTACGACGCGCGGTTTGTTCATGCGGATGAGGCGCTCCTTCTTGGTGGTGAGGAGCAGCATGATGGGTTTCTGGATCACGGGCACAAGGGCCATGTAGGAATAGGCCGATACGGCAATGGCGCCCATCAGTTCCGGAGCCAGCTTGGAACTCAGGAAAATGGCCGTGGGGCCGTCTGCGCCGCCGATAATGCCGATGGCACCGGCTTCGTTAGGCAGGAAGCCGCAGGTGAGGGCCAGCAGATATGCGCCGAAGATACCCAGCTGCGCGGCGGCACCGATGAGGATGAGCCGGGGCTGCGAGATAAGGGCGCTGAAATCTGTCATGGCGCCTATCCCCAGGAAGATAAGGGGCGGGTACCAGCCGTTGCGTACGCCGTGGTACAGGATATTGAGCACAGAGCCCTCTTCATAAATGCCAATCTTCAGACCCATGCCGGTTTCGGGATCGAAGAAGAGGGGAATGTTGCCGATGATAATGCCAAAGCCGATGGGCACCAGCAGAAGCGGCTCCCACTTCTTCACAATGCCTAATGTGATGAAGATAAGGCCGATGACAATCATCACCAGGTGCTGCCAAGTGCAATTGGCAAAACCCGTGAACTGCCAGAACTGCCGGAGGCTGTCTAAAATGGTATCCATTAGCCGATGGTTACAATGTCTGCACCTTCCAGTACGGAATCTCCCTTGCGGGTGTGGATGGCGGTAACGGTGCCGTCTACCTCGGAGAGAATGTCGTTCTCCATTTTCATGGCTTCAATCACGGCCAGCTTCTGACCGCGCTTGACGGCCTGGCCTTCCTTCACGTCCACGGAAATGATGATGCCGGGGAGGGGACTCTTGATGGTGGTGCCGGCGCCGGCGGCCTTGGGAGCGGCGGCGGGGGCAGCTGCGGGAGCAGCCTGGGCCACGGGGGCAGCCTGCACAGGAGCGGCGACGGGAGCGTTCTCCAGCTCTACCTGATAGTTGGCTCCGTTAACATTCACGTTGAGCATATTGCCATCGGCCTCTCCGATAGCTACCTGATACTCTTTACCGTTAATTTTGAACCTATATTCTTTCATGGTGTGATATATTATCTGGGATATTTTCTAAAAGTCAGGGATTTATCATTCCAGCCCGTGTTGGTGCGGGTAATGGTGACTATGCCGGGCTCCACGTCGTGGATGGCGTCGTTCAGGTACAGATGCACGGCCGTGGCAATGGCGGCATACTCGTCTCCGGAGCACTCCATGTCCAGGGCCAGGGCAATGGCGGCGGCCACTTCGGCGTCGGCCGTTCCCTTCTTGGGCTTTGGGGTGCGCTTGAACTTACCGGAGAAGATGCTGCCGGAGAGGCTGTAAACGAAGTACAGTACGGTGAGCGCGCTGAACACCACCGTCACGCTGATGAGGGTGAGCGTCCAGCCGTGCGGGTCCGTCTGCATCATGCGGTCCCCGCCTGCCGTGAGAAGGAAATTAAAGAGGTAAGTTGTCATGTTTCTTGGCGGGAATTTCTTGACGTTTGCCGGCAAGCTGCTCCAGGGCGCGGATTACGCGGAAGCGGGTGTTGCGCGGCTCAATGATATCGTCTATGTAACCCTTCTGGGCAGCCTGGTAGGGGTTGGAGAAGAGTTCTTCGTATTCCTTTTTCTTTTCCTCGAAGATGGCCTGGGCATTCTCCGGGTTTTCCTTCATATCCTTGGCGTAGAGCACGTTCACGGCGCCATCGGCCCCCATGACGGCTATCTGGGCGCTGGGCCAGGCGTAGTTGACGTCTCCGCGCAGCTGCTTGCAGCTCATCACGATGTGGGCGCCGCCGTAGCCCTTTCGCAGGGTGACGGTGACCTTGGGAACGGTGGCTTCACCGTATGCGTACAGGAGTTTGGCGCCGTTGGTGATGATGGCACCGTATTCCTGCTGCGTGCCGCAGAGGAAACCGGGAACGTCTACCAGGGTGACCAGCGGGATGTTGAAGGCGTCGCAGAAACGCACGAAGCGGGCGGCCTTGCGGCTGGCATTGATGTCCAGCACACCGGCCAGTACGGCAGGCTGGTTGGCCACGATACCCACGCTGCGTCCGTTCATGTGGGCGAATCCCACGATGATGTTCTTGGCAAATTCATTATGCACCTCCAGGAAGGCGCCGTCGTCCACGATGCTGCGGATAACGGCATACATGTCGTAGGCCTTGTTGGGGTTGTCCGGTACTATGCTGTTGAGGGCGTCGTCCACGCGGTTCACAGGGTCTGCTGTTTCCTTGAAAGGAGCCATTTCCAGATTGTTCTGGGGTAGGTATCCAATGAGCTCCTTGATGGTGGCAATGGCCTGTTCCTCCGTATCGGCCGCAAAGTGGGTGACACCGCTCTTGGAGGCGTGCACGGAGGCGCCGCCCAGCTCTTCCTGGTTAACCACCTCTCCCGTTACGCTCTTCACAACGGCCGGGCCGGTGAGGAACATGTAGGAGGTATTCTTAACCATGAGGGTGAAGTCCGTGAGGGCGGGAGAATACACCGCACCGCCCGCGCAGGGACCCATGATGCAGCTAATTTGGGGAACCACACCGCTGCTCAGAATATTGCGCTCGAAGATTTCTCCGTAGCCGGCCAGGGCATCAATGCCTTCCTGGATACGGGCACCGCCGGAATCGTTCAGGCCGATGCAGGGGGCGCCGTTACGCAGGGCCATGTCCTGGACCTTGCAGATTTTCTCGCTCATGGTCTTGGACAGGGAACCGCCCGTAACCGTGAAATCCTGGGCAAATACGTATACCAGGCGGCCGCCGATGGTACCGCAACCGGTAACCACGCCGTCTCCGTCGGTATGGGACTGCTCCATCCCGAAGTTGGTGCAGCGGTGCCGGACAAACATGTCGTACTCCTCGAAGCTGCCGGGATCCAACAGGAGTTCCAGGCGCTCTCTTGCCGTCTTTTTGCCTTTTGCATGCTGGGCTTCGATGCGCTTTTCGCCACCGCCCAAGCGGGCTTTGGCGCGCCTTTCTACCAGCTTCTGGATGTTTTCACTTTGAATACTCATATATGCTATTTGAACATTTTATCTACTTCCTTCACGGCATCGGGCAGGGCGAATACGGCCACGCGGTCGTAAGGCTCTATGCGGGAATGGCCCACGGCAATGAAGCTGTCTCCTCCGCGGATGACACCGCCGATGATGGCATTGCTGGGGAACTCGATATCCTTGAGAAGGTCTTTGGTTATCTTGGAGCCCGGAGCGGCGGTGTATTCCAGCACCTCGGCATCCGTTCCGCTCATGTAGCGCACGGAACGTACCTTGTCGCTCAGGGTGAACTTGAAGATGCGGCTGGCGGTGATGAGCTTCTTGTTCACCACGCTGTCCACGCCCATTTCTTCTGCCAGGCGGATGTAATCCAGGTTCTCTACCTGGGCTATGACACGGGGTACGCCCATCTTCTTGGCCACTACGCAGGTGAGGATGTTCACCTCGTCGTTGCCGGTGACGGCCAGTACGGCCTGGTATCCCTTGATGTCCTCTTCCAGGAGGAAATCCGAATCACGGGCGTCCCCGCAGGTGACATTCACCTCACTGGGAAGGGCGGCCGACAGGGTGCGGCAGCGCTGGGGATTAATCTCGATGAGCTTTACCTCGTCCACCTTCTGGGCGGCCAGACGCTCTGCTACCATTACGCCAATTTCGCTTCCTCCCAGAATCATGACGCGGCGGATATCCACCTGGTCCTTACCCACATACTTAACCAGGGGCTCCATGGCCTCCCGGCGGCAGATGATGTACAGGTAGTCGAGGTATTTGAAGCCGGTATCGAAGCTGGGGATGATGGTTTTTCCTCCTCTGGAGATGGCTACAATGCGGAATTCGGCCTCAGGATGCTGTTCTTTCACCTTGTGGGCGAAGTCCTTTACGTTCATGTCCAGAAGCGGGGAATCGTCGTCCAGCTTGAAAACGGCCAGCTGCAGCTTGCCGCGGGCAAAGTCCATGGAATCTGTGGAAGAGCTGTGGCGCAGCATCTCCAGGATTTCGTCGCTGGCGCTTTTCTCGGGGTAGAAGACCATGTCCATGCCCATGTCCTTGAACAGGATCTTGTTTTCGGGGGAGAGGTAGTCTTCGTCGTCTATACGGGCAATCACACGCTTGGCGCCCAGCTTTTTGGCCAGCAGGGCACTCACGATGTTTACGCTCTGGTCCTTGAGGGGATTGACGGCAATGAAAAGGTCTGCCTTGGCGCAGCCGGCATCCTGCAGCAGCGGAATGGAGCTGTTGGGCCCCAGGAGGGTGGCTACATCGGCCTGTGTGGACAGGGTGCGGATGCGCTCGGCGTCGTCGTCCAGGACGGTGACGTCACTGCCTTCAGCACTCAGCATCTTTGCCAAGTGGGAACCAACTTGTCCGGCGCCTTCGATGATTATCTTCATTTTTTTTCAAAAAATTAAGAAAAAAAAGTCAACGTTACCCCCTCCCGAAACCCCTCCCCTCGGGGGAGGGACTTATAAAATATCCCTTCGAATTTGCAAAGATACTAAATTTTCCCGAATAGTCCTTTAGGGACTATCCAACCCTTGTACAATCCTTCGGGCCGATGGGCATCCGGAAGCAACTCTCCGGGGCGGCGCAACTGGCGGTACTCGCGGTGCGCCTGCACCAACGCCTTGTAGAAACTCCACTGCCCCTTGCACAGGTATACCAGGGCCGAAAGGCCATCCAGGCACATTCTGGTGAAGATTCTGAGGCGGGTTTTAAAGCGGCTGCCCAATGTACTGGGTAGGTTATTTTCCAGTAACAACAGATTATTTCTGAAGTTCAGGCGAAGCTTGAAAGGAGATTCGTTGGAAAGGGTGCCGCCGCCAATGTGATACACCTTTGAAGCGGGAACCAGGGTTACTTTCCAGCCCCTCAGCTGCATTCTCCAGCAAAGGTCTATCTCTTCCATGTGGGCGAAGAATCGCTCATCCAGGCCTCCCAGGGCCTTCCAGACTCTGGCTCGCACCATCAGGCAGGCGCCGCTGCACCAAAG
>DFLI01000101.1:0-1654 GCA_002373715.1 Bacteroidales bacterium UBA3623
TTTACTACGTCACAGACCATCTGGGAAGCGTGCGCGTTGTAAAGGACGCTTCCGGAGCTATCCGTCAGAGGTATGATTACTACCCTTATGGCTCCGTAACCCGCAGCTGGACCTCCAGCAGCTCTACTGACAACTCAGAGAAGCGTTTCCGCTTCGGCGGCAAGGAAATAACCGGCACAGCCCTGGGAGCACTATCCATCGGCGCGGACAAATATCTGGACTTCGGAGCCAGGCTCTATTCGCCCGGAACAGCCATATGGCTCAGCCAGGATCCTATGGCGGAAAGCTATTATCATTTCACTCCTTATCTGTATTGTGCGGGGAGTCCGGGGAATGTGATTGATCCGGAAGGGCTCACATTCTATATCGTTGACGGTGCTCTTATTGAAATCGATGACGGATACTACGATACGGTTGAAGTAACTCAACATCAATTCAATCGCCTCAAGAGAAGGTGGCAAAAAAGTGAAAGCAGGTATCTAAAATTGCGTTCTAGCCTAATGGATAGCAATGGGTACACTGATTCTAATGGTAATCAAGTATTAGCGGCGAGTTATTCCTCAACGAGCTATAGTTCAAGTGGTGTTATGCAGGCTATAGCTGGTTTTTTTACCGTTGATATAAGTGTGCCGGATCCATCTGATGTCTGCCTTCCTAAATGGGGTATTTATGCTATAGTAGGAGCTTCGTATTATTATGATAAAATGTCAAGAGAAATAGCTGCACTAGAACAGCGAAAGCCAGGGCCGCAAGGTGTGCAATATGCTTTAATAGCAACACAACCTGGTTACTACACCTCATACACATATGGAGGGGGAATTGTGTTCCTGAACACTGGAGATGTCTGGAAATATGGAGAGACTACCCACACGGATACGAGGTATTCTCAAGAATGGCGAATAGCGCACGGTTTGAAAATGGATATAGAATATGTTGGTTCACAGCGAGAGTGTAAGATACAAGAAAAGATTAAAATATATAGATATTTTTTTTCCAACGGGCATTTGCCACCCGGAAATAAAATTTTCAGATAATGATTTTCGAGATAAAGTCTTTGGAAGGTGAAACCCTTTCATTTCAGAAACAATTATTTATAGATAACTTCTCAAAAAGATATCTTGAGAACACTTTTGTTGAAAGAGATTATGGGGCAGATGTGCAAAATGTCGCCATACTAATCATATTGATTAAGACTCGCCCTGGTTACGAGAAATGGTTTAATGCCAGAAAACCAAAGTATATTGAGTATACATCTGGGTATAGCTTACTAACCGGAGAACCCGTTTTTTGGGAATGGAAAAAACGTTTTGTTATTGAGATTCGCTTCGATGGAGAATTGTTTGATAAATTCATCGAGGCAGATGACGAACAAGCTAAGTGCATCCTTGCCAAAGAATCGCTTAAAGCATTGGACCTTCTAGACAAACTACCTAAACGTTTGAAAAATTTTGACAAAGAGCGGTTCAAAGAAGATGTGGCCAACTATTATAAAGAGCAAGGATGGATTCAATAATCCTTGGCCTAGAGAGGTATATACGGCCAGGATTAGGAAGATGGAATATTCAGGTCGATTCTATCGTCTAAGTATTTGATTATCTCTTTATAAGTTGTTGGGAGATTTCGCCAATAGTGAGGGGTAGGGGTGCCGGAGGGC
>DFLI01000101.1:1733-12341 GCA_002373715.1 Bacteroidales bacterium UBA3623
GCCCTCCGGCACCCCTACCCCTCACCACCACACCCATCTCCGTGAGCACTGGAGGCACGTCTTGTTACCAGGCGTTATATATACCCTCCGTGAAGAATCCGGAGACTAAATGTCAAACGAACGACTTGTGTCATGCCATATTTTCATCAATAAACAAAATCCGCAGCCACGTTCCCGAAGCCACGGATAAACAAATCGCCAAACTTCTGGCCTAGAATTGCCTCCTGCGTATTGATTTGGCAATAGTACTTTGAACGAAAGCTATTCGGCCTTGATCCACTGAATACCTTTATCCCTGCGCCACCAGGTTAGCTGGCGCTTGGCGTAGTGGCGGGTGTTGGACTGGATATGGCGGACGGCGGTATCCCGGTCGCACTTTCCGTCAAAGTACTCGAACATTTCCCGGTAGCCCACGGTCTGCAGGGCGGGCAGGTCCCGGTACGGGAGCATTTTACGGGCTTCGGCCTCCAGGCCCTGGTCCATCATCTTGAGCACGCGGGCGTTGATGCGCTCGTAAAGCTCCTCACGGGGCCGTTCCAGGCCGATTTTCACAATTTCAAAATTCCGTTCCTTGAAGCGGCGGGTCTTGAAGGAAGAGAAGGGCTTGCCGGTGTACATGCTCACCTCCAGGGCGCGGATGACGCGCTGGCCGTTGGAAAGGTCCAGCTCTTCGTAAGACACGGGGTCCAGCTCCTTGAGCTCATTGGCCAGAACCTCCACACCTTCGTCCCTGAGGCATTCCATCAGGTGCTCCCTTAACTGCAGCGGCACCTCCGGAAAATCGTCCAGACCGTAGCAGAAGGCATCTATATACAGCATGGAACCGCCGCACATCACCAGGGTCTCGTGGCCTTGGTCGAA
This sequence comes from Bacteroidales bacterium UBA3623, assembly GCA_002373715.1. GTDB lineage: Bacteria > Bacteroidota > Bacteroidia > Bacteroidales > UBA932 > Cryptobacteroides. The sequence continues at coordinate 2,595 of DFLI01000101.1, forward strand.
AAGCTGGTTTACCAGGTTCAGGGCCTCGGCCTCATAGATACCGGCGGTGTAGTTGCGGGTAATGGGAACGGTTCTTATGAAATAATGCTTCACGGCAGCCAGCTCCCGACGGGAGGGTACTGCCGTGCCAATTCTGAGTTCTTTGTAAATCTGGCGGGAATCGCAGGAGATGACGGGAGAGCCTACCTCCAGCGCACGCTTGATGGCATAGCCGGTTTTTCCAACAGCGGTGGGACCCAGTATGATCTCAAGGCGCCGGGGCATGGGCTACTGCTCGTCCTCGTCGTAGATTTCCTTTCCGTCCTCGTCTTCTTCCTCTTCCTCCTCTTCTCCGAGGTCTTCGTCGTCGAAGTCTTCGTCATCATCCTCTCCGGGCAAGTGACGCTGGGTGTCCGGAAGATCTTCGAAAGCTACGTAGCCGTTTTCGAATTCGATGGGATTGGGGCCCTTGGTTTCTGCCAGCACGGGGAAGTCCGGATTTACTTTCACCCCTTCCACTTCTCCTTCCACCTGGATGTTCACGCTCTTTTTGTTGGTGACATCGTAGAAATAGACGAAGCTGTCTGTTCCTTCCTTGATGGCCTTCTCCAGGGGCATCTGGTCCACAGTGCCGCTACCCAAGTCGAACAGGCCCCATCGGCCCACAACGGCGCCTTCGAAATCCAGGCCTTTGAACATGATGAGCTGGTCCTGGGGGAACTCCAGGTCTGCTCTTATTTGCTTATGAAGGGTGTACAGCGTGGTGGCGCCGTTCACGTGATATACTCTGAAAAATCCTTTGATACCCGTCAGGGTTACTCTTAACTTGAATACCATAATTCAAAGATAGTTCTTTTTTCCGGTTCCGTTGCAAATTATCTTAAAAAACACTACTTTCGTAGAGATGGAAATGCAGGACCAATACAAGAGCATCGCTGCGCCTTCCGAGGGCCTTTTCAAGGACAACGGCTCGCGCTTCATAGCCTTGGCCTATCCTGTGGAAACGGAAGAGGAAGTGAAATCCATCGTGGCCGGCCTGAAAAAGGAATACCACGACGCCCGGCACCACTGCTTTGCCTATCGGCTGGGATATAAAGGAGATGTGTGGCGCGCCAGCGACGACGGAGAGCCCTCCGGCAGTGCGGGAAGGCCCATCCTGGGGCAGATAGATTCCATCGGCCTGAGCGATATTCTGGTGGTGGTAGTGCGCTATTTCGGCGGCATCAAGCTGGGTATTCCAGGGCTCATCCGCGCGTACAAAACTTCCACGGCAGACGCCCTTTCATCGGCCCAAATAGTTGAAAAGATTGCCTGCAGGCACTTCCGCGTGCAGTTTGACTACCTTTCCATGAATGCCGTGATGAAGGTGCTCAAAGATATGGACCTGCCGCAGAAGGCGCAAAGCTTCGGAGAGTCCTGCTCCCTGGAAACCAGCGTACGGCTGGTCGCGGTAGAAGATTTTATCCAAAAGATGGAGAATTCTGCAAAACTGGAAGAAATATAGGTTTTTCAAATAAAAATTCTTAACTTTCGAACCCAAACTAGTAACAATTTAGCAACACAATAAACCATGTCTAAAAAAGTTCATGTTTTCAATGCAGGCCCCTGCCTTTTGCCCCAGGTGGCCATTGACAATGCCATTGCTGCCCTGAAGGACTTCAGCGGCACCGGCATCTCCGTTCTGTCCATCTCCCACCGCACCAAGGAGTGGGATGCAGTTATGGACGAGTGCCGCGCCCTGTGGAGAGAACTCCTGCACATTCCCGACACACATGAGGTAGTATTCCTGGGCGGCGGTGCCTCCCTGCAGTTCCTCTATGTGGCCATGAATTACCTGGAGAAGAAGGCCGCCTATCTGGACACCGGCGTGTGGGCTCACAAGGCCCTGGTAGAGGCCCAGGGTATTGGCGAGGCTTATGCCATTGCCTGCTCTAAGGACAAGAACTACAGCTATATCCCAAAGGGATTCGAAATTCCCGCAGATCTGGATTATCTCCACATCACCACCAACAATACCATCTACGGTACGGAAATCAAGACGGACATGGACTGCCCCTGCCCCCTCATTGCCGATATGTCCTCCGACATTATGTCCCGCCCTGTAGATGTAAGCAAGTATGACCTCATTTACGGCGGCGCCCAGAAGAATGTGGGCCCGGCCGGCGTCATCTTCGCCATCATCAAGAAAGATTCCCTGGGCAAGGTAACCCGTCACCTTCCCACCATGCTGGACTACCGCACCCACATCGATAAGCTCTCCATGTTCAACACTCCCCCGGTATTCAACATCTTCGTGATGAACGAAACCCTCAAGTGGATCAAGAGCGTGGGCGGCGTAGAGGCCATCCAGAAAATCAACCAGAAAAAGGCCGATTTGCTCTACGGAGAAATTGACCGCAACTCCCTCTTTGTGGGCACCGCCGCCAAGGAAGACCGTTCCCTCATGAACGTGTGCTTCGTGATGGCTCCCGGCAAGGAAGAGCTGCAGGACGAATTCTTCGCCTTTGCCAAAGAGCGCGGTATGGTGGGCATCAAGGGCCACCGCTCCGTGGGCGGTTTCCGCGCCTCCCTGTACAACGCCTGCACCGTGGAAGACGTTCAGGCTCTGGTAGACTGCATGCAAGAATTTGAAAAACTGAAGAAATAATGAAGGTTTTACTCGCCACCCAGAAACCCTTCGCCGCAAAGGCTGTTGAAGGCATTGTGTCCATCCTTACCGAAGGTGGTCACGAAGTAGTGAAGCTGGAAAAATACGAAGCCCAGGAAGACCTGGTAAAGGCCGTGGCCGATGTAGAAGCCATGATTATCCGCTCAGACAAAGTGACCGAGGAAGTGATGGCTGCCGCTCCCAAGCTCAAGATTGTGGTGCGTGCCGGCGCCGGCTTCGACAACGTGGACCTGGATGCCGCCACCCAACGCGGCATTGTGGTGATGAACACCCCCGGCCAGAACTCCAACGCCGTGGCAGAACTGGCCCTAGGCCTCATGATTTTCATGGCCCGCACCCAGTTCACCCCCGCCACCGGTTCCGAACTCCAGGGAAAGCGCCTGGGCGTTCAGGCCTACGGTAACGTGGGCCGCCTGGTGGGCCAGAAGGCCAAGGCTCTGGGCATGACCATCCACGCCCTGGATCCCTTCCTCACGGATGAGCAAATTGTGGCCGGCGGTGCCGCCCCCGTGCACTCTGTAGAGGAGCTCTATAGCCAGGCCGACTATCTCTCCATCCACATCCCCGCCCTGCCCGCCACCATTAAGAGCATCGGCTACGATCTTATTACCAAGATGCCCAAGGGCGCTACGCTGGTGAACACCGCCCGCAAAGAGGTGATTGACGAAGAAGGCCTGTTCAAGGCTCTCCAGGACCGCCCGGACCTCAAATATGTGGCCGACGTAATGCCGGACAACTACGCTGCCCTGCAGGAAGCCTTCGGCCCCCGCGTATTCGCCACGCCCAAGAAGATGGGTGCCCAGACGGCCGAAGCCAACGTAAACGCCGGCCTGGCCGCCGCCCGTCAGATTGTGGATTTCTTTGCTACCGGTAACACCCGTTTCCAAGTGAATAAGTAATATGGTACGCGTAAAACCTTTTGCGGCCATTCGGCCCCCCAAGAACCTGGTCACCGAGGTGGCCGCCCCGCCGTACGATGTCCTCAACTCCGAGGAAGCCAAAGCCATGGCCGGAGAAAAGAGCCTCCTGCACATTACCAAGCCGGAGATTGACTTTAACCCCATTGCCGGAGAACACGAGCAGCGCACCTACGACAAGGCTGTAGAGAACTTCAAGCTCTGGAAAGAGCGCGGCTGGCTGGTACGCGAGGAAAAGGAGAAGTACTATGTGTATGCCCAAACCATGGGCAAGCGCACGCAGTACGGCATTGTCCTCTGCGCCCATACGGACGACTATGCCAACGGCATTATCAAGAAGCATGAACTCACCCGCAAGGAAAAGGAAGACGACCGCATGGTTCACGTTCGCATCCAGAATGCCAACATAGAGCCCGTGTTCTTTGCCTTCAAGGACCACGCAGAGCTGGGAGAGATCATTGCCAAGACCGCTGCCGGAGAGCCAGAGTACAAATTTGTGGACGAAAACAACTTCACCCACACCTTCTGGGTTATTAACGAAGACGCGGTGAACGCCCGCATCACGGAAATCTTCACCAAGGATATAGATGCCTTCTATGTGGCCGATGGTCACCACCGCACCGCTGCCGCAGCCCGCGTGGGCGCGGAGAAGAAGGCCCAGAACCCCCACCACACCGGCAACGAGGAGTACAACTTCTTCATGGCCGTCTGCTTCCCTCAGAGCCAGCTGGCCATCATAGACTACAACCGTGTGGTGAAAGACTTGAACGGTCTTTCCACCCAGGAGTTCTTCAAAGCCCTGGAAGAGGATTTTGTTGTGGAGCGCAAGAGCAGCGAGATTTACCATCCGGAAGGCCTGCACAACTTCTCCATGTATATTGAAGGAGTGTGGTACAGCCTCACCGCCAAGCCCGGCCGTTACAACGACAACGACCCTATCGGCGTCCTGGACGTAACCATCCTCTCCAACCTGGTCCTGGACAAGATCCTGGGCATCAAGGACCTCCGCACCTCCAACCGCATCGATTTCGTAGGCGGTATCCGCGGCCTCGAGGAACTCTCCCGCCGCGTAGATTCCGGAGAGATGAAGGTGGCCTTTGCCCTGTACCCGGTGTCCATGCAGCAGCTCATCAACATTGCCGATACCGGCAATATCATGCCGCCCAAGACCACCTGGTTCGAGCCCAAGCTCCGAAGTGGCCTGGCCATTCACAGCCTGGACTAAACGAAAAAGCCTCCCGGCCGGGAGGCTTTTTTACTTTCGAATACCCCAGAGGACAACCCCCACGGAAACGCTCACATTGAGGGAATGCTTGGTTCCCTGCTGGGGAATTTCCAGGGCAAAGTCGCAGGCGTCCACTACAGCCTGCTGCACGCCGTCCACCTCATTGCCGAAAACCAGGGCATAACGGGCCGAAGGATCCCGCCGGAAAGCATCCAGCTTCACGGAGTTCACCGTCTGCTCCACCGCCACTGGGGTATAGCCATCGGCCTTCAACTTTTTCACCAGCGCCACTACATCCTGTACGTGCTCAAAGGGGACTACTTCTTCGGCCCCCAGGGCTACTTTGCGGAGTTCCGGGGACGGGGGCACCGGGCAGATGCCGCCCAGGTAGACCTTGTCCACGCCAAAGGCATCGGCCGTGCGGAAGGCACTGCCCACGTTGTGGGCGCTGCGGATGTTGTCCAGCACCAGCACCACGCCACTCTCCGGGCGGTCATGCACGTACTCATCGGCCGTAATGCGGCCCAGTTCTATGTTCAGCAGTTTGCGGTCTTTCATTCTTATTTCAGCGTGGCGGCCAAGGCGTCCCGGAAAGCTATGGCCGACTTTTCAATGTCGTATTGCTCCATGGACTGGGCGTGACGAAGGCCCATCTCCCAGCGCTCCTGGGGATGATCCAGCCAGAAATCTATGCGTTCGGCCAGGGCCTCGGGGTTCTGGGCAGGGAACTTGCAGTGGCGGCCCAGGGCAAACTGGGAAGTACCGCTGTACGGGCTGACGGCGATGATGGGGCAGGCACCCTGCTGCATGGCTTCCATGATGGAAAGGCCTTCTACCTCGATGGGGGCGCAGTGGGGGCACAGGTCGGCCTTGGCGGCCATCTGGCGGAGTTCGTCCCGGGTGTTGAAGCTGAAGACGGGCTCATAGGCAAGCACGCCTTCCTGATACAGTTTCTTTGCCAATTTCTTGTAACGCTTGCCCTGGGGGCCATTGCCGGCAAAATGCAGGCGGATGCGTTTGGCGTATTTGCTGTAACGCATGGCTTCCATCAGCGTGGGCTGGTCTTTCTCATGGGAAAGCCGGCCAATGTAGAGGATGTCAAAGACGCGCTCCGGATCCAGATAGCTTTCCGGGGGCGTCTGCGGCCGTAGGCACTTGTCCGGGATGATGCCGTTGGAAATGACCCCCAGCTTGGCTTTGAAGTGATACCGGCGCAGGCGGTCCAGCACCGTTTCGGTGGGGCACTGCACAAAAGAGCATTCGTTATAGATATGTTTCCTCCAGGCCTTGAGGAGGGTACGGTTGATCCACTTCCAATTGCGGAGCGGACCAATTCCCAGCGAATAAATCAGGTTCTCGGGGAACATATGGAAAGTGGCCGTAAGGGGTTTGCCCATTTTTTGGGCCGCCTTGATAGCTTTCCACTGCAGCACGAAGGTTTCCTCCAGGTGTACTACATCGGCCCAGCGGACCGCTTCCTCTATCACCTTCATGTCTCCGTCGGCATAGGAGAAGCCGCTGGATTCAATGATGGGCTGGAAGATGGGAAATTTGAATTCTTTCAGCGGAAAATCGGGCTGAGGACCCTTGGAGTCCGGATTGGGACCGGCCAGGATGCGTACGTCTTCACCAATGGCTTTCAGGGCTGCCACGGTGCGGCGGGCCGATGCCGATATCCCGTTACCCGGAATATAATAGTTATTGATTACAAAAAGTATTTTCATAGCGGGTGCAAAGGTATAAAAAAAACGTCACATGGACTAATGGCTCCGACGGCTCACGAGCAGCGGGTCCAGGGCGGCTATGACGCCGGGAAGGACGAACATTACCAGCAGCACCACGGCCAGGGCGCCGGTGCCCAGGCTGCGGAGGATGGCGGCAATCATGGGATCACTCATGGTAAAGGCCATGATATAGGGCACAATAATGAGGATAAGGCCCGAGGTGAGGATGGAATGGGACGAACCCTCGAAGGCTCCGGCAATGGAGGGGGCCACATCGGCCTCCTTGCGGGCGGCACGGTAATAGTGCGTGAAGAGGATGGTATAGTCTATGGTGGCGCCCATCAGAATGCCCTGTATAATAAGGTAAGACAGGTAATACATGGTGTTGCCGCCCAGGCCGCTGGCCCATACGTTCACGTATACGCCGGACAGGATGGTCATAATCAGCGGGATGGGGATAAAGACGGAGCGGAAGTTGATGGCCACAATTACAAAGATGGCCAGAATAGTCATGAGCGTGAGGATAAGGAGCTCCTGCGGGAAGCCTTCCTCCAGTTCCTTGTACATCTCCGATTCTCCAATCCAGTAGTGGGGTTCAGGGAGGGCGTCATTGGCCAATCGCCTTAACTGCTGCACATAAGTAGATGTGCTGTCGCTTTCCGGGGCGTAGGTGCTGATGAGTACGGCGCCGGAATAGTCCGGTCCGCAAAGCTGGCCCACGCCGGAGAGCAGTTCCTCGCGGGCTTCTGTAACCAGGGTGCGCGTGCTGTCCGGGATGAAACCGGCCAGGGCGGGGTTCACGATGAGGGTGTCGGCCACAAAATTAAGCAGCTCCTCCGGCGACATCTTCCAGGAAGGGTCACAGCCCTTGCGCGCGCCGGAGTAAAGGAACAGCAGGTCCAGCTGCTCTTTGGGAACGCCAATACCGGCCGCGTGGAGCGCAGAATAGATGCGGGCCGATGAATACCGCATGGAAGAGAAGGCCATGTCGGCCAGGACTTCCAGCGGGGTGGGAGGGACGATTTCCTCCGGGGCGGGAGATTCCCGGTCGGGGCCGGGAATGACGGAATGCTCTTTGGGGGCCAGGGCTACCAGCACGGTGTCTACCGGGGCAATGACCAAAGTGTCTGCCGCGGCAGGAACTTCGGGGACATCGGCCAGAAGGACACTGTCTGCCTGGATGGTCTTTGCAGTGGGCCCGGCGGCCAGCACCGAGTCTACCAATACCCGAAGAGTGCCGAACTCCTCTTTGGCGCCTTTGGGCATGAAGGCGGCGTAGCGCTTGTTGGGCAGAATCTTCTCCTGCACAAAGTCCATGACCTCTACCGGTGTCATGGTCTGGTTGCGGCGGCCGGCCATTCGGTACAGCATGGTTACCTGGCTGCGGTCCAGCTCCAGCAGCCGGGCCATTTCCGTGGCCGTGTATTCGCGGGTGATATCTTCATAAGTGAAAGGAGCAGCCGATGAAGGCTCTGCCACGGGGGCCACAAGAGTGTCGGCAGGAGCGACGGAAAGGGTGTCTACGGATGTGGCGAGAGTATCCATCGGAGATTCCCGGTCGGGGCCTGGAACGACAGATTCCTCAGCCACTGACACCTCTGCAATGGGTTCTTCTACGGGCGGTTCTTCCACCGGAAGCTGGGGCATCATGGCGTCTTTGTCAAAGCCCTCGGGAACCAGGCCCTGGGCCTGCAGTTCGTCCACCAGGTCCATCATCTCGTTGAAGCTGAGGCGCTCCTTTCGCTCTGGCCGGAAGCGGGCATAGTATACCAGCGACAGCATGTCAGAGGAAAGGGCCGATGCCTGCTCCGGGGCAAAGTCCGAGAACAGGGCCTGCATCTGCTCTACCGTGCGGGCCCGTTTTACCAGGGAAGGATAGCTGATGCCCTGGAGCACGTCGGGAAGGGCTCCCAGGGTATCTAGCAGCTCCGGAATAGAATCTTCCAAGGTATTGGGATACAGTAGCAGCGCTGCATTCTGATTACTTTGCTCACCCGTAAAACTGCTTTGCCAAGTGGGCGAAAAGGATAACTGGGTTTTCTTCTGCAGAAAAGCAAAGGTGGCGAAGACGGCTACGAACAGAACCACCAGCACATAGCGGGCTTTGTACTCAAACCGGGCCACCTTTTCCGACGGGAACATGGGAACCTTTTTCCGCGTTTTCTCCACGGCCTTGTCTCCCCACAGGATGAGGGTGGGCAGTACGGTAAAGGTGCAGAGGAAGGAAAAGGCCACGCCCTTGGACAGAACCATACCCAGGTCGGCACCTATCTTCAGCTTAATGAAATTGAGCATAAGCAGGCTCACAATGGTGGTGAATGCACTGCTCATAATGGAAGAAGAGGCGGATCCGATAGCCCCCTGCATGGCCTCCTCGGGCGCCTTTCCCAGCAGTTTTTCCTGCCGATAACGGTTCATCAGGATAATGCAGTAATCCATGGACAGCGCCATCTGAAGGACCGGAGAAAGCATATTGGTCATAGTGGACACGCTGGGCAGGAGGGCATTGGTGCCCATATTCAGGGCCACGGCAAAGCCGGTAGTAATGAGGAACAGTACCACTTCCATCACGGAAGAGCACATTAACAGCAGAACCGCGAACAAAAGCGCCACGCCGGTGGCCAGCGTCTGGGGAAGGTCTGTGGGCATGAGGTCGTTGCCGTCGGCAAACAGGGAGCCGAATTCCTTCATCTGGCCCATTAGGTCCGGGAGCTGCTGTTCTACCAAATCCAGGCCCTGTTTCATGGGGTAATCGTCGGGCATGTATTTGGTCATATCTGTGTTCACGTTAATATGGGGAATGGCCAAAGCGCTGAGGGCCACAAGGATGACCATCAGGGCGAAAATCCATATCCGATATTTAACGAGAAAGCGTGACATATATCTTTGCAAAGGTAAGGCTTTTCCACTAAAAAAGAGTATCTTTGTAGACTGGATTATACATTCAACACTATATGAAAAGCGATTTACAAGTTTTCGACCTCATTAAGAAGGAGCAGGAACGTCAGTCTTCCGGTCTGGAGCTGATTGCCTCCGAAAATTACGTGTCCGACCAGGTGCTTTCCGCCATGGGTTCTGTGTGCACCAACAAGTATGCAGAAGGTTATCCCGGCAAGCGTTATTACGGCGGATGCGAGGTGGTAGACCAGATTGAACAGCTGGCTATAGACCGTCTCTGCGCCCTCTTCGATGCAGAATATGCCAATGTACAGCCGCACTCCGGCGCCCAGGCCA
>DFLI01000046.1 GCA_002373715.1 Bacteroidales bacterium UBA3623
GGCGCCATGAGCGTGATGCCTGCCTATAACAAGGTAAACGGAGACTACTGCTCCGAGAATGAGCACCTCCTCAACGAGATTCTGCGCGGAGAGTGGGGCTTCAAGGGCTTCACCGTATCCGACTGGGGCGGTACGCACAGCACCATGGGTGCCATGCTGCTTGGCCTCAACGTCCAGATGACCGGTTCCAACTACCTGGGCCAGCCCGTGATTGACTCCATCAAAGCCGGCAAGCTCACCGAAGAAATGGTAGACGAAAAGGTACGCCAGATTCTGCGCGTCCGCTACGCCATCGAGCCCGTTCCGGCCGATGTTGCCAACACCGTCATGACTTCCCAGCCGGAAAGCCAGAAGATTGCCAAGCAGGTGGCCGAAAAGTCCATCGTGCTCCTGAAGAACCAGGGCATCCTTCCCATCAAGAAAGAGGTGAAGACCATTGCCGTCATCGGCCAGAATGCTGTTCTGAAAACCCAGAGCGGCGGTATGGGCGCCGGCGTGAAGGCCCTGTATGAGATCACTCCCCTGGAAGGCATTGAAAAGCGCGCTGCCGAAGCTGGCATTGAAGTAATCTATGCCCCCGGTTACAAGAACTTCCCGGGCCGCCGCTGGGGACCTGCTCCCGCAGTGAAGAACCCGCTGGAGGCCGATGCCATCGACGAACCCGCAGATCCTTTTCTGGTATCCGAGGCTTGCGAGGCCGCTGCCAATGCAGATCTCGTCATCTTCTTCGGCGGCACCAACAAGAGCATCGAGACCGAAGGTTCCGACCGTCAGAACATCAACCTGCCTTGCGGCCAGGAAGAACTGGTGCAGGCTCTGTATAAGGTGAACCCCAACCTGGCCACCGTGCTCATCTCCGGCGGTCCCACCGACCTCCGCGTGCTGGAGCCCGCCTCCCCTGCCATCGTTCAGGGCTGGTGGAACGGCACTGAGGGCGGTACTGCCCTGGCCGAGGTTCTCTTCGGAGACATCGCCCCTTCCGGAAAGCTTCCCTTCACCTTCCCGGCCAAGCTGGAAGACTCCCCCGCCTATGCTCTGGGTAACTTCCCCGACAAGAACGCCGGCGGAGACCTCTTCTCCCTCATGTATCGTCCCGACGTGATGAAGATGAGCCGCGAAGAGCGTCAGAAACTCATCGACTCCATGCCCAAGCCCGAGTCCCACTACACCGAGGAATCCCTGGTGGGTTACCGCTGGTTCGACACAAAGGCCATCAAGCCCATGTACGCTTTCGGTCACGGTCTGTCCTACGTAAACTTCAACTACGGCGAGATGAAGACCAAGGCTGGTAAGGATGCCATTCAGGTTACCTTCCTGCTCACCAACGAAGGTGAAATGCCGGCCGATGAGGTTGTGCAGCTCTATGTCCACCGCGTGGAATCCAACGTGGAGTGGCCCACCAAGGAGCTGAAGGCCTTCCAGCGCGTTTCCCTGGGCGCCGGTGAAAGCAAGTCCGTCACCCTCACCATCCCTGTGAAGGACCTCCGCTACTGGAACGAAAGCGCCAATGGCTGGGCCCTGGAGCACGGCCCGCTGCAGCTGCTGCTGGGCGCCGCTTCCGACGACATCCGCCAGACCGCCAATGTCACTATCTAAACCTATGCATAAATCCTGGATCCTCGGGGCCGCACTGCTTCTGGCAGCCTGCGGCCCCAGGCCTTCTGCCCAGGTGGAGAAGGTCGAACTGTTCACCTCCGTGGGAGACTACGGCATGCTGGTGAACGCCATTGAGATTACTGTAAGCAACCCCGCTTCCCTGAAAGGCCTCACATCGGCCGATTTTGACCTGGTGAACAATGTACCCGGTTCCTTCGTGGACGCCGCCACCGGCAAGGCCCCCGAGGCCATAGAGCCCGACGGCATTGTGGTTTCCCGCAAGAAGAATGTCCTCCGCATCGAGGCCACGCCTTTCAACAAGGCCGGCAAGATGGAAGGCTGGTTCAAGCGCGTTCCCTGGGAGCTTCACTGCGCCGCAGATTCGGCCCTGAACGTTACTCCCGCCCAGGTATCGGACGAGCATATTGCCTTCCTGGATGACTGCATTCACGGAGAGTTCAGCTTCGGCGGCCTCACGCGCGAATACATGCTGTACCTGCCCAAGGACGACAAAGGTAATACCATCAAGAACGTGCCCCTCATGGTATGGCAGATTGGCGGTGGCGAGTACGACAAGGATATGATGACGGTGGCCACGGCCAACCGCTGCCTGGTTTCCCTGGCCACGGAAGGCATTCCCTGCGCCGCCCTGGTCTTTGCCCTGGCCAACCCCAACTACAGCTACAGCGCCTCCCTCTTCCCCGAGAAGATTGAGCTCATAGACCGCAACAACGCCCTTCAGATGGCCTTCATCGATACGCTCATTGCCGATGGCACCATAGACGGCAGCAACCTCTTCTGCGCCGGCGCCTCCAGCGGCGGTGGCTGCACCATGCGCTTCATGATGCAGTTCGCAGACCGCTTCAAGGCCGCTATCCCCTGCTGCGCCATGGATCCCATCGTCCCCATCCACCAGGTGGAGGAGAAGTATCCCGGCCAGTATTCGGAGGATGTGGAAAAGGTATGGACCAGTAATGCCGCCGTGTACAAATGGGACGGTTCTGACATGGTTTTAGGGCCGATGGACGTGCAGGCCTTCGTGAAGTTGCCCATGTACTTCGTTCACGCCGCCACGGACCGCACCTGCAAGGTGGCCAGCACCTACGCCTACTCTGAGGCCCGTAAGCGCCTGGGCGCCACCCAGGACAAGGTTCTCATTTACTCCGACGAAGACCTCATCAAGTGGGGCGTCTCCCCCATGATGGCCCACTTCTCCTGGGTTCCTCTCCTGGACGATTATTCCGAAGGCAGCCCCATGGACTGGATGATTGACCAGTTCTAATTATTTGAATATTCATAAAGAATCCGTAACTTGCCGCATGATTGGGAAGTTGCGGATTTTTTTGGTCATCGGCCTGCTGCTGGTGTGCATTCACGGTATGGCGCAGAATACGGCTGCGGATACGGTGGTCTTTCGCGTCGGCAACGCCATCCTGCGGGATGGAGATTACGCGATAGACCTGTTTGCGCAGTTCCCGGGCGTGGAAATCAAGGATGACCAGGTTACCGTTTCCGGGAAGCCGGTGGGGCTTGTCTATGTGAATGGGAAATTGGTTTTCGGCCTCAATCCCATGTGGGCCCTGAATTATCTGAAAGCCCGGCAAGTGGTAAGCATGAGCGTCCTTCCGGCCGGCCAGTCCAATGTGAATATCAATATTGAAACCAGGGATCCGATAGACCGCGTCATAGACGTGCAGGCCCGCTCCATGTTAGGAATGGACGAACTCCGCGACGAGAACGGGAAGCGCCCGTTCCGATACCATATAGGAGCCAATATGCATTATTTCACGGAGCTGCAGCAGGTGTCGGCCGATGTGGTGGCCGGCAATCTTGGCATCCACTCCAGCCAGGTCTCCCTAACCCCGGGGCCGCTGACTTCGCTGGGAGAGAATATCGACGTATCGGTGGGTTACAACCGCTATTGGGACAACCCTCTTTCCGGCAACGCGCTTCAGCTTTCCTATACGTTTGGTCACGAGAGAGGACGCACCCGTACACGCATGCAGAGCGAGCTCTTCAAAATCCTGTTTCTACCTCAGATGGCTATAGATGAGCAGGACCTTCAACTCAGCCACGTGCGCACCCACAACCTCCAGAGCTCTTTTGCCTATCGTCGTGGCAAGCATATCCGAGCCACCTGGAACCAGGACCTCCGCATTTCCTACGACATGCGCGACAACCTGACATACACCGAGCTGGACATTAACTACATCCCTAAGCTGGAGCGTACCCAGGAATTGTATTCCCAGAACCGGGCCTGGAATCTGCGAGAGGCTGTGGAACTGGGCTTTGCAAACGCCGGAAACAGGAAGCTGCCCACTTTGAATCTGGAAATGACGCTGGGGCAGAACCATCTGGACGCCTGGGATAGGGATACCCTCGCCACTTCCTTCCGCAACCGCTGGCTTACCAAAGACGGGGAAGGTCTTTCCCAGCAGTATTCGGCCCGTGTAGCCCAAACAATCCTGGACATAAGAAATACAGACCCTGCCCACCCCCAGGTAGTCCGTACCCATTCATTCAATGCGGATTATACCATTTCTTATGCAAACCAGGTGAAGCAGCAGAAGGCCTGGGACCAGCTTCAGCAAGAGTTGCCCTTGCCCAACCTGGCCAACACCTTTGACTTTACTTTTACCCATCTGCTCAATTCCCTGAACCTGACGTACAGTCATTCACGTTCCGGCGAGAAGGGAACCTTCAACCTTCGCGCCACTTTGGCCACCGAGTTTGAGAACGTTGTGGATAAGGAAAGAATCCCCTATGAGCACAAGAAGAACGGCTCTTATTTCCGGCTTCGGCCCGGACTGTCCATGGACTACCGGGACTATAGCTTGAGTTTCAGCACTACGGCCCATACACCATCCGTGGAGGAACTTCGCAAAAGAGTCGATGATACCAATCCCCTCTCCATCATAGCCGGTAATCCGGATCTGAAGCAGTCCATCGCCTACACTCTAACCCTGGGAAAACGTACCGACAGCCGGGTCTCCAAGCATTTTCTGAGCTGGAACCTGCGGGCTCAGTATGAAGTGAATTCCATCGTGCAAAAGATAACCCTGTTTAAAAAAGATACGGTTCTTGCAGAGTTTGAAAACTATCCGATGAAGGCCGGAACCTTGCTGACGGAACCCTACAATGCCAGTTACTCGTGGAATTCCTATGGAGATATCTATCTGATGAGCCAATGGGGCGGTACCTGGGGCTTTTCTACGCGTGTGGGGGCCTCCCTTCAGTTCCGGGACCTGCCGCATTTCTCCGGCACTGCCCTTGTGCGGTCATCGGACCTGACTCCTTCCTTGATGGCCAGCACTTCCTTCTTTCCCTTTACCCGAAATGTAAAGGTGGGCTTCAGCAGCAACGTGACTTATGCCCGGGGCTGGAACGATGCCCATATTATGGATGTCCGTTCCCTCCGGAGCACATTGGGCGCCCAGGTCCACGCCGATATCCTGAAGCGGTTCTTCATCGTAGGAGATTATCTTTGGGACGGGTACAGAGACTTGCTGGACAAGGATATGTCCCACGATGTACACCGGCTTTATCTTTCCCTGGGCGTCAAACTGCTCAGAGACAAGCAATTAAAGGTGGCTATCACCGGTGTAGACCTTCTGCAGGGCGGTTCCCTGTACGACGAGGTAATTTCCGCATCCAGAAGGACGCGCAAATGGGCCACGGTCTACGGCCGTTATTTTATGCTGGATATTACTTACCGGTTTACTCTCCCCACTGCTTGCAGAGTTCGATGATGGCATTCCGGTCGCTGGGATCCATCTTTTTGTTCTGGTCAAACCAGGCTTCAATCTCTGCCTTCTTGCCGGGGAAGCACTTAATGAAATTCTTCTTGGTTAAGGGAAGCATGACGCCTTTGCGGTAAAGGGCCGATGTCTCTTTCATGCGATAAGGAATGTTCTGGAGTTCGCTGAAATGCAGGATTCGTCCTTCCATACCCATAGACTCATAGGACTGGACAGCCGTGGTGTTGCTTTCCATTCCGTAAGACGCTATTTTGGTATCCGTTAAAAGCGTAACCTCTCTCAGAGTGGCCAGGAGCACTTCGCTGGAAAGGAGATCCAGACGGTAGAAAACTCCGTCCCTCAGAAGGAAAGGCACATTGTCTATAATAACCTCCACCAGACCATCCGTGTTGTCCAGGACCATTTCCATACCGTGCTTGTCCTTGAAGCGGACGGAATTGTCTATAGCACAAATATTATACGTTCCAGGAATGGGAGACTTGTCGTTGAAAAGAAGGGTGCCTTTACCCATTTCGGGCATCAGGTAAAATACACTGGCGGGAAGGCCTCCGGGAATATCCTGGGCACGCAGATTGGCGCAAAGGCCCATGAGGGCAAAAAGGCCGATGAGGAGAGTCTTTTTCATATCCGGTTTATTAGTTTTTACAAAGATACACAGATAAATGTACAAATTGTTTTATCTGCGTTCAAATCGCGTGCCCCCGCTTGACCATGCGCCTCGGAATCAGTAAATTTGTACATAAGACATAACCAATTCATTCCAATATGAAAAAAATCTTTGTAGCAATTGCAGCCCTGGCCATCGGCCTTAGCGCCTCTGCCCAGCAGGCCCTGTTTGGCGGCCCCTCCGTGGAGTCTCCCGTCATCAACCCCGACGGTACCGTTACCTTCCGTTTCCAGGCCCCCAAGGCCATCAAGGTGGAAGTAACCGGCGATTTCCTGCCCACCCAGAAGATGGAGGTGGAATTTGGCGGCCAGAAGATGGTGTATGATGCCCCCGGCGTGGGTGTTCTCAAAGAAGGTAAAGGCGGCGTGTGGGAATACACCACGGACTTTGTGGTGGCTCCCGACATGTACAACTACACCTTCCGTGTAGACGGCGTCAGCCAGATTGACCCCCACAATATGTGGGTCAACCGCGACGTGGCTTCCCTTACCAGCGTACTCCTGGTTCCCGCTCCCGGTGAGCGCAGCGACCTCTACGCCATCCACAAAGTTCCGCACGGCACCGTTTCCAAGGTCTGGTATCATTCCAACACCGCCGGTTTCGACCGCCGTCTGACCGTCTATACCCCGGCCGGTTACGAGACCTCCAAGGCCAAGTACCCTGTGCTGTATGTGCTCCACGGCATTGGCGGTGACGAAGACGCCTGGGTAACCCAGGGCCGCGCCACCCAGATTCTGGACAACCTCATCGCCCGCGGCGAGGCCAAGCCCATGATCGTTGTGTTCACCAACGGCAACATTGCCTGCGAGGCTGCTCCGCTGGAGAATGCCGACGGCTATGTGAATCCCACCATGAGCCTGCCCAAGACCATGGAAGGCACCTTCGAGTCCGCTTTCCCGGAGGTGGTGAAGTTCATCGACAGCCGCTACCGCACCATCGCCAAGAAGCAGGGCCGTGCCATCTGCGGTCTGTCCATGGGCGGTTTCCACACGCTGTACATCACCCTCAACAACCCGGATATGTTCAACTACTCCGGTATGTTCTCTGCCGCCATCGGCACCGGCTCCGAGCAGGCTGCCAGCGGTCACCCCGAGATTTACCAGAACTTCGACGCCAAGCTGGCCACCTACTTCTCCAAGAAGCCCGCTCTGCTTTGGATCGGTATTGGTAAGACGGACTTCCTCATCCAGTCCAACAACGAGTTCCGCGAGAAACTCAATGCAGCCGGCTATCCTTACAAATACATGGAAACCGACGGCGGTCACATCTGGAAGAACTGGAGAATCTACCTGAGCGAATTTGTTCCGCTGATTTTCAAATAGTCTACGCAATGAACTCCCGGCCGAACTGACCGGGAGTTTTTTTAGACCCCGTAAGTCATCATTTTCCAGTGGGCCCAGTAATTCCTCCACGGACATAAACATTTTGACAGATTCTTTTGTTTCAAGTGTCAAAATTTTGCTATTTTTGACA
>DFLI01000113.1:0-12442 GCA_002373715.1 Bacteroidales bacterium UBA3623
CGGCCTTGGCGGCGACGACGTCTTTAGCCTGTTTCTTGGTGGCAACGAAGAGGACCTTGCGACCGCTGCGGGCCATTTCCTTGAGGACCTCGGCTGCCTCGTCGATTTTCACGACGGTCTTGTGCAGGTCGATGATGTGGATACCGTTCCTCTCAACGAAGATATACGGAGCCATCTTGGGGTTCCACTTGCGGGCAAGGTGTCCGAAGTGAGTGCCTGCATCAAGCAACTGTTCAAAATTTGTTCTAGACATGGGTTTGTTTTTGTCTTTGTTTTTAACTCTTTCATCAATCCGAAGTAGCAGTCCTTGACTGGTCTCCGGGATTTTTTCGCGGCCCGGCAATCCTTTTCGTAGCTCGGGAAGATTCTCATCCTCACCGGGATCTCAGGATTTGATGAATACCAAAGCCGTGCTGACGTAACTCCAATAGCAGGCCGATTAACGCTTGCTGAACTGGAAGCGACGACGTGCGCCAGGCTGACCAGGCTTCTTACGCTCAACTTCGCGAGCGTCGCGGGTGAGGAAGCCAGCGGCCTTCAGCGTGGAGCGGTAAGCCTCTTTATCTACCTCGCAAAGAGCGCGGGCGATACCGAGACGAACGGCCTCTGCCTGACCTTTGGTGCCACCACCTACGAGGGTGACCTTGATGTCAAACTGACCTGCAGTACCGGTGACCTCGAGGGCCTGGTTGGCGATGTACTGGAGAGTGCCTTCCTTGAAGTACTCTTCCATGGGGCGGTCGTTGATAACGAACTTGCCCGTGCCAGGTACTACATAAACACGAGCGACAGCTGATTTACGTCTTCCAAGGGCGTGTTTCTGTTCCATGTGCTCTGTTTAGATTTCGTTAAACTTGATTTGTTTGGGGTTCTGTGCCTGCTGCTTGTGCTCTGCACCTGCATAGATGTACAGGTTGTTGATGAGCTTGTCGCCCAGACGGGTCTTGGGCAGCATACCGCGCACAGACTTGCGGATGAGTTCCTCGGGACGAGAGGCAAGGATCTCGCGGGGCGTGGTGATGCGCTGGCCACCGGGATAGCCGGTGTAGCGGGTGTAAACGCGGTCCGTCATCTTCTTGCCGGTGAGACGAATCTTCTCGGCGTTGATGATGACGACGTTGTCACCACAGTCCACATGCGGGGTGTAGCCGGGCTTGTTCTTGCCACGCAGCACGAGAGCCACGCGGGAAGCCAGGCGACCGAGCACGAGGTCGGTTGCATCAATGAGGATCCACTCCTTGTTCACAGTTGCCTTGTTCAGGGAAACTGTCTTGTAGCTAAGTGTGTCCACTGTCTTGATAATTAATGGTTTAACATAAAAGTTGCGATCCCCCTACACTCAGAGGGACCGCAAAGGTAGGAATTTTTAGTGAAATTACCAAATATTAAATGCCGTAGACCCCTTCCACTTCAGGGGTTTCGGCACCCCAACGGGCGGCTACGTAGTCCAGGGTGGAGAAGATTTCTTCCGGGTCTTTGGAGGTGACCAGCTTGATGCGGGTGTCTTTGAAGTCCCTGAGGCCCTTGAAGTAGCAGCTCAGGTGGCGGCGCATCTCGTACACGCCGGTCACGGGGCCCTTGAGGTCCAGGGACAGCTGGAAGTGGCGTTTGGCCAGGGCCACGCGGTCTTTCACGCTCATGGGCGGCAGCTCCTCGCCGGTATCCAGCAGATGCCGGATTTCCGTAAAGATCCAGGGATGGCCGAAGGAGGCGCGTCCCACCATAATTCCGTCTACGCCATATTTGTCAAAGGCATCCTTCGCTTTCTGGGCCGAATTGATGTCGCCGTTGCCGATGATGGGAATGTGCATGCGTGGGTTGTTCTTCACCTCTCCGATGAGGGTCCAGTCGGCCTCTCCCTTGTACATCTGGCAGCGCGTGCGTCCATGGATGGTAAGGGCCGATATGCCCACGTCCTGCAGCCTTTCGGCCAGTTCCACGATGATTTTGGAGCTGTCGTCCCAGCCCAGGCGGGTTTTGACGGTGACGGGCTTGTCCGGAACGGCTTCCACGATGGCCTTTGTGATGGCCACCATCTTGTCGGGCTCCTTCATCATACCGCTGCCGGCACCTCGGCCCGCAATCTTGCTCACCGGACAGCCGAAGTTGATGTCGATGATATCGGCCCCGTGGCCTCCGGCCAGCTGGGCGGCGTTATCGGCCATCTTGGCGGCATCCACCATGGCTTCCGGCAGGCTGCCGTAGATTTGCACGGCCACCGGAGCTTCTTCCTCCAGCGTGTGCATCTTGGCGATGGTTTTGGAAACATCCCGCACCAGGCCGTCCGAACTCACGAATTCGGTGGTGACCATGGCGGCGCCCGCTTCCCGGCAAAGGATGCGGAAGCTGGCGTCTGTAACGTCTTCCATGGGTGCCAGGGTTACCGGACGCTCCCCTAAGTCTATGTTTCCAATTTTCACGGTGCAAAGATAGGAAAAATAACTATCTTTGCAGGATAATTTATTTAGTATATGGAGAGACGAATCAAGACTATAGGCATTCTCACCTCCGGCGGTGACGCTCCCGGAATGAATGCTGCCATCCGTGCGGTTACCCGCACAGCCCGTTTCTACGACCTCAACGTCATTGGCGTTATGAGAGGTTACCAGGGACTTATTGATAAAGAGTTCGTTAAGTTCACCTCTTCCAGCGTTTCCAACACCATCCAGCGTGGCGGTACCATCCTTAAAACAGCCCGCTGCAAGGAGTTCATGACGGAAGAAGGCAGAAAGAAAGCCTATGAGAATATGGTAGCGGCCAAAATCGATGCCCTCATCGTGATTGGCGGCAACGGTTCCCTTACCGGCGCCCAGCTCTTCGCAAGAGAATATGACATTCCCATCATCGGCCTGCCCGGAACCATTGATAACGACCTGTACGGAACAGACTCCACCATTGGCTACGACAGCGCCCTCAATACCATCGTGGAATGCGTGGACAAGATCCGCGACACCGCCAACAGCCACGACCGCATCTTCTTTGTGGAAGTGATGGGACGTGACGCCGGTTTCCTGGCCCAGAACAGCGCCATCGCTTCCGGCGCAGAGGCCGCCATCATCCCCGAAGGCAAGACGGATGTGGACCAGCTGGCCGAGTTTATCGAGCGCGGCAAGCGCAAGAGCAAGAACAGCGCCATTGTGCTGGTGAGTGAATCCCAGAAAGACGGCCACGGCGGCGCCATGTATTACGCCGAGCGTGTGAAGAAAGAATACCCGGAACTGGATTCCCACGTGACCATCCTGGGTCACCTGCAGCGCGGTGGCACCCCCAGCGCCTACGACCGCATCCTGGCTTCCCGTCTGGGCTATGCAGCCATCGAGGCCCTGCAGGAAGGCCAGCGCAATATCATGATTGGCATTAAGAACGATGAGATTGTGTACGTGCCCAT
The DNA here is from genome assembly GCA_002373715.1 of Bacteroidales bacterium UBA3623. Taxonomy (GTDB): domain Bacteria; phylum Bacteroidota; class Bacteroidia; order Bacteroidales; family UBA932; genus Cryptobacteroides. The sequence goes on from DFLI01000113.1 coordinate 3,389, forward strand.
CTCCCGCGCCATCAAGACCGACAAACCCATTAACCAGGAGCTTATCTCCGTCCTCAACGTGCTCTCGATGTAATGCTGTACCGGCTCATCCTGGCCCTGCGCCACTTCGCTTACGACAAAAAGATCAAGAAGGTCTGCCAGGCCGAAGTTCCCACCGTCTGCGTGGGAAACATTACGGTTGGCGGCACCGGAAAGACCCCTCATACGGAAATGATTCTGCGGCAGCTCCTGCAAAGCGACAACTGGGCTTTCCGCAACATTGCCGTCCTGTCCCGAGGCTACAAGCGGCATAGCAAAGGATTTCAGCTGGTTCCCCGAGACGGTTCCGCCTTCGTGTACGGAGACGAGCCCGCCCAGATGGCCCACAAATTCCCTTCGGTCACGGTAGCCGTGGACAAAAACCGCATCCGGGGCTGCAAGAAACTGGTAGAAGAGCAAAACGCCCATCTGGTTGTCCTGGACGACGCCTTCCAATACCGGAAACTGGCCGCCACGGTGAACATCGTACTGGTAGACTACAACCGCCCCATCCATAAAGACCGCCTCCTTCCCTGGGGGCACCTGAGGGATCTTCCCTCCCGCATCAGGAAGGCCGATGCCGTCATTCTCACCAAGTGCCCGCCCTATCTGGAAGACTGGGAAAAAGTGCAGTGGCGCAAGCAGCTGTCCCTGAGGGCAGACCAGCCGCTGTTCTTCACCATGGTTTCTTACAACACTCCCGAGGCTGTGTTCCCGGAGGCAGACCCTCACTTCATCTATGCCCAGCGCCTGGTACTGGTAACGGGCATTGCCAACGACGCACCGCTTCGCAGCCACCTGTCGGATACCTATAAGATTATCCGCCGCCTGGATTTTTCGGACCACCACCGTTACACCCGGGGAGACATGCGCAAACTGGCCGGCATTATCAAAGAGATTCCCACGGCCTGCCTCATGACCACAGAAAAAGACGCCCAGCGTATGCGGGACGTCAAAAAAGTGGACGACAAGGTAAAACAGCGCCTGTTCTACGTTCCGGTCCAGGCCACTTTCCTGAGCCCGGAAGAAGAAGCCGCCTTTACGGAGTTTCTGTTGAACCGTTTGGGAACGCCTAAAGACTAGCCCACGGGCTATTTCATCACCTCATTCTGTACACGTACAGACTCGTCGTGGATGGCATTCATAATGGCGCTGACGCACTCTTCGGAGAGGCCCAGCGCCTTTCCTTTTTCTACCATGTCGGAGAGCACCTGCTCCCATCGGCCTGCCTGAAGAATGGCCACGTTGTGGTCTTTCTTGTACTGGCCAATCTGGCCGCTCACTTTGCAGCGGTCTGAAAGGAGCTTGATGAGGTTCTCGTCAATGACGTCTATGCGGGTGCGGAGGGCGTCAATGCCTTCCTTGTAGGCTTCGTTCTCGGAGGTATTGTCTCGGATGACCAGGCTCTCCAGCAGGGTTTGCAGGTCCTGCGGGGTGAGCTGCTGCTTGGCGTCGCTCCAGGCGCAGTCCGGGCAGCAGTGGCTTTCTACCATGAGGCCGTCCAGACCCAGATCCATGGCCCTCTGAGACAGCTCCAGCAGGTATTTGCGGTCTCCGGCCATGTGGGAAGGGTCGGCAAAGAAGGCCAGCTGCGGGTAGCGGGTGCGCAGCTCAATGGCAATCTTCCAACCTGGGTCGTTGCGGTAGGGGATGGGGGCCGATGTGGAAAAGCCGCGGTGAATGACACCCAGCTTCCGCAGGCCGGCGCGGTTCAGGCGCTCCAGGGCGCCAATCCACAGATCCAGGTCCGGGTTCACGGGGTTTTTCACCAGCACGGGAATGTCCGTTCCCTCCAGGGCATCGGCAATTTCCTGCATGAGGAAGGGGTTGGCCGATGTACGGGCACCTACCCATACGATGTCCACACCGTACTTGATACATTCCAGCACGTGCTTTTCGGAAGCCACCTCCGTGCACACCTTCATGCCGTAGGTTTCCTTCACCTTCTTCAGCCATTTGAGGCCCTGGGTGCCCACGCCCTCAAAGGAGCCCGGGTGGGTACGGGGTTTCCAAATACCGGCACGGTATACGTGGATGCCGAAAGCCGACAGGCCTTTGGCCGTTTCCATTACCTGTTCTTCGGTCTCTGCGCTGCAGGGACCGGCAATGCACATGGGACGCGGCAGGGTGAAGAATCCCCACTCGGTTCCGGGAATGATATCTAACTCGTGTGCCATAACTTACCTTAAGATTCGTTTGATTCTGTTGGCCTCTTCAATCAGTTCGCGGATTTTATCTTCGTCGATATTGGCCACAGCGTCGCGGAACTGCTGCATCTTATCAATATACGTGTCCATTACGTGGAGCACGTTGTCTCGGTTCTGGGTGAGGATGGGCACCCACATATCGGCATTGGACTTGGCCAGACGCACGGTGGAGGCAAAACCACCGGAGGCCAGGTCGAAGATGTGCTTCTCGTCCTTTTCCTTATCCAGCACGGTGAGCGCCAGGGCAAAGGAAGTAACGTGCGAGATGTGGGAAACGTAGGCCGTGTGCACGTCGTGCTGGTCTGCGTTCATGTAGGTGGGGCGCATATTGAGCACGCCGTACATCTCCTCAATGGTTTTCACCGCCTTGGGGGCCGATTCTTCCGTGTTGGCAAAAATGCAGGCGCGGCCGTCGAAAAGGCCCGGCTGGGCCGCCCAGGGGCCGCTGTACTCCGTACCGGCCATGGGGTGCGTGCTCACAAATTGCTGACGCTTGGGATGATACTTCACGGCGTGGCAAATCTGGCTCTTGGTGGAGCAGACGTCAATGACCAGCTGCTCCGGACCTATTTTGTCCAGGATTTCCGGTACCATTTTCACCGCGGTGCCCACGGGAACGGCCACCACAATGATATCGGCCTTCTCCACGCAAGTTTCGTAAGGCACAATTTCATCGGCCAGGCCGATGGTGAGCGCAGCCTGCGCCGCCACGGTGTCATTCTCTACGCCCAGCACCTTCGAGGCAAAGCCCCTGCGCTTTAAATCCAGCGCCAGGGACCCGCCTATAAGGCCCAGACCGATTACTCCTAAAGTCATAAACTCTGTATCTTTTTCAGTGCGCTTTCCAGTTTCTCCACATTGGCGCAGAGGGAAATGCGAACGTAGTTAGCTCCGTTGCTGCCAAAGATGAAACCGGGGGTGATGAACACGCCGGCGCCATAGAGGATCTTGTCGCTCATTTCTGCGGCGGTGCCGGAAGGAACGCGGCCCCAGACATACAGACCGCCGGCCTCATTATCATAAGTGCAACCCAGGGTATCCATGATGCGGCGGGCCACAGCCTGACGCTTCTTGTATTCCACGTTCAGCTCTTTGTACCAGCTTTCATCGGCATAAAGGGCGGCGATGGCAGCCTCCTGGATACCACGGAACATACCGGAATCCATCTGGGACTTTACCTTCAGCAGCTCCTTGATAACATCAGCGTCTCCCAGCATCATACCCACACGCCAGCCGGCCATGTTGTGGCTCTTGGAGAGGGAATTCATCTCCAGGCAGCACTCCTTGGCGCCGGGAACGGACAGGATGGACTGGGGTTCGTTGAGCACAAAGCCATAAGGGTTATCGTTTACCAGCAGGATCTTGTGCCGACGGGCAAAGTCTACCAGCTTTTCAAACACCTCGCGCTTGGCGGGAGCGCCGGTGGGCATGTTGGGGTAGTTGGCCCACATAAGCTTGACACCGCTCAGGTCCATGGCTTCCAGGGCGTCGAAGTCCGGGTACCAGCCGTTGGCCTCTACCAGGTCGTAGGTAATCATCTCGGCCTCGCACATGCGGGTGGAGGAAGTATAGGTGGGATAGCCCGGGTTGGGGACCAACACCTTGTCTCCGGGATTGAGGAAGGTGAGCGAAAGCAGCAGGATACCTTCCTTGGAACCCATCAGGGGCTGAATCTCGGAATTAGGGTCCAGCTTCACGCCATACCACTTCTCATACCAGTCGGCCATGGCTTTGCGCAGCTCGGGAATGCCCGTATAGCTCTGGTAGCCGTGGGTGGTTTTGAGGCGGGCACTCTGGCACAAGGCCTCAACGGCCTCTGCTGAAGGAGCACCGTCCGGAGAACCGATTCCCAGGTTAATCACCGGGTCCAGTCCTTTGGCTGCCCGCTCTGCGTTAATCTTGGCAATCTCCTTGTTCTTGATGGAGAAGTAATACTCTTTGACCGATAGGGTCCGGTTGGCAGGTTGAATAATCATATTATAAAGTCCGATTTATATGGCTGCTTGGTATTCTCCCAGTATCTGCAAGTCTTCAATCAGGGGCCGGACGGCCGTGAGGGCCTGGTAGTAGCGCTCCAGCGAGGAGAACTTGATGTCGGCATAAAAGAAGTACTGCCACTCGCGGCCCGGGATGGGCAGCGACTGGATACGGGTAAGGTTCATGTCGTAGAAAGAGAGGATGGTAAGAATCTGGGCCAGCGAGCCGGGCTTGTGAGGAAGCGTGAAGCAAAGGATGGCCTTGTCTATCTTACTTTTGGGGATGGACAGTTTGTTGTCCAGCACCAGGAAACGGGTGAAATTCTGTTTGTAGGTTTCAATGCCCGGAGCCAGGATTTCCAGCTCGTACAGCTGGGCCGCCAGGGCCGATGCAACAGCGCCCACGCCCATCTGGCCTTCGGCCGCAATTTCCCCGGCGCTTTTGGCGGTGTCTTCGCTTTCGGTGAGGCGAATCCAGGGGGCGTTCTTTTCAAACCAGGGACGCGTCTGGTTGATGGCCATGTAGTGCGTGCGCACTTCGCGGATGTCTTCCAGCTTCTGGCCGGGCAGGGCCATGAGGTTCTGTTCAATGCGGATATAAACCTCTCCTTTCACCTTTACGTCCCGGCTGCGGAGAAGCTCGAAATTATGGATGAGACCGCCGGAGACGGTATTCTCGATGGCCATGACGGCGGCATCGGCCCTACCCTCTTCCATGGCGTCGTAGAGGCCCTCGAAGGTATCACACTCCGCCACCCCTATCTCTCCATAAAAAAGACGGGCTGCCTGTTCATGAAAGCAGCCCTTATATCCTTGAATCGCGACCTTCTTCATTAAGAGTTTAAACAGTAAGGATGTCTTTTTCCTTGGCGGCGATGAGCTCGTCCACCTTCTTCACCCACTTGTCCGTTACCTTCTGGAGTTCGTCTTCTCCCTCCTTCTCTCCGTCTTCGGACAGGCCGTCGTTCTTCTGGGCTTTCTTGAGGAGGTCGATACCGTCACGGCGGGCGTTGCGGATGGTCACTTTGGTGGTCTCACCCTGGGCCTTGGCTTTCTTGATAAGCTCTTTACGGCGCTCCTCCGTGAGCGGGGGAACCATACAGCGGATGATTTCTCCGTTGTTGGAGGGCGTAAGGCCCACGTTGGCATCCAGGATGGCCTTCTCAATCTTGGCAATCATATTGCGCTCCCAGGGCTGGATAGCAATGGTTTTGGCATCCGGCGTGGTGATGGAAGCCACCTGGCTGACAGGGGTAGCCGTACCGTAATAATCTACCATCACGGGATTGAGGATGGCGGGAGAGGCTTTACCTACACGATAGTTCTTGAGGTCTTCCTCCAGATAATCCACGGCGTCCTTCATCTTGACGGACATAGCGTCCACTATTTCTTTCGCTTGCGGTAACATAGGTTTCTTCCTTTATTGATTTGCGTGAGTGCAAATATAGCAATTTTTTCCTATCTTTGACACACAACAATAAATGAGGATTATGCTAAAGAAACTTAGAGTGGTGCTGGCCTGGATTTTCTGGATTGGGATCACCCTCCTGTTCCTGGATTTCACGGGCGCGCTACACGGCTACCTGGGCTGGATGGCCAAACTCCAGTTCCTCCCCGCCATTCTGGCCGTCAATGTGGCCGTAATCGTATTTCTGGTACTGCTAACCCTGGTTTTCGGCCGGGTGTACTGCTCGGTCATCTGCCCCCTGGGCATCTTCCAGGACGGCATTTCCTGGCTGGGCACCCACAAAAACAAAAAGCCCTACCAGTACAGGAAAGAGAACAAGTGGCTCCGCTACGGAGTATGGGTCCTGTTCGTGGTCTGCCTCATTGCCGGCGTCCACGTGGTGGTAACCCTCCTGGCTCCCTACAGCGCCTATGGCCGAATGGTGCAGAACCTCCTGCAGCCCGTCTATCTCTGGGGCAATAACCTGCTGGCCACCCTCTCGGAGCGGGCCGGAAGCTACACCTTCTACGAGAAAGAAGTGTGGCTCAAGAGCGTTCCCTCCCTTCTTATTGCCATCGGCACGCTGGTTGTCGTCGCAGCCCTTTCCTTAAAGGGAGGCCGTACGTACTGCAACTCCATCTGCCCCGTGGGCACCACGCTCAGCTTCATCTCCCGCTTCTCCATGTTCCGTCCCGTCATCGACAGGGAAAAGTGCAAGCACTGCAAGGCCTGCGAGCTCCACTGCAAGGCCCAGTGCATAGAGATCACCAAAGACAGCGCCCATATTGACTATTCCCGCTGCGTGGACTGCTTCAACTGCCTGGACGAGTGCAAGTTCGGAGCCCTGAAATACAAGTACGCCTGGAAGAAAGAGATTCGGAATGACGACGTCATGCCCGACACCGATCGGGCATCTGGCCGCCGGGCGTTTATGGCCGGAACGGCCATCGCCGTGGGTGCCGCTGCGCTCAAGAGCGCGGAAGCCGCCGCTCAGGAACTGGCCAAGAAGACGGACGGCGGCTTTGCCGATGTCCTTCCCAAGCAGGCGCCCCAGCGGGGCATTCCCCTCACCCCTCCCGGAAGCGCCAGCGTTAAAATCTTCTACCAACATTGCACGGGCTGCCAGCTCTGCGTGGCCGAATGCCCCAACAACGTGCTCCGTCCATCCGGAAACCTGGAGCATCTGATGCAGCCGGAAATGAGCTTCGAGAAAGGCTGGTGCCGCCCGGAGTGTACCCGCTGCAGTGAGCTCTGCCCCGCCGGCGCCATCCAGAAAATCAGCCGGGAAGAAAAGACGGAATACCACGTGGGAACCGCCCGCGTGAACGTAGACCTGTGCCTGGAGGCCACCGGCAAGAGCAAGTGCGGCAAGTGTGCCGAATCCTGCCCCGCGGGCGCCATCGCTATGGTCCAGCAGGAAGCCGGCCGACGCCCGGTCATTACCGAAGAGGTTTGCATCGGCTGCGGCAAGTGCGAATATCTGTGCCCGGTGCGTCCCATCAGCGCCATCACCGTCAACGGTAGAACCCAACACATCTAGGCCTATGAAAAGAAGAGAATTCATCCAGATAACCGGCGCAGCCACCCTGGCTGCCGCCTGCGCCCCCGCCACCAGAAAGACGGCGGAAACTCCGGATTCCGGCGCCCCCGGCCAGATGCTGATGAGAACCAATCCCATCAATGGAGATGTGGTATCGGCCCTCGGTTTCGGCTGTATGCGCTGGCCGATGATCGACGGTGCCGACGGGCAGAGGGTCATAGACCAGGAGGCCGTGAACGAGATGGTAGACTATGCCCTGGAGCACGGCATCAACTATTTCGACACCTCCCCCGCCTATCTGATGGGCCAGAGTGAAAAGGCCGCGGGCATCGCCCTCAGCCGCCATCCCCGGGAGAAGTATTTCATCGCTACCAAACTGTCCAACTTCTCGGACCAGTCGCCCAAGGCCTCCAGGCAGATGTTCTTCGACTCCCTGGAACAGCTCCATACGGATTATTTCGACTATTACCTGCTGCACTCCATCGGCCGCGGCGGCAAGGACGCTTTCAACCACCGCTATGTGGATAACGGCATCATCGAGTTCCTCCGGGAGCAGAAGGCCGCCGGCCGCATCCGCAACCTGGGCTTTTCCTTCCACGGTGCCAAGCACGAGTTCGACTACTTTATGGAACTGTTCGATTCCGGAGAAATGGTCTGGGATTTTGTCCAGATTGAGATGAACTACGTGGACTGGAAGCACGCAGACGGCGTAAGAAACGTCAATGCCGATTATCTGTACGAGCAGCTGGACAAGCGCGGCCTTCCCATCATCATTATGGAACCGCTGCTGGGCGGCCGCCTGGCCCACGTCCCGGAGGGCATCGCCCGCCAGATGAAGGAGAGGGAGCCCAATCTGAGCGTGGCCTCCTGGGCTTTCCGCTTCTGCGCCACGTATCCGCGAGTGCTGTGCGTCCTCTCCGGTATGACCAACATGGACCCGCTCATCGAGAACGTGGAAACCTTCAGCCACTTTGACTATCTGGAAGAAGAGGAGATTGAATTCCTGGAGCAGATGGCCACCCAGATGATGGAGTACCCGCTGGTAAACTGCACAGACTGCAAGTACTGCATGCCCTGCCCCTGGGGTATTGATATCCCGGGAACCTTCCAGCACTACAACCGCGCCATCACGGACGGAACCTATGCCCAAAGCAAAGCTCAGAAGGATTACGCCAAACTCAAGAAGGCCTATCTGGTAAGCTACGACCGGGCGGTTGCCACCGTCCGCCAGGCCGATCACTGCATCAATTGCGGAGAATGCCTGAGCCACTGCCCCCAGAGCATCCCCATTCCCACGCAGCTTAGGCGTATCGCCAAATACATTGACGATCTCAAGCAAGACGCTCTCTAACAAAAAAAGCTCCCGAATCCGGGAGCTTTTTTATTGCATTCGCTAAAGACTTAGCGGAGCTTCTTGTAACCGTAACGGGCTTCGTCGGCCAGTTCAATCTCAATGCGCATAAGACGGTTGTACTTGGCGATACGGTCGGTACGGCTGAGGGAACCGGTCTTGATCTGGCCGCTGTTGGTAGCAACAGCGATATCTGCGATGGTGGTGTCCTCAGTTTCACCGGAACGGTGGCTGGTAACGGTGGTGTAACCGTGACGGTGGGCCATCTCGATAGCGTCCAGGGTCTCGGTGAGGGAACCGATCTGGTTCACCTTGATGAGAATGGAGTTACCGGCACCCATCTCGATACCCTTCTGCAGGTACTTCACGTTGGTTACGAAGAGGTCGTCACCTACGAGCTGGCACTTGTCACCAATGGCCTTGGTGAGCTTCACCCAGCCTTCCCAGTCTTCCTCGGACAGACCGTCCTCGATGGAGTCGATGGGGTACTTGCTGATGAGCTGCTTGAGGTAGTT
>DFLI01000113.1:12648-13807 GCA_002373715.1 Bacteroidales bacterium UBA3623
CCAGGTACGTAGCCGGCGCCTTCGATAGCGGCGATGATGCAGTCAAGAGCGTCGTTGATGCCCTTGAGAGCGGGAGCGAAACCACCCTCGTCACCTACAGCGGTGGACAGGCCACGGCCCTTCAGAACCTTCTGCAGAGCGTGGAAGACCTCGGCACCCATGCGAACGGCCTCTGCCTCGTTAGCAGCACCGATGGGACGGATCATGAATTCCTGGAAAGCGATGGGAGCGTCGGAGTGAGCGCCACCGTTGATGATGTTCATCATGGGAACAGGGAGAACATAGGCGTTGGTGCCGCCGAGGTAGCGGTACAGAGGCATGCCCAGTTCTGCGGCAGCAGCCTTGGCAACAGCCAGGGAAACGCCCAGGATGGCGTTGGCGCCCAGCTTGCTCTTGGTAGCGGTGCCGTCCAGCTCGATCATGGCCTTATCGATGGCGCGCTGCTGAGTAGCGTCCATGCCGATGATCTCGGGAGCGATTACCTTGTTCACATTGTCTACGGCCTTGAGAACGCCCTTGCCGCCATAGCGCTTTTTGTCTCCATCACGGAGCTCCAGGGCCTCGTTCTCACCGGTGGAAGCGCCAGAGGGAACGGCAGCTACACCAACAAAACCGGAATCAAGGGTAACTTCAACTTCGATGGTAGGATTTCCGCGGGAATCCAGGATCTCTCTACCGAAAACGGATACGATCTGCATAATAGTTATAGAATTAAAAAATTTGCGTCACATCTTGGATGCGGCGCAAATTTACGAATTTTTTAGCAGAAAAGGAAGAAGAGGGCCAACTACTTAAAGCTTTTGTCTTCTTTCAGAAGGTATTCCGCTATCTGAACGGCGTTCAGGGCGGCGCCCTTACGAATTTGGTCTCCGGTGAGCCAAAGGGTGATGCCGTTGTCATCGGCCAGGTCCTTTCTTACCCTGCCCACATACACGTCGTCCTTATCGGCCGATTCCAGGGGCATGGGGTAAACGTAGTTCTGAGGGTCGTCCACCAGGGTTACGCCGGGGGCCGATGCTAGCACTCTGCGGATATCGGCCACCTCCAGAGGCTTTTCCGTCTCCAGCCACACCGACTCGGAATGGGAGCGCAGGGAAGAAACGCGGACGCAGGTGGCCGATGTACGCACGTCGCTGTGCATAATCTTGCGCGTCTCGTT
>DFLI01000113.1:13866-18222 GCA_002373715.1 Bacteroidales bacterium UBA3623
CATCTTCATCTCTTCCTTGGTATAGTCGTTCTCCGTCATCTTGTCAATCTGGGGAATCACGTTGTAGGCCAGCTGGTGGGGGAATTTCTCTATAGTCTTCACCTCGCCGCTTTCCACAATCTCGCGGTACTGCTGCTGCAGTTCGGCCATGGCGGCGGCACCGGCGCCGCTGGCGCTCTGGTAAGAGCTCACGTGGATGCGGCGAATGTGGCTGAGCTTTTCAATGGGCTGGAGTACCACTACCATGAGGATGGTGGTGCAGTTGGGGTTGGCAATGATGCCGCGCGGACGCACCAGGGCATCCGACGCATTGCATTCCGGCACCACCAGGGGGACATCCTGGTCCATGCGGAAGGCGCTGGAATTGTCTATCATTACGCAGCCGTACTTGGTAATATCGGCGGCAAACTCCTTGGAGGTGCCGGCTCCGGCTGATGTAAAGGCAATGTCGATGTCCTTGAAATCGTCATTGTGCTGGAGCAGTTTTACCTCATACTCCTTGCCTTTGAACGTGTACTTTCTTCCCGCGGAACGCTCCGAGCCGAAAAGCACCAAATCATCCATGGGGAAATTCCTCTGCGCCAGAATGCGGAGGAACTCCTGTCCTACCGCTCCGCTTGCACCTACAATTGCTACTCTCATTTCTACTTACTTATTAAACCAAGGTTCCGATCAGCTTCTCACGGTCTCCATACAGCATATCGATAACCGGAATCTCAATGGTTGTATAGCAACCCGGCTGCTGTTTCATGGAGGCACGCGCCACATTCACCAGAATCTGGGCGGTGAGGGCCGGGTTATTGATTTTCATGTTAAACTCGAAGAACTGGTTGTGCGTTTTGCCGCTCACACCATTTCTCACCAGGTTTACGCCGTGGGCCACATTATTGATGGCGTTCACGCTCTCTACCGGAATTACGTGAGTTTCATCATGGGCGAAATAAGGGTCCGTAGTGATAGCCTTGGTCACTTCCTCCAGGGAGGCGCCTTCTTCCAGCTCTACATATACCATGCGGCGGTGAATGCCTTCTCCGGTGGGGATGGTCATGGAAAGGGCGTCCTTCACGCCATCCTTGGAACGGGCGCAGACGGAATGTCCCATGGACCGGCCGGGGCCGAAATTGGTGTAGGACAAGCCGCTGGGAGCCATGCTTTCCATGAGGGCACGGACAATGGAGTCTGAACCCGGATCCCAGCCGGCGGAGATAATGGCGACTGCGCCGTTCTCCTTGGCAAGGGGCATAAGAGCCTTGCGATACTCAACTATAGAGGTATGAATGTCGAACGAATCCACCGTATTGATACCCAGGGTCAAATACTTCTTGGCATACTCCTCACACAGGCGAGACGGCGTGGCCAGGATGGCCACATCCACCTTTCCCAGTTCCCGGATATCCGAGACTACCTTATAAGGAGCCAGCTCCGGGAAGCCCTCCTTGGAGGGAACCCGACGGACCACTCCCGCACAAACCATGTCGGGAGAAGTCTCAACAGCGTCCAACGTATATTGACCAATGTTTCCGTAGCCTACTATGGCTACTCTGATTTTTTCCATAATCCTTACAAATTTACAACAATTCACTAAACTCATGAACTCCTTGGAGTCCTTCTGTCATCAGAGCGGCTACCACCGCTCCTTTGGCCAGTCCCTCGCGGGAAAACGCTTCATGCCGAAGCGTGAGCTGATCACAGTCCGATTTTAGGGTAAGTGTATGGATGCCGGGCACCTCTCCCTCGCGAACCGAAGAGATGACGGGCTTTTCTCCCAGGGCCTTCTCCACCAGGGTTCCCAGCGTAAGGGCGGTGCCGGAAGGAGCGTCCAGCTTATGCACGTGGTGGATTTCCTCTATGGCAGGCTGGTAGCCTGCGCCTTTCAGAAGGGCCGATGCTTTGGCGGCGGCAGCAAAAAGAGCGTTTACCCCCAGGGAGAAGTTGGAGGCATAAATAAGGGGAGTGCCGGCCTGCTCAAAGCAGCGGCGGACATCGGCCTGAATATCATTCCAGCCGGTTGTACCCACTACAGCAGCCTTGAAATGCCTGGCAATGAAGGCATAATTGGCGCGGAAGGCATCGGGGGTGGTGAAGTCTATGCACACACAGTCCTTCGCCAGCTCCGGGTCCGTTGCCGTGATATTCTCGCTGGCTTCCACCAGTTCGATGCCACGTCTTTGGAGCTCTTTTTCTATCATATGTCCCATGCGGCCATAGCCGCTAATGATCACTTTTATCATGCCCACAATTGCTTTAAGGTTTCACTAATAAGCGCTTCCGTGGCCTCTGTAGCGGTTACCAGGGGCAAGCGAAGGCTGTTCTCCATGAGTCCCAGCTGGGCCATGGCGGCTTTGCCGGGGATGGGGTTGGCTTCCACAAAGAGGTTCTTGAACAGAGGGCGCATCCTTTCATTCAAGGCTTCGGCGGCGGTCCAGTTTCCCTGCTGGGAGGCATGGACGAAATCGGCCATCTCTACAGGAGCCACATTGGAAGCCACAGACACCACGCCGTGGCCGCCCATCCTCAGAACTTCCAGGGTTTCGTCGTCATTGCCGGACAGGACACTGAATCCCTCCGGAGCCCCTTCGATAATCTTCCTGGTCTGCTCCAACTTGCCGGCCGCTTCTTTTACCGCTACTATGTTGGGAACATCTCTGGCCAGCGCCAGGGTGGTTTCCGCCTCGCAATTGGTGCCCGTGCGTCCGGGAACATTGTACAAGATGACCGGCTTGGTGCTAGCCTCGGCCAGAGTCTTGAAATAGGCATAAATGCCTCTCTGCGGGGGCTTGTTATAGAAAGGCACCACCACCAGATAGGCGTCGGCGTCTTTGAGCAGTTCCATATTGGCCAGGGTACCGTGTACGCTGTTGGTACCCACCCCCACCACCACCGGCTTCCCGGCAGAGTGCTGCTTTACTGTGTTGAAAACCAGGAGCTTCTCCTCGTTAGACAAGGTGGGCGTTTCTCCCGTTGTGCCCAGAGGAACCAGGAAATCAATGCCGGCTTTTACCTGGCGTTCGGTAGTGTCAATAAGAGCCTGCACATCCACCGCACCGTGCCGGAAAGGGGTAAACATGGCTGTCCCACAGCCCTTCAACAATGCTTCCATGGCGCGTTAACTGAAGAGTTTCTTACTCAGGGAACGGAGCGTAGCGGCCTTGTCTTCTTCCCTGACCAGGATGGAGATGTTGTTGTCGCTGCCGCCGTAGGAGACCATTCTTACCTGGATGTCCTTGAGGGCGTCCATTACGCGGGACTCGAAGCCGGAATTGGTCCAGTCCATGTCTCCCACTACGCACACAATGCACATGTCCAGGTCTACCGACACGGTACCGTACTTCTTGAGGTCGTGTACAATCTCGCTCAGATAACGGGTGTCGTCAATGGTGAGGGAGACGCCCACTTCCGAGGTACAAATCATATCGATGGAAGTCCGGTAAGTCTCGAAAATCTGGAAGACTTTGCACAGGAAACCATGTGCCTGCAGCATGCGGGAAGACTTGATTTTGATGGCCACAATATTGTCCTTGGCGGCCACCGCCTTGATTTCTCCCGAGTCGGGGACGTTATCTATCAGCGTGCCCGGAGCCTCCGGTTCCATGGTGTTCAGAAGACGCACCGGAACATTGGCATAGCGGGCGGGGAGGATGCAGGTAGGGTGCAGAATTTTGGCGCCGAAATAGGCCAACTCTGCGGCCTCGTCAAAGTAAAGGTGACGGACGGCCGATGTCTTCTCCACCACGCGCGGGTCGTTGTTGTGGAGGCCGTCGATGTCGGTCCAGATTTGGATCTCATCGGCCCCCGTAACAGCGCCGATGATACAGGCCGAATAGTCCGAACCGCCGCGCTTGAGGTTGTCCACCTCTTCGCGGGAATTCATGCAAATATAGCCCTGGGTTACATATAGCGCAGCATCTTTCTCCTTCTCTAGGAGTTCCAGGAGGGAACCTTTGATACTCTCCATATCCGGCTCTCCCTGGGCATCGGTTTTCATGAAGGAAAGGGCCGGGAGCAGTTTCACGTTCACGCCCTGCTCCTCCAGATAAGTGGAGAACAGGAAGGTGGACATAAGCTCACCCTGAGCCAGGATAATCCGCTCCTGGATGTCACCAAAGGGCTCTTTGGTAATATCCACCAGCTTCTTGAAAACGCCATCTATGTATGCCTGGGCCTTTTCCGCGCTTTCCTTCTTGGCGTACAATTCCTTAATAACACCGTTATACTTGCTGTGCAGGGAGGTAATGGTGTCCCTTGCTCCGTCCATGTTCCGGTCGTACAGATAGCCGGCAATTTCCACCAGGGTGTTTGTGGTTCCGGACATGGCCGACAACACAACCATATCTTTTCCCCCGGCGGTTACAAGGC
>DFLI01000035.1 GCA_002373715.1 Bacteroidales bacterium UBA3623
AGAATCAAACTGAGGCTAAAAGGAAAGAGCCCGGTGCAATACCGAGCTCTGTTCCAATCGAAGGCTTCCTAAATAATGTTAAACCGTCCAACTTTTGGGGGTCACATCACTAACCGGTCACCTTCTTTTTTGTTCCCCCCAGCCCATGGCCCTCAGCCCATGGCCCTCAGCCGATGGCCCCCAGCCCATGGCCCTCAGCCCGCGGCGGAGCCCTGAGGCCGGCTTATACGGCTCCGCGACGTGCTATCGCCCGTGGCCAAGCCCTATATCGGCCCTACAGCCACTCCCGCCGGGCTTTCGCCCGTCTTCAAGCCCTGTGACGGGCTCTCATGACTTGCGGCCGGGCTAATGTGGGAGGAAGGGGCGGGACCAGGCGGGCGGTGATGAGGTTGAGCCAGTCGTAGAAGATGCTGTAGGAGGGGAGGTAGTACAGCAGCAGGAGGGCGTCGGCCCACCAGGGCAGGAATACGAACAGCAGTACGGCCAGGATGAGGCCCCAGAGGGGCGTTCCTACCAGTCTGATGCCAAAGCGGACGGTGTTGTGCCAGGCCCGGTCTTTGATGCCGGAGCAGATGATTTCTGCGCAGGCCCAGAGGGGGGCGGTGAGCACGGAACTGAGCAGGAAGAAGGGGAAGCTGAGTGCTCCCAATATGATGCAGAGGGCCATGGGCATCTTTTTGCGGATGCCTTCCGCATAGGCCAGGCGGCCGGCGTATGTTTCGTCGTCCGGGAGGTAGAAGATAAGGGACGCAACCCGCTTTTGCAGTTCGTTCTGCAAAGCGTAGTCCCGGGCGCTATCGTCTATGCCTTCCGGCAGGGAAGCGGCAAAGGCATTCATATCTACCGGTTCTCCCAGCGTAACGCGGACATGGCCACGATAGTGGAACCAGTCACTGTATTCCAGGCCGATGGGAAGGATATGCGTGGGCCGCTTCGCCGCGCTGCGGAAGCCCATGGAGGCCACGCCGCGATGGAAAGGCATTAGGGAGTGCATGGGTCTGTGCCGTCCTTCCGGGAAAAGGCAGAAGGGAACACCGTGCTCCAGCACGCGGTCTATCTCCATGAGCGTGCCGGCATTGCGAGATACCTCTTCCTCGGAGTCGCGTCCTTTTCGGCCCAGGGGCACCATTTTGCAGAAACGAAGGAACTTGGCAGCCGTGGGGTTGCGGAACACATCGGCCCTGGCTCCGAAGGCGGTGGGTTCGTGCCTAAGCTGAAGGATCACCAGCGCATCCATGAGCGTATGGGTGTGATTGGCAATGAACAGCCACGCCCCGTCGCTCAGGTCCGGCAACTGACCTACCACTTCCACCCGGCGGAAGCTCCGGCGGGCGCAAAGATCCACGTACCTGCGCAGGAAGGAGTATAGTTTATCTTCGTCCCAGATATTATTCATGCTTGCAATAGTTGAAGATGGTGGCTACGGTGAGGCCGGAAATGATGTGCCAGATGCCCCACCAGGCGGTAATGACCAGCATGCCGCCATGGGGCGGGAAGCCGGCGAAGAGGGAAGTGCCCAGCATAAGGGCCAGACCCAGGCCGCTGTTCTGGATGCCCGTTTCGATGGTCAGGGTGCGGCGGTCGCGGTAAGGGACCTTGCCCACAGTACCCACGGTGTAACCGATACCCAGAGCCATGAGGTTGTGGATGAGTACCACAAAGAAGATATACTTCACGCTCAGGAGGAAAGCGTCAATGTTGCTACTGAAGCTGAGCACCACCATGGCAATGAAGATAATGATGGAGAGCCACTGCAGGGGCTTTTTGAGGGCGTTGGCCACCTTGGGCAGGTAATGGCTGGTAAGGATGCCCAGGATGAGCGGAACACCCAGCAGGATGAAGATGGTCTTGAACACATCCCACAGCGGAATAACCAGCGTAGGAATTTCGGCCGATACAGCCGCGGAGTGCAAATACAGCGAGCCCCAGCACCAGAAATTGAAGGGCGTAAGGATTACGGCCAGGGCGGTGGAGATGGCGGTGAGGCTCACCGACAGCTCGATATTGGCCTTGGCCAGGGAACTCATAAAGTTGGAGATATTGCCTCCCGGGCAGGCGGCCACCAGAATCATACCCAGGCCCATCATAGGCGAAATCCAGCCCGTGAGCAGGATGGCCAGCAGGCAGGTGAAGGCCGGCAGCAAAATCAGTTGGGAAAGCATGCCCAGCAGCACCGACTTGGGCTTTTTGAACACTTCTACAAAGATCCGTGGCTTGATACCCAGCGCCACTCCATACATCACAAAGGCCAGGACAATGTTAATGGTGTTCATTCCGCCGGCATTCAGGCTTACCTGGATGCTGTCGATGGTGTTCATTACTTCTTGTGTCATATAGGTTTAAGGTTTTATTCGCAAATGGTTAATCCGTCCCAGGCCGGCTGCACGTCGGAGTGTATGCCGCGCTCCCGGCACAGCTGCCGGAGCTCCTCACAGAATTCTTCGTGAGGCGGAAAAGCGTGGCTCAGATGCGTGAGCCAGGTGTGGCGCGCGCCCACCCGGTGGGCCACATCCAGGGCCTGGTACAGGGAAAAATGGGAGTGATGGGGATAGTATCCCACCGTATTCAGCGTAAGGTGCTCCAGACCTTCCAGCTTGGGTAACTCGCTGTCGGGGAGGGAGCTCAGGTCTGTGAGATAGGCAATGTTGCCGAAGCGGAAACCCAGCACGGGCATCTGGTCGTGGAACCCGCGGATGGGGATTACGTTAGCAGCCTCGTGAGGTGCCTCGGTAACGGCGTTGTCCGAAGGCAGAAGGCTGCCATCGGCCTGCCTGTAAAAATAGCCTTTGTCGTGCACCCATTCCAGTTCCCCGGTATTCTGGAGGGAATCTACGCGGAAGGGGCGCTCGTCAATCAGGTGCACGTGCCACTCCGGCGCACCGGGGTACTTGTGCTCTGCAAAGGCGTAGGCGTAGTCGTTGCGAAGGGTTTTCAGAACCTTTTCCTCGCAGAAAATCTCGGCCGCCTTCCTGTCAATATAATTATAGGAACGGACGTCGTCCAGGCCGCCGGTATGGTCTTTATGGTTGTGCGTGAGCAGAATGGCATCCAGGTGCCTAATGTCTTGCCGAAGCATCTGGGAACGGAAGTCGGGGCCGGCGTCGATGAGAATGTTCAGCCCGTCCATCTGCACAAAGGCCGATGCCCGGTAGCGCTTATCCTTCTCCTGGGCCGATTGGCACACGCGGCACTGGCAGGCGATGATGGGCACCCCCTGCGACGTTCCGGTTCCTAAAAATGTCAGCTTCACGCTCATAGCACAATCTCTTCCAAAGTATTAACCCGCAGAGGGTCGTAAGGCCT
>DFLI01000030.1:0-11638 GCA_002373715.1 Bacteroidales bacterium UBA3623
CCATAACGCCGGAAGCAAAGCCCAGAAGGATTTTCTGCACCAGCGGGGGCATTTCCCGCTTCATAAAGAACACAAAGGCCGATCCCAGGGCGGTGCCCAGGAAGGGAATCATCAGGGCTGCGAAAATAGGACTCATAGGATACACGTATTCCGGGCACTAAGTTAAGCATTTTAAAGAAAAAGTGTATATTTGAAGAAAAAAGAACATGGTGTTGTCACTGGACATGTACGCAAGCGCGGGTGTGGGCGTTTTGGCCCTCATCCTGGGAATGTATTTCACCAGGAAGCTTTCCTTCCTGAAAAAATTCTGCATTCCGGCACCGGTTTCCGGCGGCCTTCTCATTTCTCTCACAACCCTGTTTTTATACTCCGTTTTTGGACTGGAGTGCCGTTTTAACGGAACAGTGCAGGAAATCTGCATGATGCTTTTCTTCACTTCCGTGGGCTTCCAGTCAGATTTCAGGGTGCTCAAGAAGGGAGGAAAGCCGCTGCTGGTCATGATTGGCCTGGTGGCTCTGTTAATTGTGTCCCAAAACCTTATTTCGGTGGGTATTGCCTGCGGGCTTAAGCTGGACCCTCTCTTTGGCATGGCGGCCGGCTCCATTCCCATGTGCG
The DNA here is from genome assembly GCA_002373715.1 of Bacteroidales bacterium UBA3623. GTDB lineage: Bacteria > Bacteroidota > Bacteroidia > Bacteroidales > UBA932 > Cryptobacteroides. The sequence goes on from DFLI01000030.1 coordinate 616, forward strand.
GCGGTCACGGAACCTCCGGCGGCTTCTCTCCGCTGCTGGAGCAGATGGGCCTTTCCAACGCCACCTCCATCACCATGGCGGCGGCCACCTTCGGCCTTGTTGCCGGTTCCCTGATGGGCGGTCCTTTGGGTGAAGCGCTTATCCAACGCAACCACCTGGCAGAGCAGTCTTCATCGGCCAATGTGCTCGCAGGAATGGAAACCACCGAGTCCCGTGAGAAGGAAACCGGATCGGAGGAAAAGACCTACTGGGAGTATCTGCGTGCCGCTTGTGTGCTCATTGCCGCCATGGCCCTGGGAACAGGTATCAGCAAGCTGCTGCTTCTTACCGGCATGACTTTCCCTACCTATTTCGGCTCTCTTCTGGCGGCCTGCGCCCTAAGGAATATCTTTGGCCTTTCGCCCAAATGGGAGAAGGAGCTGGGCGTCTCGAAGGTGGTGTCTATCGGCGATATTTGCCTGCAGCTTTTCCTGGGAATGGCCATGGCCAGCCTGCGTCTGTGGGAACTGGCCTCCCTGGCGCTGCCCCTGGCTCTCATTCTGCTGGCCCAGGTTGCCTTCATGCTGGTGTACGGGGCTTTTGTGGCTTTCCCGCTGCTGGGCCGCAATTACGACGCTGCCGTGCTGGTGAGCGGTCTCTGCGGCTTTGGCCTGGGTGCTACGCCCAACGCTATGGCCAATATGTCGGCCGTGTGCTATAAATACCACTATGCGGTGAACCCCTTTGTGATTGTCCCCATCATCGGGGCTATGTTCGTAGACCTTATCAATACGGGCGTAATAACCCTATTCTTGAACCTCATCCACTAGTTACAGCAGGAAGAAGAGGGCTACGCCGGTGATACTCACGGCCAGGCCGATGATTTCCTTGAAGCGAATCTTCTTCTTGTTGATGAGTACGTCGGGCACAATAATGAGCACCGGAGTAAGGGCCATCAGAGTAGATGCGATGCCTGCATTGGCGTAGCGCACCGCCATGAGGGACAGAGAAACGCCGATAGCCGGCCCGAAGAGGGTGATGATGGAGGCGTATTTCATGGTCACAGGGTCCTTTACGGCGCTGCGCAGTTTCCCAAAATCCTTTTGCAGAAGCAGGATGGTGAAAAAGCCCAGCCCGCCTATGATGGCTCTAACCATGGTGGAAGCGAAGGGAAGCATTCCCTCCAGGGAAGAGGGCGCATCGGCCGGAAGGGTATCGGCGTAATATTGCATACCTATCTTGCTGAGCACCAGCCCTACACCTTGCCCTACACCGGCGCCAATGCCCAAAAGGACGCCTTTCAGCGGCAGGTCCAGCTTAAAATGCTTGCCCCCCGAATCCCGGCTCAGGATGGAAATGCCAATACCCGCAAGGGTGATGGCCATGGCCAGGACGGATTTCCAGCTAAGCGTTTCTCCCAGCAGTATCCAGCCGGCGATGGCGGCCATGGGCGGCGCCAGTGTCATCATGAGCTGGCCGAAGCGGGGGCCGATGTACAGGTAGCAGTTAAACAGGCAGAAGTCTCCGAAAACATAGCCCACCAGGGCCGATAAGCCCAGCCAGAGCCAGGTTTTCCCATCTGCAAAGGCCGGATAAGGATGGCCGATGGTAATCCAGAGGAGGAAGCCCAGGAAGAGGGTGGCCAGCGCCAGGCGCAGTACATTGGTGACCATGGCACCCACGCGGCGGCTGGCTTTGTCGGCAAACCAGGCCGTGATAGTCCAGGAAACGGCCACAATTAACGATATGATTTCTCCTAAGTGATTCATCTTTGTTTAGCTCGGCTTTTACTAACCAGAATTACGCCGCCCACAATAGCGCTGGCCGCTACCACCTTCTGCCAGGTAATAACGTCCATTCCGGTCCAAATGCTTACCGTTGTAGCAATGATGGGGGAGAGGTAGTTGTACATGCTCACCAGCGTGGGACGCAGATACTTCTGGCCGTAAGGAATAAGGTAATAGGCAATAACCGTTGCAAAGACAATGAGGTAGCCAATTTCCCAGCGCACGTTGGTGGGAATGGCTGCATAGTCTGTTGTAACCAGGCCCCTGGCCGACAGGGGAAGGGACATGAGCAGCGAGAACAGGAAGGCCCATTTCATGAAAGTAACCACGCTGTACTTGGAAATGAGCGGGCGAAAGATGCCCAGATACATAGAGAAGGTGAGGCTGTTCAGAAGCAGCATCACAATTCCCAAAGGCGTAGTGGTGGCGGCTCCTCCGGAATGCACGGAATGGTAGATAAGGAAGAGCACGCCCGCCAGACTGATGGCCACACCGCTGGCTTTCTTACCCGTGATGGGCTCTCCTACAAAGAAGAAGGCAAAAATCATGGTGAACACCGGCCCCAGCGTACCAATGATGGCGCAGTCTATGGACGTTGCCATGGTAATGCCCACCAGGAAGGTGGTTTGGGTGAGGAAAAGCCCCAGGAAAGAAGCCAGGGCAATCTTCCACAGGTCTCCCTTCTGCACTTTCTCCTTAGGAAGGAAAAGTGACAACAGCCAAAACATGGCCGTGGCCCCTATGGCACGCAAGGTGAACAGCACAAAGGGGTTCACCGCCTGGGAATTGGCGATGTCTTTGCACAGCACCACGTTCAAACCGAATATGGTGTATGCGGCCGCAATGGATAAATGTCCTTTTAGCTGATCGGAAGCCACTACTAATAAATTTGCAAGGTGCAAATATAACTATTTTATTCTGAACCATTCCCGCCAGGGTGCGTACCAGATGAGGAACCAGGAGGCAATGACGCCCACATAGATAGCAATGATGGCGGGAGTGAACTCAAAGAATCCGTGAATGGAGAAGTTGTAAAGCGTGTGGAAGCAGGCGCAGGTAACCTCTCCAGCCCACTTCTTCCAGGAAAGAGTAGAAGATAAAGCCCAGCAGCACAAAGCTCAGTTTTCTGTAAAGGAAAAAGCAAATGAGGAAGGGGATAGCTACGCAAAGGGCCGATTTAAATAGTGAGCTACCCGTAACGCTGCAGAAGAACTTGCGTTTAAAGGTAAATACCACCACAAGGGCGCCGATGCAGGGGCCTATTCCCGTTGCCCAGTCTATCAGGAAGTATTTGAGGTTGGCTTCGTTCGGAACCTCTATCTGAAGGGCCAGGGCCCGGATGACGACGGCTATTACATAGAAAACAACGATGGCCGCCCATTTGGTTATGCTTTTTTTCATAGGGGAGATAGTCTTTAAGTGCATTTACGTAGTCCTGGAAGGCTTCATTTATATTAAAAAATATGGGGCAGATCAGATAGCTCTGTGATAGGCCAGACGCTCGTCTCCGGACAGGAGATAGATGATTCCGCAGTAGGAGAAACCGTATTGGGTTAAGCAGTGCTGCATGATATGATTGTCCCGGTGGGTGTCTACGCGGATATTGGCATCCTGTGAAAAGCACCAGTCCATTATGGCGCGAAAAACGCCATGAACCTCCGGAACGCTGGCAATCCGGTGTACTACATGATAGGGAGCGTCGTTGAGCCATGAGCCTCCTTCTATATAACTGTATGTAGGGTCCGGCGAGGGAATAAAGGCAAAGTAGGCAACTACTTGGCCATCGGCCTCCAGCACCTTTCCGTAGGCATGGGCTATGTCATTTCGGATAACCTCTTCGGACGGATATCCGTTTACCCACTGCCCGGTATTCCCGGAACGGCGCATAATTCCCTTGGCCGCTTCCAGAACGGTCATGATGGCACTAAGGTCTTCTATCTGAGCGGTTCTTACAATCATCGGGCGCTTACCTTCCTATTCGCGAAGGTACGAAAATTATTAATTATTTTTCGTACCTTTCGGCCATGAAAAAAGACTACTTTGAAAAGGCCGATGTGGCCGTGACCATTTGTGCGAAGGATGGCACCATACTGGACATGAACCAAAAGTCCAGGAAGACTTTCATAAAGCCTGGAATGCCGGAAATTATCGGCCAGAACGTACTGGACTGCCATCCGGAACCGGCGCGTTCCATACTGGCCGACATGCTGGAAAATCCTCGTACGAACGTCTATACCGTGGAAAAAGAAGGCGTAAAGAAACTCATATATCAGACGCCTTGGTACGATGGAGAAGAGTATGCCGGTTTCATGGAACTGTCGATGGTGCTGCCAGAGGTGATTCCGAACCGAGTGAGAAAACCTAAAGCATAACTATGTCAGAATTCATTATACGTCCCGCAGAAGTTCGTGACCTGGAGGTGGTGAATACACTTCTGGGCCAGGTGTTGGCCGTGCATCATGCCAGCCGGCCGGACTTGTTCCGTCCGATAGGGAAGAAGTATACAGACGAGGAGCTCCTGACCATCTTTGAGAATCCGGAAACTCCGGTCTTTGTGTATGAGAAGGAAGGAACTGTTTTAGGATATGCTTTCTGCGCCCTGCAACATCAGGACAGCGGAGCGCATATGCCCCTCACAACGCTGTACTTAGACGATTTGTGTGTTCTGGACAAAGCCCGTGGCCTTCACGTGGGCACGGCTTTGTTCGAATATGTGAAGGCGTTTGCCAAGCAGAAAGGTTGCCACAACATTACCCTGCATGTCTGGGAAGGCAACCCTGGTGCCAAAGCATTCTACAAGGCCCTGGGTATGGTCCCGCAATATACTTCCATGGAACTGCTGTGCGAATAGCAATTCCTTATTTGAGCATAATGGAGTTGATGATTCGGCCGCAGTCTAATCCTTCGCGGCGGGCGGAGAAATAGGCGGGAGTGGTATAGGTGTCTATACCGGCTTCCTGAATGTTGCCTGCGGGAACGCCGGCCTGTTCCAGCAGCCAGCGGTTGGCCTTGAAAAGGTCTATGTGATGGCCTCCGGACATGGGAGAACCGTCTGAAGGACCGCGGAAGGACCAGACCAAATCCATGGGAAAGCCCGAGGCTTTGAACTTTTCGGCCACCTCTTCACCCACTTGGAAACTGTCCGGGCCGATGGCGGGGCCCATGACCACTTTAAGGTTTTCTGCCTGGGTGCCGAATTCCTGCCGCATGGCCATGATAACGCCCTGGGCAATATGCAGGATGGTTCCTTTCCAGCCCGAATGTACGGCGGCGATGGCCTGTTTTACCGGATCATATATTAGAATGGGCACGCAGTCTGCCGTTCTTACGCCTATGGCTACCCCGGGTTTGTTGGTTACGAAAGCATCGTACCCTTCCAATTCTTCCCGCGTCATTCCCGGACGGTCCACTACGGCCACTTGGTTCCAGTGCACCTGGTGGCCTTGGATGACCGGGTAGGGAAGTATGGCATTCCTCTGCGTGGAGAATGCCTCCACACCTTCGCCAAGGTTGTATTTGAGCAGTCCGTCAAACATACCGCTAAGTTAATATTTTTTTTCACTTTTTCTATTATCTTTGCAGCCGTGAAATCTGTAAAACGGCGCATATCAGCTAATTTTTTACTGTCGATTGTATTGTCGATAGTATTCCTGGCGCCGTTCCATCACCACGAAAATTCACTTTCGCAGGAAATCTCCTGCACCGAGTGCTCCCATCACCAGCCTCACCCCGGGCACCTCACGCAGAATAGCGGCACGGACGAATGTCTGGTGTGCCAGTTGTTAGCCCAGGTATATGTACCTACGGTGGGCCCGGTGGTGAACCTCCTTTCGCCGCATTACGTAACCATCGGCACTGATTTCTCTGGTGATGCCGTTCTTTGTTTTACCCCTCAATCCTCTCCCAGAGCCCCGCCTGTATCATTCTGTTTTTAGTTTCCTACCCATCCCATTACTCTTTAACTAAACAGAATGAAAAAGATATTTTTTGTATTGTCGCTGCTACAAGTATGCCTGGCAGCGACCGCTCAGGAAACTGTTCCTGACTCTACAGACGTATTCTATAAACATCTGCAGCTTAATGAAATTGTAGTCACCGGTCTTGCCGGAGACAGCAAAATGAAAGAAATGCCGGCGCCGGTTTCGGTGATTCGTCCGGCCGATTTGAATGCCCGTGCGGGCGGCAACATTATCCATGCCATAGCCGCCGAGCCCGGCATCAGCGAAATTACCACCGGAGGTGGCATCTCCAAGCCCGTTATCCGTGGCATGGGATATAACCGTGTTATCGTTGTGAACGATGGCATCCGCCAGGAAGGCCAGCAGTGGGGAGACGAGCATGGCATTGAGATTGATGGAGCCGGGGTGCACTCCGTAGAGATTTTGAAAGGTCCGGCCTCTCTGATGTACGGTTCCGATGCCCTGGCCGGTATTCTCATTTTCCATCCGGAACCCGTTCGTGGCCCCGGAGAATTCGGAGGAAGCTTTTCCTCGGAGTATCAAACCAACAGCGGCCTGCTGGCGTATTCCCTGGCGGCCGATGGAAACATAGGGGGCTGGCTGGTAGGCGGCCGCTTCTCGGATAAGTATGCCCATGCCTACAAGAACGCCCTGAACGGACCGGTGGCCAACTCCGGCTACCGTGAACGGGCGGCCTCCGGTCTTTTGGGCCGAAACGGCTCCTGGGGCTACTCCCGGCTCAGATTCAGTTACTTCCACTTGACTCCCGGAATGATTGAAGGCGAAGGGGACAACTTTGGTTATACCCCGGCGCTTCCTTTCCAGCAGGTGCGCCATTTCAAAGTAGTATCCGACAATACCATTCACATGGGCCCCGGCAACCTCAAATTCATCCTGGGCTGGCAGCAGAACCGCCGGCAGGAGTATGAGGAGAGCGACCAGGAGCCCGGTCTGGACTTCAGGCTTAATACCGTTAATTACGATTTGCGTTATCAGGCTACCTTCGGAAACGGTTGGAAAACCGCTTTTGGCCTGGCCGGAATGGGGCAGGTGAGTGATAACCTGGGAGATGAATACCTGATTCCCGCCTACAACCTCTTTGACGCCGGTCTCTTTGCTACTGCCACAAAGGCACTGGGCCAATGGACTTTATCCGGAGGCCTCAGGGTGGATGTTCGCTGGCTCCACAGCAAGGCCCTTCCCGAGCGTTTTGAGGACTTCAGCCGCCGTTTCCCCGGCGTGAGTGCCAGCCTGGGCGCTGTGCGCCCCTTGGGTGAGCACTTCACCTTCAGGGCCAATGTGGCGCGTGGTTTCCGCGCCCCCAACCTGGCCGAACTGGGCTCCAACGGAGAGCATGAAGGCACCTTCCGCTTTGAATTGGGCAACAAGGATCTGAAGCCGGAATACAGCCTGCAGGGAGACCTGGGCCTGGATTTTGTCTCCAAGTATGTTTCCGTTCAATCGGCCCTCTTTATTAGCAGGGTGGATAATTACATCTTTGCTGCCCGCAACGGGCAAGTATCTGAAGAGGGACTTCCGGTGTATGCTTTCCGCAGCGGCCTGGCCCATCTGGGAGGCGGTGAAGTGGGCATTGACGTGCATCCCATCCATTCCCTGCACCTGAGCAGCGCCTTCTCCTGCGTTTATGCCCGCGAGAAGGGAGGGGACGATTTGCCGCTCATCCCGGCCCCCCGCCTTTTCTCTGAAGTAAAGTGGGAAATTACCCACGACGGCCAGTTGTTCAATAATGCCTTTGTTTCCCTGAATGTAGATTGGAATATGGCACAGAACCACTTCTATGCCGCCGGCGGTACGGAGACGGCAACGCCCGCCTATTGGCTGCTGGGTGCATCGGCCGGCACGGATCTCTTCATTAAGGGAAAAACGCGCCTGTCGCTTTACATCATTGCTTCCAATTTGGCCGATAAAGCCTATATGCCCCATTTGAGCCGTCTCAAATATATAGGTATTGCCAATATGGGACGGAATGTGTCCTTCAAAATTGTGGTTCCGTTCTAAAAGTCCTAATTCCGGTCATTTTCGTTCTAGTTTATTCCACGATAATTGTCCAACTTTGTGGCAAATATCGTGGAATAATGAATTTTAACGGAATAATTATTGGTGCAGCCGTATTCCTGAGCATCGGAATATGTCACCCGCTCGTTATCAAGATGGAGTATCACTGGGGAAAGCAGAGCTGGTGGATGTGGCTGGTGGCCGGACTGGCCTTCTGCGCCCTTTCCCTTTTTGTCAAGAACGACATTCTGTCCATCATTATTGGCGGATTCGCCTTTTGCTGCCTTTGGGGCATCCATGAGATATTCCTGCAGGAAAAGCGGGTTCTGCGTGGCTGGTTTCCGGAGAATCCCAAGCGACACGACTACTATGTTTCCCGGCGCAAAGAAATGGAGGGAAAGCTATGAAACGTGTATTCTTAAGCGACTTACGAAAAATTGTCCCTAAAGTCCATCAAATATAGAAAAAAACCGTACCTTTGAGAGGAATAGCTAATTGCTAGAGTATTGAGATATATGTGGGTTAAGCCCTGGAATATGAAGGAGGGCTTCCTCATCGGAGGAGGCCTTCTTTTTACGGGATTATTGCTGCAGGTAGCAGTGGGCTCCATTCGCTGGGAACTCTTTGCCTGGCCGGTGAACTTGATGGTGCTCATTCTGCTGCTGGCTGCCGTGGGCATTATGTATGCGTTGCGTAAGGAAGTCTATGCTTTTGAGTGGATGATGCATACGGGTGCGGCCGTACCTTGTCTTACTTATGCCGTGGCGCTTACCATCTTGATGGGCCTGCTCCCTCAAGTGCGCACAGGCGGGATGCCCTGGCTGAGCCAGATGCTGCGGTTTTGGCCCTTCGTCCTCATCTGGACTTGGATGATGATGATATCGGCCCTGGCTGCGCTGAATCATCTGTGTCGATGGAAGGCACGCGAAATTCCGTTTATTCTGAATCATCTGGGGGTTGTTATAGCTATTGTCGCTGCTACGCTGGGCTACGCCGACATTCAGAGCCTGCAGATGACCGTTTTCACGGGAGAGGCCGAGTGGAGGGCTGTGGACGATGAAGGGTCTTTGCAAGAGCCTGGCCTGGCCATTGAACTGCACAGGTTTACCATGGAGGAGTATGCCGACGGCAAGCCCAAACGCTTTGCATCTGATATCTCCGTTTATACTGAGGATGGTAAAACGGTTCAGGGAACGGTGGAAGTGAACAAGCCCCTGAAAGTGAACGGCTGGAAAATCTACCAGTACAGCTATGACGTAAGAATGGGGCCGGACAGCCCCTACAGTGTGTTCCGGCTGGTGAAAGACCCTTGGATCCTGTGGGTATACGTTGGCATTTTCATGATGCTGGCCGGCGCCCTGTGCCTGATGCTTTTCATGGCCCCCCGGCGAGTAGGACGGAAGATTATTGTTCAGGTTGCAGGCTTCGTGGTGTTGCTGGCTCTGGTATTCCTGGTCCTGACTTGGTTCAAGTCCGGCCTGCGGCTTAAAAGCCTGATGCCGGCCCTCCAAAGTCCCTGGTTCGCTCCGCACGTAGTAGTGTATATGTTTTCTTATGCGCTGCTGGGCGCTGCTACCATTATGGCGGTTTATATGCTCATCCGCAAGCGGGCATCGGCCTCAGAAATGAATCTTACGGATAATCTGGTGTATGTGGGCCTGGCTTTCCTAACCTTCGGCATGCTGTTCGGCGCCCTTTGGGCTAAGGAGGCCTGGGGCACCTACTGGGCTTGGGACCCCAAGGAAACCTGGGCAGCTGCCACTTGGCTATGCTACCTTGTATATCTGCACCTGCGTAAAGCTAAGCCAGGGGAGTGGGAATCGGCCTGTATTCTTCTTCTAGTTAGTTTTGTGTGCCTGCAAATCTGCTGGTGGGGCATTAACTATCTGCCATCGGCCCAGGGGCTGTCCATTCACACCTACAACGTGAAATGAACGGGTATTAGATTCCACTTTAGTAACCATGAAAGAATTCCTCTTGTCTCTTCTGCACGTTGTCTGCGAGATGGCCCCGTATCTGCTGCTGGGCTTTCTTATTGCTGGCATATTACACGTTTTTGTGCCTCAGGGTTTCTATCGGAAGTATTTGTCGAAGGATAACAAGTGGGCTGTCCTTTGGGCTGCCCTGCTGGGGGTACCGCTGCCTCTGTGTTCCTGTGGTGTAATTCCCACCGCCATCGGCCTGAGGAATGAGAAAGCATCCAAAGGCGCTGTGGCATCCTTCCTGATTGCCACGCCGCAAACGGGCATAGATTCCATTCTGGCCACTTTCTCACTGATGGGGCTTGGCTTTGCCATTCTCCGGCCCGTTGCTGCACTGGTTACCGGTGTTTGCGGGGGACTGCTGGTGAACCGGCTGGTTCCCGAAGACGACACCGCCTTTACCTCGGAATCTTCCTGTAGCATGGAGAGCGGTAATAAGCTCTGGCGTGTGCTCAAATACGCCTACTTCAAGATGATCCAGGACATCGGAGGCCGATTGGTCATTGGCCTGCTTGTTGCGGCTCTCATCCAGGTAGCTATTCCGGACGAGTTCTTCCTGCACTTTGGCAGCCAGCCGTTGCTGCAGATGCTGGTAATCCTGGTGGTGGCTGTGCCTATGTATATCTGCTCCACCGGCAGTATCCCAGTCGCGGCAGCGCTCATCATGAAAGGCCTGTCTCCGGGCGCTGCGCTGGTGATGCTGATGGCCGGCCCGGCCGTGAACCTGGCCTCCATCCTGGTGGTCCGGAAGGCTATGGGAAGGCGTTTTACCTGGATTTACCTGCTGGTCATCGTAGGCTTCTCCATCCTCTTCGGCCTTCTGATCAATGCCATTGGAATGGACACCAGTGCGATGACATCGGGCGATGCCTGCTGCGCCGCGACTGCATTTCCTAGCACTTTCAAACTGATTTGCGCTTCTGTTTTATCCCTTTTGATTATTTTTGCTATCACTATGAAACTGTTCGAACGCTTCACCCACAAGGCCGAGGAACCCGATACGGCTGTCTATACTGTTGAAGGCATGCATTGCAGCCATTGCGAAGCCGCCGTCTGCCGTGCGGTGGAGGAGATTCCCGGCGTGGAATCGGCCAAGGCCAGTGCTTCCCGCAAAACTCTCACCATTAAAGGCCCTGCGGCCGAGGAGTTTGTCCGTGCTGCTGTAGAGAAAGCCGGATATACTTTCAAGGGTAAGAAGTAACTGTGGAGTACTATCTGGGAAAAAAGAGTATCTTTGTGTCATGGAATACCTGTCAAAGCAAAGATACGACGAACTGGCGGCCGAGTTGAACCATCTGAT
>DFLI01000030.1:11812-14579 GCA_002373715.1 Bacteroidales bacterium UBA3623
AGCCGTATCCGTTTCCTTCAGAAGGTCCTGGAGCATTCACGCGTAATAAACCCCGAGTTTCTCCCTAAAGACAGGGTAAGCCTTCTGAGCAAGGTGGAATTCACGAACCTCTCCACCAATACACGCATGACATTCGAGATAGTGAGCCCCCACGAGATGAACCTTGAGGCGGGCAAGATTTCGCTGAACTCTCCCATCGGCGCAGCCCTGATGGGCAAAAAGGTGGGTGAGATTGCAGAGGCTAAGGTCCCTTCCGGCACTTTGCGCCTGAGGATAGAAAGCATCACTCAAGACTGATTGTTACGGTTGAAATGCGAAAAGTCCCCCACACATATGTTATCATAGCCATCCTGATTGTGCTGTGCGCCGTTCTTACCTGGATTCTGCCCGGGGGACAATATGTCACGGCCGATGATGGCACGCTATCCTATGAACAAACCGATGCTGTTCCGCAGACCTGGCAGGTGTTTTCTGCGGTGTACCACGGCTTTGTCAAACAGGCGGGCATCATTGTCTTCATCCTGGTGGTGGGGGGCGTTTTCTGGCTCCTCAATGCCACTGGGGCGGTAGATGCCGGAATCAGGCGGCTGATAGCCGGCATAGGCAAGAAAGACAAGATAGTTCTGGTTGCGCTCACCATCCTTTTCTCCCTGGCCGGGGCCGTGTTCGGGATGAGTGAGGAGACCATCCCCTTTGTGGGGATAGTGGTACCGCTGGTGGTGTCCATGGGCTATGATGCCATCATGGGGCTCCTGGTGGTTTATGTTGCCTCCAATATTGGTTTCTCCAGCGCTTTCCTAAATCCCTTTACCGTGGGAATAGCCCAGGGAATGGCAGATCTTCCGCTCTTCTCCGGTATGGGATACCGCCTTTTCTGCTGGGGATTTCTGACGATTCTCCTCTGTGTCTTTGTGGTGCTCTATTCCCGGAAAACGCGGAAGGCTCCTGCGGAGGTAGAGACTTTATCGGCCCAGCCTTTGACGGCCCGGCAAACCTGGATACTGGCGGTTCTTTTCCTCACCATTGTAGCCCTTGTGGTGGGCGTGACCTGCTGGGGGTGGTATATGCCCGAGATTACAGGCCTCTTCCTGGCCATGGGCATTCTGTGTGGCATTATAGCGGGTTTCCCTGCAGGCAGGATTGCCGATGAGATTGTGGCGGGCGCAAAAGACATCCTCTCGGCCGCCCTGGTCGTGGGCCTGGCATCCGGTATCATCGTTATCCTGCAGGACGGAAAGGTGGTGGACAGCATCCTGCATGCCATGCAGAGCGGCCTGGACGGCAATGGGGAAGTGGCATCCCTCACGGCTATGTACTTCATTCAGGCTGTGATAAATGTCCTAATTCCCAGCGCAACGGCGAAGGCTGCCATTACCATTCCCATCATGGCTCCTTTCTCGGACCTGGTGGGCGTTTCCAGGCAGGCAATGGTTTTGGCGTTTCAGTTCGGAGATGGCTTCACCAATATGATTACTCCCACTTCCGGTGTGCTCATGGCGGCTCTTGCCATGGCTCGCGTCCCTTACGAGAAATGGGTCAGGTGGATTTGGAAGATGGTGGTGGCCCTGCTGGTGCTGGGGCTTGTGCTGCTACTGCTAACGCTGATACTTCCTTTACAGGGATTCTGATTATTCCTTTGCAATTGCGCGCATTTGTCCTAATCCCGGCATCATTTACTCTAAAAAGATCCGGTAATTCTTCATAGCTTTGCCTGCATGAAAAAGATATTCGCTATCCTGGTCTGTTTGTCGTTAGTAATAGTAGTGTCGGCACAGGAAAAAAAGTTGATTCATGGTTTTGACGGTGGCATGATGGTCCACACCGGCTATCTGTCCGGCCACCTGGATGCTGTCGGCTATGATGTGAAAGGAATGCCTGTAGGAATTGGAGGCGTTGCAAGGCTGCACGTCGGTAAGCACTTTCGTGTGGGAGGAGAAGGTTATATCTCAAATCTTAGCCAGCTGGGGAACGGAAGCTATCTGAAATATGGCTGGGGAGGCCTCCTGGCCGATGTTTACACGGTACTGGGCCGATGGCAACCTTATGCCGGCCTTACATTGGGCGGCGGTGCCATGACAACCCTCCTGATGATGGAGAACCCTTCATCGGCCTGGGCGCCCATAGACGGAACCTATTACCACAAGCAGGGCTTCATGGCCATCGACCCGTTTATCGGATGCGATTTCATCGTTTCCGGGCCGATGCACCTTACCCTAAAGCTGGATTACCTCTGTGCCATAAGCAAGTCCACGCTGCTTCCTCACGGCCCGAGGGTTTATATCGGATTTCTTTTCTATCACTGAGTATTTCATACGAATAATATTTCTATTTCCTCTTCAATGTTAAGTATTTTAATTTATCTTTGTAAAATCAAGTATATAAAACATCTTTTTGAATGAATTCTGTCGGTAATATCTTCTGGCTCCTGTTGGGAGGCATCGTCATTGCCATTATTTACTACGTTGTAGGCCTGCTGATGTGCATCACGCTCATCGGCATACCCTTTGGCGTCCAGTTATTTAAGCTGGGAACTTACTCCCTGTGGCCCTTTGGCCACGAATTGGTGGACGGCCCCAATGAGCCCGGCTGTATATCCGTGTTTATGAACCTCATCTGGATTCTCTGTGGCTGGTGGGAGATTGCCATCCTGCATTTGTTATGCGGCCTCATTTTCTGCATTTCCATCGTGGGCATTCCCTTTGGACTACAGCATTTTAAGATGGCTGTAGGTAGCATATTCCCGTTTGGGAAGGAGATTAGATAGCCT
>DFLI01000002.1 GCA_002373715.1 Bacteroidales bacterium UBA3623
ACACCCTGGCCATCTGGTGCATGTTTGCCCAGGTATTCCCTCTGTTCCAGGAAACCTTCAAGAACGGCCAGCAGTGGTACCCTTGGGCCACCCTGCCCGTGCTCTATCCCGAAGGTGTAGCTACTGTTGAGAAGCTCTATGCCGCCGGTGGCCAGGCCGCCGTAGACGGCATTGTGGGCACCACGGTAGATCCTTCCGTAGTGGCAGCCAATTCTTCCATGATGATGTTCATCAGTGCCCTGGCCCTGATTACCAACATCGCTGCCCTCTGCTGGATCATTGCCATCTCCCGCAAGCGTCACATCAACCCGTACAAGGAGGATGTCTTCGTGGACCAGAAGTACTACAAGGACGCCATGGCCCGCGCCGACGTGAGCTAATCGGCCCGTCCCAATTCCTTCAAGGAGGTCCCTCGGGGCCTCCTTTTTTGTAGCCTCCGAAATAATGACTATCTTTGAAAGTTATTTGCAAAGAACAGAATGAACCCTAACGAGTTTGACGTAATTATTATAGGCGGAGGCATCACGGGTGCCGGAACGCAGCGGGACTGCGCCATGCGCGGCCTGCGCACGCTCCTGGTAGACCGTTCCGACATAGCCACCGGCGCCACGGGCCGCAACCACGGCCTGCTGCACTCCGGTGCCCGCTACGCAGTGAACGACCCTGAATCGGCCGCCGAATGTATCCGGGAGAACATGATCCTGAGGAGAGTGGCCGCCCACTGCATAGACGAATCGGACGGCCTCTTTGTCACCCTCCCGGAAGACGACCTGGATTACCAGAAGTCCTTCGTGCAGGCCTGCCGCGATGCCGGCATAAGGGCCGATATCATAGACCCGGACCTGGCCCGCCGCCTGGAACCCGCTGTGAACCCGGACATCATTGGTGCCGTGCGCGTGCCGGACTGCAGTGTAGACCCTTTCCGCCTTTGCGCAGCCAATATGCTGGATGCCAAACTCCATGGCGGTCAGGTGCGTCTGCAAACCGAAGTGACGGGCATCATCAAGGAAGGAAACACCGTCAAGGGCATCCGTACGCACAACCGCAACACCGGAGAAGACCTGGATTTCTACGCCCCCATTGTGGTTAACGCCAGCGGTGTGTGGGGCCAGGAAATTGCCCAGATGGCCGGTGTGAAGGTGGGTATGTTCCCTGCCAAGGGCTCGCTCCTTATCTTCGCCCACCGCGTGAACAACATGGTCATCAACCGCTGCCGCAAGCCCTCCAATGCAGATATTCTGGTTCCCGGAGACACCGTTTGCATAGTGGGCACCACTTCCTCCCGCATTCCGCTGGAAGAGTGCCGTAACGTAGCCGTAACGCCGGACGAAGTAACGCTCCTCATCACCGAAGGCATCAAGCTGGCCCCGCGCCTGTCTTCCACCAGAATTCTCCGCGCCTATGCCGGCGTCCGCCCTCTGGTAAGTGCCGATGACGACCCTTCCGGCCGCAACATCTCCCGCGGCATCGTCTGCCTGGACCACGAGACCAGGGACGGCATCAAGGGCTTTATCACCATCACCGGCGGCAAGCTCACCAGTTATCGCCTGATGGCCGAAATGGCCACGGACATGGTTTGCAAGAAGCTGGGCATAGACAAAGCCTGCGAAACGGCCATCACTCCCCTTCCGGGCTCGGAAGAGGGTTCCTACGAGGAAGTGGCCAAGAAGATTTGGGAGAATCCCACCGTGGCCCAGAAGGCCGCCGCCGCCCGCATGGGCAGCCGCGTAGCCCGTATCCGCAGCGGAGACCGCCGCGACGAAGCCCTCATCTGCGAATGCGAGCAAGTGTCCATGGGAGAAATTAACGCCGCCATAGACCGTCTGGAAGCCAGCACCCTCACAGATCTGCGCCGCCGCACCCGTGTGGGCATGGGCACCTGTCAGGGAGAGTTCTGCGCCTGCCGCGCCGCCGGCCTGCTGGCCAAGGCCCACGGATGCATAGAAAAAGAAAGGGCCGATATAGACTTCTTCCTCCAGGAGCGCTGGAAGGGCAACTTCCCCATCGGCTGGGGAGACACTCTCCGAGAGGCAGAGTATACACAATGGGTATATAAACACGTACTTGGCATTTAATAAGTCCCTCCCCCGAGGGGAGGGTCGGGAGGGGGTAACGTGGACAAAATTTGTGCGTTGGCCCGTCTGAATATTTTGATAAGGTTGATTTTTATGTTATTGCAATAGATATGCGATTCGACACAGTTATAGTTGGTGGCGGTCTTGCGGGACTGATAGCGGGCATCAGCCTGCAGAAAGCCGGCAAGAGCACGGCCATCGTAAGTACAGGACAGAATGCCCTGCACTTCTTCTCGGGCTGCTTCGAATCCATTCAGGAAGCGCCCCAGCAGGTGCTGGACATCTTCAACGAAGCCGGCATCCGGGTCCATTACAAGCCCGGTGTGCGCCTCATGCCCATGGGCACCTTCAAGGAAAGCGCCCTCTCCCTGGACGACGTGAGCCTCTTCCCTACTCCTCAGTTTGGTAAGCGCGTGCTCATCATCAACTTCATGGGCTACCACGATTTCTTCTCCTCCTTCCTGGCCGAAGGCCTGGAGAAGCAGGGCATGGAATGCCGCATCCGCTTCCTCACCCTGGGAGAACTCACCCAGCCGGAACTGGGGCCCAACGAGATGCGCGCCGTACAGATTGCCCGCAAGATGGACGACGTTTGGGAGAAGGTGGTGCAGGAAGTTCGCGTGCTCCTCAAAGACGAGGACACTGTGATTCTGCCGCAGGTATTCGGCCTTAAGGACGCCTCCGTTCCCACGCGCATCCGCCAGGGCATTCCCGCCCAGGTGGTGTTTGCCGGCACTCTGCCTCCTTCCGTACCCGGCATCCGCACCCAGATGCAGCTTAAAAAGCGCTACGAGGTGCTGGGCGGCACCTACCTCATGGGAGACCGCGTTACCGGCGCCCACGTGTACCAGGATGTTGTTCAGAATGTAGTAACTAAGCAGCTGGACCGCCATTACCTGGAGGCCGATCACTTTATCCTGGCCAGCGGAAGCTTCTTCTCCAAGGGCCTGGTGAGCAACCCCTTCAAGATTTACGAGCCCCTGTTCGAACTGGACATGGACTACAATCAGGACCGCAACACCTGGTACAACCCCACCTTTGCTAACCACCAGCCCTATATGGGCTTCGGCGTCAAAACCGACGCCAACCTGCAGCCCAGCCGCAAAGGGGTTCCCGTAAAGAACCTCTATGTCATCGGCTCCATCCTCGGGGAAACCCATCCCGAGCTGGGGAGCGGAGCCGGCCTGGCCATCCGCAGTGCACTGAAAGTAACCGAACTAATAACCAAATAATCCCCTCGCGGGGGTCTGGAGGGACATCCTCCAGTTTGAATTATGGATAATGGAATAAAATTCCAGGAATATACGGAGAGCACGTACAATTTTGAAGAATGTACCAAGTGCACCGTCTGCACGGCCTTCTGCCCGGTCTTGCAGGTGAACCCGCTGTATCCCGGCCCCAAGCAGGCCGGGCCGGACGGGGAACGGCTCCGCCTGAGGGACCCCAATTTCTTCGACGAGTCCCTCAAATACTGCCTTAACTGCAAGCGCTGCGAGGTATGGTGCCCCTCGGAGGTAAAAGTGGCCGATCTTATCCAATCGGCCCGACTCCAATACGACACCACGCCTCCCAAGCTGCGGGACCGCCTGCTGGCTTCCACCGACTTCATGGGCAAGCTGGCGCGTCCGGTGGCACCCGTTGTGAACGCCGTTACAGGACTTCCGCTGGCCAAAACGGCCATGGACGTCATGCTCAAGATAGACCGGCACCGCACCTTCCCCAAATACAGCGCCTCCAGTTTTGAGTTCTGGCTCAAACGGCGCCGGAAAGAGCAGGCTGTGTTCTCCGAGCAAGTGGCCTATTATCACGGCTGCTATGTGAACTACAACTATCCTCAGCTGGGAAAAGACCTGGTGAAAGTGCTCAACGCGCTGGGCGTTGGCGTACAGCTGCTGGACGGAGAAAAATGCTGCGGCATTGCGCTCATCAGCAACCGCCTCACCAAAGAGGCCACCAAGAACGCCAAGCACAATGTTTCCGTGCTGTCCAAGGCCGTGGAGAGCGGGCTCAAAGTGGTAACCACTTCCTCCACCTGCACGCTCACCCTGCGGGAAGAATATCCCAGCCTTCTGGGCGTAGACAACTCCGCCGTGAAGGATTCCATCCTCATGGCCACCCGCTACATCTACGAAAAGCTGGAGCAGGGAGCCAAGCTCCCCTTCAGAGCCGATTTCCACAAGCGCGTAGCTTACCACACGCCCTGCCACATGCAGCGTCTGGGCTGGGGCATCTTCTCCGAGAAACTCCTGCGGATGATTCCAGGCCTGGAACTCACGGTGCTGGACAGTGCCTGCTGCGGTATAAGCGGCACCTACGGCTTCAAGAAAGAGAATTACGAAACCTCCCAGGCCATTGGAGAGCAGCTCTTTTCGCAGCTTCGCGCCATCCAGCCCGAGGTAGTGGCCTGCGACTGTGAAACCTGCAAATGGCAAATTGAAATGAGTACCGGTTTCCCGGTGATGAATCCCATATCCTTACTAGCCGAAGCACTATGCTAAAATTCCTACAACAACCGCCTTATCTTCCGGCCCAGACGGGCCCGGAGGCCGACGCCAAGTACAAACGCCTGCGCTGGCAGGTTTTCATCGGCGCCTTCATCGGCTATGCCGGTTTTTATCTGGTTCGCAAGAACCTGTCCATGGCCATTCCGGCCATGGAGCCGCTGGGCTTCGACAAAACAGAGCTGGGCTTCGTGCTGGGTCTGAATGCAGCGGCCTATGCCCTGTCCAAGTTCCTGAACGGCAGCCTGAGCGACCGTTCCAACGCCCGCGTGTTCCTGCCGCTGGGCCTCATCCTCACTGCCATTTCCATGTGCTTCATGATTGTGCCCATCCGGTACATCGGTGCAGAGCACAAGGCCCTGGCCATACTGGTGATGGGCGTTCTCAACGCCCTGGTGGGCTGGTTCAACGGAATGGGCTGGCCTCCCTGCGGCCGTGTGATGACACACTGGTTCTCCCCGGGTGAGCGAGGCACCATGATGAGCATCTGGAACTGCGCGCACAACGTGGGCGGCGCCCTGGTGGGCCCCATGGCCACCTACGGCGCAGCCTGGTTCGGCAGCTGGTTCTACGGCGCCCATACAGAGTTGTACTTCCTTATCGGCACCTTTGCCTTCCCGGCAGCCGTAGCCATTTTCATTGCCCTGCTGGCCTACATCCTGCTTCGCGACACGCCTCAGTCCTGCGGCCTTCCTTCCGTAGAGTCCTGGCGTAACGACTACCCCAAGAACTACTCCGAGAAACACGAGACCACCCTTACCACCAAGGAAATCTTCTTCCAGTATGTACTGAACAACAAATTCCTGTGGTTCATAGCCCTGTCCAACGCCTTTGTATATATGGTACGCTACGGCTGCCTGGACTGGGCCCCCACCATCCTTACGGAAAAGGGTATTGATCTGAAGAGCGCCGGCTGGGCATACTTCGCCTACGAGTTCGCCGCCATCCCGGGAAC
>DFLI01000053.1 GCA_002373715.1 Bacteroidales bacterium UBA3623
GGCCGAAGACCTGCCCGCCGCCGTGCGCTTTGCCTTCACGGAGGGAAATACGGCCCTGGTGGAGAAAGCCATTCCCGCAGAGCATGAACTCACCTGCGCCGTGTATAGGGACGGCAAGGAGGTAAAGGCCCTGCCCATCATTGAGGTTATTTCCGAAACCGGCTGGTTCGACTATGACGCCAAGTACAATGGCCTCAGCCAGGAAGTTTGCCCCGCCCAAGTTTCCGAGGAACTCACCAAGAGCGTTCAGGAAACCAGTAAGCGCATTTATGAATATCTGGGCTGCAAGGGCCTCGTACGTATGGACTACCTCTCTTCCAAGGAGGGTCTGTACTTCCTGGAGGTAAACATTATCCCGGGCATGACCAACGCCTCGCTGGTCCCCAAGATGATCCGTACCGCCGGTATTGCCATCACCGACTTCCTTACCACCATCATAGAGAATTCCTAAGGAATGTTATTAGCCGATTTTTTGAAAGAAGGGACGAAGGCCCTGGAGTCGCTGTACCCCACTGCCGAGGCGCGCAACCTGGTTTCGCTGCTTTGCGAGGATCTTATCGGCATTCCCCACTATACCCATATCATAGAGCCCCAGTATGCCCTGAATCCCAAGGATGAGACCGTCCTGCAGGAGGGCTTGGAGCGGCTGAAAAAAGGAGAGCCCATCCAGTATGTGACGGGCCGATGTGAATTCATGGGCCGCCGCTTCCATGTAACATCGGAGGTGCTCATCCCCCGCCCGGAGACGGAACTGCTGGTGCGGGAGGCCGTGAAGCAGGCAGACCGCATCCGCCGTATGCGCAGCCCCTATGGAAAGGGCGCAGAACCGGTCCGTGTGCTGGACCTTTGCACCGGCTCCGGCTGCATTGCCTGGTCGGTAGCCCTGGAGGTTCCCGGCGTGCAGGTGGTGGCGGTGGATCTCTCCGAAGGTGCCCTCCAGGTGGCCAAGGGGCAGGATTTCTCGGCCGAAATCAAAAGCAGCGGCGCTCTCCCGCCCGTCTTTGTAAGGGCCGATGTCCTGGACGCCGAACAGTTCTTCCCGCACGGATCCTTCGACCTCATTCTTTCCAACCCGCCCTATATCCGGGAGCAGGAAAAGGCCCTCATGCGGCCCAACGTGCTGGACTACGAGCCTTCCATGGCCCTCTTTGTCCCGGATGAAGACCCTCTTCTGTTCTATCGCGCCATTGCCACCTGGTCGCAGCGTCTCCTGCTGGCCGAAGGCATGGGCCTCACGGAAATTAACGAAGAGCTGGGAGCTCAAACCCAGGCCGTTTTTGCTGCCGCGGGGTTCCGGGATGTGGAACTTGTGAAGGACTTTTATGACAAAACTCGCTTTGTTTTCTACAAGCGATAGGCCTTGCAGCCGCATACAATACACATTTTAAACTTAAGCGTGTGAAACCTTTTTTACACGGATAAGTATTCGGTACTTTGCACCAAGGAACCGGAGCGTTCATTCCGGCCCATTGAGTTATGAAGTACAGAATCCTTTTGACGGCCCTTCTGGCCGTTACCCTCTCTGCTTGTGAAGAGGTTTTGTTAACTCCCGTAGAGGAGGAAGTGTCTTCCAGGGAACCTGTGGTGCTGCTGGAAGATGTTGCCCGTGTCCTTTCCCACGTGCCCCTGGAGGGTGAACAGCTGGACGAAGTGCACGATGCCGCTCAGTCGTCGGCCACCAACGGCTACGACGAAGAATACCGCATGAAGGAGCTCTTCCTGGAGCCCGGAAGCGGGGTGGGAGAGACAGATAATACCAAGGCTTCCTCGTACAGCCGGCCCCTGAGGGAGCTTCTGCGAGAGGCGGCCCATGCCACTAAGGCTTCCGGCACCCTGGAGGACCCGGATGCCTGGCTGGAGGCCTTATCGGCCTCAGACATTCAAATCTACTGGCCTTTTTCGGAGCAGTGGGATGGCGAATCGGCCCCGATCATTACCTTCGACCCGGGCGGGGATGCTTCTCAGAACGAAGGCTATCAGTTGGGGGCCGACGGCCAGCTCAAGAAAGTGCTGGTAACCGAAGAAATGGCCCGGGAGAGCCCTGTTTGGGTAATTAACCGCAACTCGGATGCAGATTACAAGACCCTGGAAATGCTTCGGCGGGAAGACCCTGATTGGGGAAACGGCGGGGGAGACCTCGTCATCCCCACCAAGGCCAGCACGGAGCCCAAAACCCTGGTGCTGCGCTCTCTTACCGCCAATCGTAACTTTGACTCATGGTTGGCGGGGGCCAGCGAACTGTGGGTGAAGATTGCAAAGGTTGAGGACTTCAAGGCCTCTACCGAGGGAGAACTCCGCCTCTACGATCCGGCCATCACAGACTTCATGATAGTGGTGCGCCGGGGGCAGAAAGGGGAGGAAATAGCCCTCAATACGGTGCTGGTGTCCGAATGGACACAGCAGCTTGAAAGCTGCGCGTTGATGATCGTCGAGGACGATGGCGGCACCCAGACCACCTGGAGCTGCAAGGCCAAGGTAAGCATCAAGAAAGACGTGTATGGCTTTGAGGTGGAAATGCCCTTGAGAAGCCGCGACGACATTATCTGGCGCGGCTCCCTGGCCCGCAGTTTCGTAGAACGCAACAACGCCAAAACCGTGAACCTGGGAGAAGTCGCTGTGGTGATGGAATTAATTTAGTATCTTTGCAGGGTGAGAACCTTGGAGCTTTTGGCGCCGGCCCGTACGGCAGATATCGGCATCGCAGCCATAGACTGCGGGGCCGATGCCGTTTATATCGCTGGCCCGGCTTTCGGGGCCCGTGTGGCCGCCGGTAATCCGGTAGAGGATATTGCCCGGCTTTGTGAGTATGCCCACCGTTATGGTGTGCGCATCTATGCCACTGTGAATACGCTCTTGAAAGAGGAGGAAAAGCCGCAGGCGCAGCAGCTGGTGAAGCAGTTGGAACAGGCCGGGGTGGATGCCCTCATCGTGCAGGACCCGGCGGTGCTGGAGATGAGCGATACGCTCATCATGCATGCCTCCACCCAGTGTGCCCTCCGCGCGCCGGATAAGGCCAGGGGGCTGGAAAGCCTGGGCTTTGGCCGCCTGGTACTGGAGAGAGAACTTTCCCTTGAACAGATTAAAGCCATTCGCGGGGCGGTGAATACGGAGCTGGAGTTCTTCGTGCATGGTGCCCTGTGCGTGTGCTACAGCGGTCAGTGTTACCTCTCGGAATATCTCACCGGACGCAGCGCCAACCGTGGAGAATGTGCCCAGCCCTGCCGGAGTCTGTACAATCTGGAAGACGCCTCCGGCAAAACGCTTGTCAAAAACAAAGCCCTTCTTTCCTTGAAGGACTACAATCTTCTCCATCGGCTGGAAGAGCTGGCGGAAGCCGGTATAGACTCCTTTAAAATAGAAGGCCGCCTGAAGGGGGAATCATACGTCCGCAATGTCGTAAAAGCCTATTCCGAGGCCCTGGATGCCCTGGTGGCCCGTTATCCGGAAAAATACCGCCGTTCGTCTTTCGGTCATGTGCGGGGCGGCTTTGCACCGGATCTCAAGAAAACCTTTAACAGAGGCTATACAGAACTGTTCCTGGATGGGAAACGTGGCCAGTGGGCTTCCATGGATGCGCCCAAATCCATGGGTGAATACGTGGGAAAAGTAGCCCGTATAAAGGCCGATGGCCTGGTGCTGGAACCCGCCGCACCCGGCTTAGTTCTCTCCAACGGAGACGGCTTTGCCTTTGTAAATACCCAGGGTGGCATCACAGGCTTCAGGGCCGATGTCTGCGAAGGCCTGAGCATCCGCTGCAAAAAGCCCGAGGGACTCCGGGAAGGCCTTCCGCTGTACCGCAACATCAGTGCCGCCTTCGAGCGGCAAATAGAGGCCGCCAAGCCGGTGCGGGAAATAGACGTCAAACTGTCTGTGAAACTGCAAGGCGGCGTCATTACGGCATGCGCCGTCACCGAAGACGGTCGGGAAACCTGTCAGAAACTGGAGGGTTCGGCCGATGCGGCCAGGGACCCGGAAAGAATGGTACAAACCCTGCGGGAACAGCTTTCCAAACGAAGTGGCCGCTACGCCTTTTCCGTGGAAGATTTCCAGGCCGATGGCCCCGTTCCCTTCTTCCCCACATCGGCCCTCAATGGCCTTCGAAGGGTGCTGGCAGAGCAGCTGGATCGGCTGCCGGTAAAAACCTTCCCCTTATACCGGGGTGTCAAGTCTCCCGATGGCAACTTCCGCCTGGAATACGCATCCCACGGGGAACTCATGCGCACCAAATACTGTGTGAGGCATGAGCTGGGCCTTTGCCCCAAGCAGGGAAAGGCGAAAAAAGCAGAACCGCTCTTCCTCCGGAACGGGAAAGAGCGGCTCCAACTTTCTTTTGACTGTGCCGTCTGTGAAATGACGGTTACAGAGT
Source organism: Bacteroidales bacterium UBA3623 (assembly GCA_002373715.1). Taxonomy (GTDB): domain Bacteria; phylum Bacteroidota; class Bacteroidia; order Bacteroidales; family UBA932; genus Cryptobacteroides. The sequence goes on from DFLI01000053.1 coordinate 4,367, forward strand.
CTTGAGCTGAACTTCGGCCTGGGCGGCATACTTGGTGCCGGCCAGCTTCTTGTAATACTCCTTGGCGGTAGCCTTGTCTCCGGCCTTCTGGGCGGTAGCGGCAATGGTGAACATGATGTCGGCTGCGTCCTTGGCGTTGGGGTTCACCTCCAGATACTTCTTGTAAGCATTAATGGCGTTGGCGTTCTTGCCGGCCTTGGTATAGGCGTTGGCAATGAGCTTGTAGGCATTGGCGCTTTCGGCGTAGGTGTTGGACTTCTCCAGGGCGGCTACAGCCTCCAGGTTCTTGCCGGCCTTCAGGAGGGCCTGGCCTTCCTTGAGGTAAGCGGTGCCCAGCAGCTTGGCGGCATTGGCTTCACCCAGATCGTTGGCCTTGGTGAGGGCCTCGATGGCACCGTCCATGTCACCGGTCTGCATCAGGGCCTGGCCCAGCAGCAGGTTGGCCTTGCCGTCTTCGGGATTCATGCCCACCAGATCCTTAAAGGTGTTGGCGGCACCTACGAAATCCTTATTGCTCAGAAGGGTGGAACCCTTGCGCATATATACGTTGGAGATAAGGCTGGTAGCCTCTGCAATCACCTCGTCCTGACCGAAATCGGCAGCGGTGGTCTTTGCGTCCTGCAGGGTGGCGAGGGCGTCGTCGTAGGCGGCTTCGTTAATCTGCTCTTTGGCAATGGACAGCAGAGCACCGGTGATGGCGGTCTGGCAGGTGCCTACGAATTCGGCGGCATCTTCCTCCGTGCATTTGGTAGCAATTTCCAGAGCGGAACGGAACTGGGTGAGGGCCTCTACCTTGTTGTTTCCTTCCATGGCCTGGACGCCGGTGTTGTAGGCTTCCTTGGCATCGTTAAGATTCTGTGCACCAGCCACGGCGGCTGCAAAGCCAAGGGCTGCGAGAACGACAAATAGTTTTTTCATCTTCTTCTTATTGATAAGTTAAACATTCGTTTAGCACACGAATTGCAAAAATAGCAAAAATGTTTGTAATTTTGCATGAAATCCCGGTAAAATGATTGTGGGCAAGTTTTGTACTCTCGTTGTTTCGTGTTTGGCACTGTTGTGTTTTTCAACAACTGTGCCAGCCCAGTCGCTCCCCAGCCTGTCTGTGGACAGCCGCATCAAGAAAGGAACCCTGCCCTGCGGCGTTACCTATTATATGGTTACCAACCCTTCCGTGAAGGGATATGCCAACATCGCCGTCATTCAGCGGGATAGGCCCAAGCCGGATGTTCCGCAGGATCTTCTGAACACCGAATTTCTGGCCAGGATGGGCGTAGCTCCCGGCCCAGAGGGCTACGTGAGTGATGTAGACGGCTCCACGGTGTACCATTTCCGGGACGTGCCCTTCTTCAAGCCCGAGGTGCTGGATTCCATGCTCCTGTATTCCTTTGCCCGCGTGTATCTCACCAAGGCCGAGCAAGCCGTGGTGGTGAGCGGAGACATAGATCCGGTAGAACTCAAGAAGAAGATGGACATCTTCTCCATGATGGTGCCCAAGATGCTGGTGAAAGAAAACCACAAACCGGACTATGTGTGGGAGCCTTCTCCCGCCCCGTGGGTGGAAACCTATCCCTCGGATTCTCCGGTGGCAGAAGTTTCGGTCACCTATGCCGGTGCCCGCGTGCCGTTCAATTACATGAACACGGCGCAGGCCATTGTTTCAGACCTCTTTGGAAATGAACTGCAGGAGGTGGTGCGCCACCGCCTGGCCCGCAACCTCAAGGACGAGGGCATTCCCTCGGCCAATATTATGTTTGAGTCCCTCCGCAGCATGGATTACGGCGGGGACGAGCGTTACACCGTCAAGGTGAGCGTCCCCCGGGAGCAGGCCGATGAAGCCATGCGCGTAGTGGCCCGCACCTTGGGTGAACTGGATTCCTTCGGCGCATCGGCCCGGGAATTCACGGACGCCAAGAAAGTGCTCACGCCCAGCATCCGGAACCGGGCGGCCAACACGCCTTCCCGCGAAGACGACATCCGTCGCTGCCTGGCTAATTTCCTCTATGGCGCCAACCTGGCTCCCTATTCGGAGTCCATGCACTTTTTCGCCCGGAAAACCCTGGCCGACACCACTGAAACCCGCTTTTTCAACAACTTCACGGATGCCCTCCTGGGCCAGTTGGAGAACCTTACGCTGGAGTTCGCCGGCGTGCCGGATACCCTGGACAAAGACCAGGAACTGTTCAATTACAACCTGGCGTATCTGTACGGCTCTGTTATTTCCAGCGAGAAAGACTATAGCTGGCGCAGTGCCGACACCACCGGCCTGGAAGTCTCCGGCCCTAAGGTGAAAATCAAAGGAGAGAAACAGGAACCTGTGACGGGAGGCACCGTCTGGACCTTCTCCAACGGTATGCGGGTGGTCTTTAAGCCCGTCTCTGGCAGCGGAGTGTTCCACTATGCCCTCCAGCTCAACGGTGGCCTGAGCTCCATCTCCGGCCTCAAGGAGGGAGAAGGCGGATACCTGGGAGAAATGCTGGGCCTGTACGATGTGGCCGGCATATCGGCCCCCCAGTTCCGGGATTTACTGGCCGCCGGCGGTGTGAGCATGGAAACCAAGGTGGACGTGAACAGCATGGCCATCCAGGGAGACGCCCCGTCCAACCAGCTCCAGTTCCTTCTGAAGGCCCTTCTGGCGCTGGCCAACAACCGCGTGCTCAATGTAAACGAATACAATCACTACAGCCAGAACCAGGCCCTCCTGCAGCCGTCCATGAAGGATTTGCTGTACCAGCGCCTCCTCCCCGGCTTCACTTATACCACCAACAAGCTTCCGGGTAAGCTGTCGGCCGATACTCCCGTAAAGGCCCACAAGTACTTCAACGACCGTTTTGCCAACATGCAGGACGGCGTGCTCATCCTGTCCGGAGACCTGCAGGAAGAGGCCGTGAAGCGCCTGCTGCTGCGTTATCTGGGTGGTTTCCAAACCCAGAAGGGCGCTGTGGGGCGCAGGCCCGTATCCCTGAACGTGGAGGAAGAAACGGTAACCAGCACCATGGAGGGTTATCCCAAGGGCATTTATATCCTCATGGATGCTGAATTCCCCCTTACCTCAGACCATTTCTACACCTCGCAGGTGGCCGCCCTGGCCCTTCGGCAGTCGCTGATGAAGCGCTTGGCTCCCTACGGATATACCGTGAGCGTCCGGCCTTACTTTATGGCGCAGCCCCAGGAGCGTATCCAGATGGCCATCACCTGCCTGCCCGCCTCTCTTTCGGGTTTATCGGCCGATATAAAGACGCAGGATCAGGTAGCGGTGCTGGCCGCCATCCGGAAGGCCATAGAGGACGCCGTCCTCACGCCGGTCCAGGCCGATGATCTGAAAGGATGGAAAGACCGTGTTATGGGAGAGGTGAAGCTCCAGCTGGCCAGCCCGTCGGGCTTTGTGAAAACCCTGCTGGCCCGCTACGCCAACAACAAAGACATTACCAGCCGTTACACGGAGAGCATATCGGCCATCCAGGCAGGCAGTGTCAAGGAATGTCTGGGCGCCTTGGCCCAGGGAGGCCGCATAGAATACCTGGTACCATGAAGCAGAGAGATTTTGGCTCCATTATAGAGATTGGGGATGTGCTGGTGTCGGAAGATGTCATCCTGGAATACTTTGCCTGCGACTATGACGTTTGCAAGGGCAAATGCTGCATCATAGGAGACAGCGGTGCTCCGCTCAAGGAAGAGGAGCTGGAGCCCCTGGAGGCCAATTACGACAGCTATAAAGACCTCATGCGCCCCGAAGGCCGCGCGGCCGTTCAGGCCAAAGGCTTTTTCGAGATAGACCGGGAAGGAGACATTGTGACACCCCTGGTTCCGGGCAGCGAAGAATGCGCCTTCTGCCATTTCGAGAACGGCAGCTGTTTCTGCTCCATCGAGCGACAGTTCTGCAAAGGCCTCTCCAAGTTCAAAAAACCCATCTCCTGCTCCCTTTACCCCATTCGCGTGGTAGATTTGGGAGGGAGCCGATGCGGGCTTAACCTGCACCGCTGGGACATCTGCCGCGAGGCCTATGAAAAAGGGCGCCGCGAAGGAATCCGGGTTTACGAATTCCTCCGCGGGCCGCTTACAGATGCTTTTGGCGAGGAGTTTTACTCAGCCTTATCGGCCGCGGCTAAGATGCTCATGGCCGCCTCGTAGTCACTTTCATTCACCTTCACTTCAATGGGCTTGGCCAGGCCAAGGCCGGTGAAAGACGAGTCGGCGCCAAAGACGCCGGCAGGGATGCCGTTGTCGCCCAGTTTGGCTACCAGTAAATCGGCCTGGAACTTTTCGTTGAAGACGGCTACGGTCTTGAATCCTTGGGTATCAGTTGTCATAATTGTTGAGTTTGCGGTCCAGGGCCATCACCACGCGGACGAGGTCCCTGGTGAGACCTTCCGCCTGGAAACCGCCCAGGACGGGGTTGATGGTAATGGTGTCTTCCCACAGGCGGGCCATGCGGTTGCCAAAGCTGCGAAGATGGTACTTGCGGGCGCCTTCCGGGGTTTCTCCGGCGGGTTCGTAACCGCGAAGGTCCATGGTCTGGTCAATGGCCTTCCAGTGGTCGGCAGGGTCTCCCTGGGCATGGATCTGGCGTTGGCTATATCCGAACAGGGGATAGAAGAGGCTCATGACGGCAAAGGCAATCAGGATATACTCAACCGATTGCCAGCCGTGGCGGAAAGCGGTATCAATGTCTTTGGAAGCCAGGCCTGTCAGCATCAGGATGCCAATAGCCACGGCGAAGATAAAAGTAATCTGGATAAAATATTTGAGGGATCTTCTCAGATAGGTAATCATATGAGTTCTCTGATAATTTCGTCAGAAACAAAGAAATGGTCTTCGGGGATGCGGTAGCGGCGGCCCACCCGGCTCAGGGCGCCCTGCGCGCAGAGCCGCTCAATATCGGCCTTCAGGCAGTTGGCTTCCAGGAATTCAGCGTCCACGCCCGTGGCGGTGCGAAGGGCCAGCATGAGGGTTTCCACCTTCTCGTCCTCTACGCTCAGGGATTCCTGGGTGTGCGTGTAGCCGGTGATTTCGTTGCTGTTCCAGCTGCGTCCGCGTCCGCTGAAAGAATGGGCCGACGGGCCCAGACCCACGTAAGGCTTGCGGGCCCAATAACCGCCGTTGTGCACGGCTTCGTAGCCCGGTTTGGCAAAGTTGGAAATCTCGTAATGCCTGTAGCCGGCGGCTCCCAGCTTGGAGCACAGAAGGTCGTACTGGCTGCGGCACTGTTCCTCGGAGGCCTCATCGTACTCTCCGGCCTCCAGCCTGTGTGCCAGTTCGTTGTCTCCTTCCACCGTGAGCTGGTAGCAGGACACGTGCTCTGGGCCCAGCTCCAGCACCTGGTCTATGGTGCTTTCCCACACCTGGTCAGAGAGGTTGCTCAGACCGAAGATGAGGTCTACGCTGATGTTCCGGATACCGGCCTCCCGCACCAGCCGGAAGGCCTCCTTGGCCCTCTGGGCATTGTGCCGGCGGTTCATCCAGTGGAGAAGATCGTCGTCCAGCGATTGAACGCCAATGCTGATGCGGTTCACGCCCAGCATCTTCAGGCTTTCCACGTAAGGAAGTCCCTTCTCCACGATGTCTTCCGGATTCACCTCCATGGTGAATTCCTCATAGGGGCCGCCGTGCCCGGCTTCTTCCAGTGCCAGGAGGATACGGGTTAAACAGCTAAGCGGCAGCACCGAAGGGGTGCCACCGCCAAAGTAAAGCGTTCTCAGGCTGTCGTCCATTTCCTTGCTGCGGCGTTTAATCTCGGCACAGATTTCCCGGGTGTAAGCCTCGGCCATTCCGTCTGCTGCTATCTCGGAATAGAAGTCGCAGTAGATACAGAAGCTTTTACAGAAAGGGACGTGAATATAAATCATGTTTATCTAAGCATGCATTCTGCCCGGCCCAGGAGGCTCTTTTCCGTGAACACCTCCATGGTGTAGATGCCCTTGATAAAATCTCCGGTGTCGTTGATGTAAATGGACAGGTCCACTTCCTGGCCTTCGTAATCCACTTCGCGGGAAGCGGTGGCCTGCAGGGTGGCGGCGTCAACGGTGAATTCCATGGACTCGCTGTTCAGCAGCAGCACGCCGTCCGGATCCTTCACGCGGACATACACGCGCACGGGGCCGTGGTCTGCCAGGGAGTTCTCCACCAGGGTGAGGTTAGCCACCATGTACTGCACGCGGCCATGGCGGTCTCCCACCTTGTCGTTGCTGTAGTGGGCGGTAAGGGAGATGGCACGGGCCTTCAGAATCTTACCGGCATTCACCTGGGAAGACAGGGCTTCCACCTGCTGGGTGAGCTCCTCGTTGGCACGGCGGCTTTCGGCAGCCTCGCGGCGGGCGGCAGAGGCCTCGGCGGTGAGCTTCTTGTTCAGGTTGTTCAGGGAGTCTATCTGGACAATGTAACCCTTCATGATGCTGCGGAGGGTTCCCAGTTCCTTTTCGTACTGACGGATTTTGGCACGGTTGGTTGCCTCGGTCTTGGCCAGTTTTTCAATGAGCTGGGCCACCTGCTCGCGGGAAGTATCCAACTGATGGTTAATGGATTCGTAATCGGAGCTGAGGGAGGAGAAGTCGGACTGCAGCTGGACCATCTGCTGGGCCAGGTCTGCCTTTTCTACCTCCAGTTGACTAACCAGCTTATTGCGTTGGAACAACAATACACCCAGCACGATAGCCAGGACGGCGGCGACGGCGGCCAGCACCGTCATCAGAGTGCGGGGACCTTTCTTTTCCCTGCGTTCGCGCTCTTCGCGCTCAATTCTCTCGAGGGGATCTTCAGTCATAGTGGTATAACTTTAATATTCGTGATAATTCGTGAGTTAATTCATGCAAATATAATTATATTTGTGCAAATAACGTGCTATGGAGTCAATCTATTACCAAAGAGTAGAGGCCCTGCGGGCTTTCATGCGGGAGAATCATCTGGATATTGTCATTCTGGGAGGAAGTGATCCTCACTCCAGCGAGTACCTTGCTCCGAGGTGGAAACAGGTGGAATGGCTGTCCGGTTTCACCGGTGAAGCCGGGGATATGGTGGTCACGGCAGACCATGCCGGCCTGTGGACCGACACGCGTTATTTCATCCAGGCCAACCGCCAACTGGAAGGCACGGGAATCGTTCTTCACAAGATGCGTGTGCCGGAGCAGGTGCCCATCCCGCAGTGGATTGCTTCGCTGGGCATAGACGAACCCTGCATAGCCATAGACGGCCTCTGTCAGACCATGGAAGCCGTTCGGGACCTCCGGGAATCCGTCCCCGGGGCCGTCATCTACCCTATTCCGGATTTGCTGGACGCCCTGTGGGAAAACAGGCCCGCCATCCCCACCTCTCCCATCATCACCCTGGGGGAAGACCTGGTGGGAGAATCCCGGGAATCCAAGCTTGCCTGGCTGAGAAAGTGGCTGGTCATTCACGAATTCGACGGCATTTTCCTGTCGGCCCTGGACGACATTGCCTGGCTCCTGAACGTGCGCGGGGCCGATATTGAATACAACCCGCTGGTCATCTCCTACTTGCTGGTTACCCTGGAAGAGGTGCACTGGTTCGTGCGCAAGGACGCCTTCGCCGCCCCGGACCCCGACACCCGGGATACTTTCGAAGAGTTACAGGCCGATGGTATCCAGATTCGGGATTATTCCGACGTTACGTTTGCCCTGAGCTCCTTGAAAGAGATGGGCGTAGACTGCCTCTGCCTGGACCCGGAGAGCACCAATGTGGTGCTGCGGGAGGCTATCGAAGAAGGGGAGAGAGTTCCCCTGGTTTTTGAGCGCCCGTGCCCGGTGGCTCTGCGCAAATCAGTTAAGAACAAGGTAGAGATAGCCGGCATGCGGGAGGCTCACCTGGAAGACGGTCTGGTGATGGAACAGTTCCTATACTGGCTCTCCTCGCAGGCCGGTCAGGTGAACGAGTGGGAGGCTTCCGAGTATATGCATTCCTTGCGAGAGCAGGTTTCCGGCTTCCGGGGAGAGAGCTTTGAGACTATATCGGCCTATGGCCCTTCTGCGGCTTTGCCGCATTACAGTACGCCCCATGAAGGCTCCCTGCTCATCGAGCCCCGGGGGCTGTACCTGGTAGATTCCGGCGGACAGTATCTCTTTGGCACCACCGATATTACGCGCACCATTCCCATGGGTCCCTGCACGGCCCTGGAGCGGGAAGACTATACTCTTTGCCTGCGAGGATACATCGGCCTGGCCATGGCTGTTTTTCCCCGTGGAACGGCCGGTTGCCAGATAGACGCCCTGGCCCGCGAGCCACTTTGGCAGGCCCGCCGCAATTTCGGTCACGGAACCGGTCACGGCGTGGGCTTTTTCCTCTGCGACCATGAAGGCCCGCAGGATATTCGCCAGAACTTCAACTCCACGGCTCTGGAGCCCGGTATGATTGTTTCCGACGAACCCGGTCTCTACCGCGAAGGTATGCATGGAATAAGGCACGAAAACCTGCTTCTGGTGCGTTCGGTAGGGGATAACGAGTTTGGGTCCTGGCTGGGCTTCGAGACCCTTACCCTCTGCCACATAGACACTTCCTGCCTGGAGGTCTCTCTACTCACAACTGCCGAACGTGAGTACCTTAACGCCTACAACGAGCGCGTGTACCGCGAACTCTCGCCCCGCCTTCCGGCAGAAGTAGCCGCCTGGCTGCGCGAAAAAACCCTCCCGGTGTAGGGGAGGGTTGTCAGTTTATCGAAAACAGCCGCTTTACTGATTCAACGCATCGGCGCTGGAGATGAACTTAGCCAGGTCCTCGTCGGAGACGTGGTAGTTCTGCATTTCGCCGGAGAAGTACTGATCGTAGGCAGACATGTCCACGAAGCCGTGGCCGGAGAGATTGAACAGGATGGTCTTCTGTTCGCCGGTTTCCTTGCACTTCAGGGCCTCCTGGATGGTGGCGGCAATGGCGTGGCAGCTTTCCGGAGCGGGGATGATACCCTCTGTGCGGGCAAAGAGCACACCGGCTTTGAAGGAATCCAGCTGCTCAATGTCTACAGCCTCCATGTAACCGTCTTTCATGAGCTGGCTCAGGATAACGCCGGCACCGTGGTAACGCAGACCACCGGCGTGGATGGCGGCGGGCTTGAAGGTGTGACCCAGGGTGAACATGGGCAGGAGCGGAGTCATACCGGACTCATCGCCAAAGTCGTATTCGAATTTACCCTTGGTGAGCTTGGGGCAGGAGTAAGGTTCAGCTGCAATGAAGCGGGTCTTCTTGCCTTCCTGGATGTTGTGACGCATGAACGGCAGGGCCAGGCCGCAGAAGTTGGAGCCGCCGCCGAAGCAGGCAATCACAATGTCGGGATACTCGCCGGTCATGGCCATCTGCTTTTCAGCTTCCAGGCCGATAACGGTCTGATGCAGGCACACGTGATTGAGCACGGAGCCCAGGGCATACTTACAGTTGGGGGTGCTTACAGCCAGTTCGATGGCCTCGGAGATGGCGCAGCCCAGGGAGCCCTGGTCGTTGGGGTTGCGGGTGATGATGTCCTTACCGGCACGGGTACTCATGGAAGGGGAAGGCGTAACGGTGGCACCGAAGGCCTGCATGATGGAACGGCGGAAAGGCTTCTGCTCATAGCTTACCTTTACCATATATACGGCGCAGTCAATGCCAAACTTCTTGGTGGCATAGCTGAGGGCACCACCCCACTGGCCGGCACCGGTCTCGGTGGTAAGGTTGGTTATGCCCTGCTCCTTGGCGTAATAGGCCTGGGCAATGGCCGAATTGAGCTTGTGACTGCCGGCGGGGCTCACACTCTCATTCTTGAAGTAAATGTGAGCGGGGGTACCCAGGGCTTTTTCCAGCTCATAGGCTCTTACCAGCGGTGTGCAGCGGTAGGCGGCGTACTGCTGGCGTACTTCTTCGGGGATGGGAATCCATTCGTCGGTCTGGTTCAGTTCCTGGTCGGCGCAGGCCTTACAGAAAATGGGATACAGATCTTCGGGCTTCAGGGGCTGCTTGGTGGCCGGGTGCAGGAAAGGCATCGGCTTGTTGGGCATGATGGCCTGAATGTTAAAGTAATGGGTAGGAATCTCACTGTCCGGGAGAATGTACTTTTTCTGTTTCATAATAACAAAGTATTTAAAAAATTAAACTTATCACTTTATTCAGCCTTTTCCCTTCTTTTTCGCACAAGCCTTCGCGCCTCTGCCCACGTTACCCCCTCCCGAAACCCCTCCCCTCGGGGGAGGGACTTTTTGTCGCCTTCGGCTCCGAACTCACACAAATAGAAGGGACACAAAAAAACAGCATACTGTAAGTCAGCATGCTGTTTATCTTTATAGTAATAACTATGGCGAAGCGACTTACAGGATTGAGCTGTAAGTGCGCCACCAGTTATTATTGTTCTTTCTCATTCTGTTGCAAAGATGTGCAATCGAAATCAGAATTGCAAGAAAAAATTCAAAAATTTTTAAAAATTAGCCAGAAGGGCCTGGGTATAGGGGGCCGATGCGGTGCCGCCGAGGCTCTCTACATAGGCGTTCACTGCGGTGCAGATGAACAGCAGCACAATGGCGCCGGCTACGATGATGCCGATGACCTTCAGGCGCCCCAGCCACTTCTTGTTATTCCAGCCGATGGTTTGGAACATGCTCCAGAAACCGTGCTCAAGGTGTAGGAAGAGGGCGATGAACCAGACGATGTAGCATGCCAGCACCCAGGGGTTGCGGAAGGTGGCAATGAGAAGATAATAAGGATTCTCTGCCTCTGCACCCATGAATTCCTGAAGCTGCATCTTGGCCCAGAAGTGGGTGAGGTGGAAGCCCAGCAGGCCCAGGATAATGATACCCAGGATGGCCATGTTCTTGGCGCTCCAGCTGTCGTTCTTGGCCTTGGAGGCTACCTCGTAGCGCTTGAAACCGCCGCGGCGGATGTAGTTGTCAATGGTGAGCCAGATACCCCACACGATGTGAAGGACAAAACCCAGGGCCAGGATGGGAACCATAATCTTGATGAAGGGGGAGGACATGAAGTCGCACCCCAGCTGGAACCAACCGTCTCCGTGGCTGTAGGGCATGCCGTCTACGGCTACCTTGCCAAAATTGCCGTGAAGGGAATCAATGACGGAAAAGAAATTAATGGTACCGTGCAGGAGCAAAAAGATAACGAGAAAAGCGCCGGTAACGCTCTGAATGAACTTCTTGCCGATGGAAGAGGTAAAGAAATTAGCCATTATAGTTGTTTAGTTTGTTTTCTAAGTATGCAAATATAGGAATCTTTCTTGGAAGTTTCCCAATATTTCGATACTTTTGTTTCAAATATTAAGTCACTCCATGTATAAACGCGTTTTACTCAAACTATCGGGAGAAAGCCTGGGCGGTCCTGCCGGAAAGGGGCTGGACACAGCCTGGCTGGAAAAATATGCCAAGGAAATTGCGGCCGCAGCCAAGGCGGGCCTGCAGATTGCCATTGTGAACGGCGGCGGAAATATCTTCCGCGGCCTGCAGGGCGTGGGCAAGGGTTTCGACCGGGTGGACGGAGACAAGATGGGTATGCTGGCAACAGTTATTAACTCTCTGGCTCTCAAGATGTTCATTCAGGCCGAAGGCGTAGAAGCAGAAGTCTTCACGTCCACTCCCATGGAGCCTTACGCCAAGTACTACATGAGAGACGAAGCCGTGAAGGTGCTTCAGCGCGGGGGCGTAGCCCTCATCGCCGGCGGCACCGGCAATCCTTTCTTCACCACGGACAGCGGTGCAGCCCTCCGCGCCTTGGAAATAGGCGCAGATGCCCTTCTGAAGGGCACCCGTGTAGACGGAGTATACACCGCAGACCCGGAGAAAGACCCTACGGCCACCAAATATTATGAGCTTTCTTTCGACGAGGCCATCTCCAAACACCTGAAGGTAATGGACCAGACGGCCTACGCCCTGTGCTCAGACGGCAAAATGCCCATTATCGTTTTTGATATGAACGCCACCGGTAACCTCACCAAGCTCCTCGCCGGAGAAAAGGTGGGAACGTTGGTACATCCTTAATAACACTGCTTATGAAAACCGAATCTTTATTTGGCTTCCTGGCCGGTGCCACCCTCGGCGCCCTGGCCGGAATTCTGTTCGCCCCCGCAACGGGAGACGAAACCCGTAAGAAAATCATGGATGCCGCTTCTGAAGGCTATGACGAGGCCGTAGAAGGTGCCCAGGTACTGGGTCACAAGGCCCACGTGCGCTACCGCTACGCCCGCCGCGAGATGAACGCCCTCAAGAAAACCCTTATGGAACAGGGCGGAGAACTCAAGGAAGAGGTACGCCAGGCCATCATGGAAAAGCTGGATAAGCTGGAGAAGAGCCTCTCCCGTGAGGAAGGCATAGACGAGCAGCCTGAGGAGGCATAGTCATGACTGGCTTCGATAGACCCCTGCAGGACTTGGTGGACGACGCCAAGGCCTATGCAGACCTGCAGGTAAGCGATCTGAAACTCAAGATCACCCAGGGCCTATCCGTCTCGCTGGGCCAGATTCTGGCCATGGTGTTGGTTGTGGTTTCCCTGTCGGTGGTCCTGCTCATGCTGGGCGCCGGATGTGTCCTGCTGCTGGGAGACTGGCTGGGTAATTATGCGTTGGCAGCCTTCGTGGTGGCCGGCTTCTTTGCCCTGCTCACGCTCATCCTGTTCCTGCTGCGCGGGAAACTCTTTGTAAACGGCTTTGTAAGGCTGTTTGTCGGCATTTTCTTCGAAGACAAGCAGGTAGAGGCAGAGGAGGAAGAGGTATGAAAAACGGCAAACTGAATACCATCCGCAGCCTTCGGGAACTGGAACAAGCCCGGTTGTCTGTGAACCGTCGCCTGTACAAAACCCGTGGCCACATGAACAGGGATGTTAAGCGTATCTTCAAGTTCTTCAAGCCCTATAACCTGGCAGAAAACGGCTGGTCCCTTGTGGCACCGTCGTCCAGACCGCTCAACAGTATCCTACTGGGCGTTGTGCGCCGCCTGAAAGCGCGCATGAAATCAAAATAATGAAACGCGTCGTATTGATTCTTTGCCTGATGGCGGCCGGAACGCTGGCCTGGGCGCAGAGCAAAATTGTAACCGAAAGCATCTCCAGCACCTTCCTGGGCTGCGAACAAAAGTATAATGTATACCTGCCCAACGGCTATGACGCCGCCAAGGCTTATCCGGTGATTTATCTCCTGCACGGCCTGTACGGAGACTACTCCAACTGGGCCGGCACCGGCCGTATGAAAGACGTGGCCGATGAGCTCATCACCTCCGGAGAAATGGTCCCCTGCGTAATCATTATGCCCAACGCCGGAGACAACGATGTGCATAACTACCAGAACGGTTACTTCAATGTGGTGAACTGGCCCTACGAAGATTTCTTCTTCCAGGAATTTCTGCCTGCCGTGGAAAGCAAGTACAATTGCGGCGGTTGCAAGGGAAAGCGCGCCATCATGGGCCTGTCCATGGGTGGCGGCGGCTCCATTGTATATGCCCAGCGCCATCCGGACCTGTTCTCCAGCGCCTATGGCATGAGCGCCTGGCTGGACAACAAGCACCGCGAGGTACGCGGCAGCAACAGGCCCGGCAGCAAGCTCTCTATTACGGACGAATCGGTTCGCGAGCACTCGGCCCTGGATTTCATGGACAACGCTACGCCGGAGGTTATCGGCCAGCTGAAAACCGTAGAATGGTTCTTGGACTGCGGAGACGACGATTCCCTGATGAACCTCTCCGTGCAGCTGCACCTGAAGATGAAGCAGGCCGGCCTGCACAGCGAACTGCGTGTGCGCAACGGCGGTCACACCTGGGAATACTGGCACACCGCCCTGCGGCAGTCCTTCCCCTTTGCGTCCCGCAACTTCTGCAAATAGACGGCCCTAGTCCACCATCACCAGGAGGGAAGAGGGGTGGTTGAAATGAAGGGATACGATGGGGGCCGATGTCCGGTTGAGGGTGGCCTTCCACCAGGCATCGAACACCACATGGTCCAAAGGCCATTCCAGGCCCTCGGAAGTGATGCGAAGAGAATTATCGGCTGCGAATAATGATATGCGGCGGCCTTCACCCAGGTGGAGGTCGCTGCTGTCTGTTACCACGAAAGCAGTGCCGTAGTCGGAAACCATGGAAAGCTTCCGATCTCCCAGGTCAAAATCCCGGGGATAGTCCATCAGATGGCCCAGATTGCCGATGGTATGGTCTTCCCGGAGCCCGGTGGCACCCAGGAAAACAACCTCTGAAACCTCCGGATGGTTTTCCAGCACCCAGCGAAGGGCCTTGGTCTGGTCGTTGTCGTCCTGCTCGGAAATATGCACCAGCACAGAGGCAAAGCGCTCTTTCAGCTCCTGCGACACGGAATCCAGATCTCCCACAATGGCCAGGGGGCGGGCCGATGCATCATGCTCCAGCCACTTCTCAATGGCCCCGTCGCAACACACAACGCCCTCGGCGGAATCCAGCAGATACAACGGATAAGGCTCCGTAGGGAACTGCCCATTGCATAGAATAATAATACTATTCATCTTCTACGGGTTGCGCCTTGGCCACTTCGGCCTTGGAGGTGCCGGGAGTGGTGGTATATTCCGTGGGATTGCGGAAGCCCAGCAGGAAGGAACGGACGTCCATGCGTTTCTTGCCGGAGAGCTGCAGGTCTGTGATGGCAATGGCGCCGTCCTGCGTGGCAATGGCCAGGTACGTCTTGCCGTCGGACAGAACCGTTCCGGGGGCGGCGTGAAGGTCTTCCCGGATTTCTCCGAAGTAAATCTTCAGCTGTACCGGCTCGCTGCTGGGGGCAACCAGCTCCGTGAAGGCGCACGGGAACGGGGACAGGCCGCGAATCAGGTTATAAACGTGTTTGGAGGTGTCGTCCCAGTCTATGTGCTGCAGCTCACGGGTGAGTTTGGGAGCGGGCTTCAGGAGCTCGGAACCCTGGATGAAGCTGCGCTGCACGCGCAGTTCCACGTTCTTCTGGATAAGGCCTTCAACGGTTTCCACCACCAGCGTGGAACCCAGATCCATCAACTTGTCGTGAAGGTCTCCGGCCGTGTCCGTGGGCTCAATATGGCATTCGGAGCGGAGGATAATGCCGCCCGTGTCAATCTTATGGTCAATCATAAAGGTGGTAACGCCGGAGATGTTCTCTCCGTTAATCACCGCCCAGTTGATGGGAGCGGCGCCACGGTACTGCGGCAGCAGGGCGGCGTGCAGGTTGAAGGTGCCCAGTTTGGGCATGCTCCAAACGGCCTCGGGCAGCATGCGGAAGCCCACCACCACAAACAAATCGGCCTTCCAGGCGGCCAGGGCCTTGAGGAATTCCTCGTCCTTGAGCTTCTCCGGCTGCAGCAGCGGCAGGCCGGCGGCCACCGCGAATTTCTTCACGGCGCTTTCATTCATCTTGAGGCCGCGGCCGCTGGGTTTGTCGGGTACGGTAACCACACCCACTACTTTATAGCCGGCCTTGATAAGGGCATCCAGAGGGCCCACCGAGAACTCCGGCGTGCCCATATATACGATACGGGTTTTTCTGAACATTCTGATAAATTGACTCTTGATTTTGCGCAGCCAGGACTTGGTGAGGTCCAGGTTGAAAAGGCTGGCATCCTGCACGGCCTTCACCGTAAGGAAAACCCCAATGGGCGCCAGGACAAAGGCCGATATAAACTTGCCGATAAAGGCTGTGGTGGTGCCGTTGTTGGCCAGGCGTTCGCCGGTAATGTCAATGACCCAGTACAGCACGAAGAAAAGCATGGAAATAATGGCAGGGGTGCCCAGACCACCCTTTTTAAGCAGGGCGCCGATGGGCGCGCCAATGAAGAACAGCAGCAGGCAGGCAAGCGCCTGGGCATACTTCTTCCAGATTTCCACGTTGGTACGGTAAATCAGACGGATATAGGCGTCCGACTCCATGGTTTGGTTGCGGGCGGTATTGGCCAGTTGACGGGCCCCGCCGGCGGCATTGTCATAGGCCTTTTTCTTGTCGGAGGCGCTGCCCCAGGGACCGTTCACATGTGGCGGCATTACCGTAGAGGAAAGCTTACGCCAGCCGGTGTCCAGCTGGTTGCGGCGGTCTATGACGTTCATCCTCATGAATTCTTCCACGTGACGGCGGGTGCCGTTATCCACCAGGGCCGACAGGGAATCGTGCCCGTGGCGCAGCGACGACAGGTTCATGGAGCGAACCTGCTCCCCGTAACGGGCGCTGTCCGACTGCTGATAGGTGTAGTTCTGCAGGGAAATCACCATGTCTTCCCGGGAGAATGCCACGCGCCGAAGGGCCAGGGTGGTATCCCGGTACTTGCGGGTGTTTTCTTCCTGGTAGCTCACACCGTCATACAGCGTGAAGGTGAGGTAATCCTTCACCTTGGACATCTTGATAATGCCGCTGTCGGCCACCGTGATGCGGGTATTGCCCTTGGTGGCGGTGTGGTCGTACACCTGGATGTTGTACATCATTCCGCTTTTCTTGTCTCGGCTTTCGATGCGGAGGATGTACCCTTCAATGCCGTCGTAGAAGGTTCCCGTGGGGATTTTGATTTCACTCTTGGTGCGACGGATGTCGTCGCGCATGGTGTAAATCTGGTTGATGGAGTAGGGCACCAGTCGGTCTCCGATATAGAAGGCGCCAATGCTGATGAGCACGCTCACCAGTGTCATGGGCACCAGCACCCTGGTAAGGGAGATACCGGAAGCCTTGATGGCCGTGAGCTCGAACTTCTCGCCCATGTCTCCCAGCGTCATCATGGAGCTCAGGAGGGTGGCCAGCGGAATGGCCAGCGGAAGCACCTGGCAGCTGCCCCACATGAGGAACTCCAGGATAACCTTAAACTCCAGGCCTTTACCTACCAGTTCGTCAATGTACAGCCACAGGAACTGCATGACCAGTATGAACACAACAATCGCCAGAACCGCGAAAAACGGCCCTACGAAAGATTTGAGCAAGAACTGGTCGAGTTTTTTCATCTATTATCTCACAGGCTTGCGCCGCCGCACAGGCTAACGCTCTCCTTTGTCTCAGGGGGCTCTGCCCCCTTAAAAACCCCCGCGGCCTCTGGCCGGGCGCTCTGCAGAGCGCCGGGGTCCTTCGTTTCAACCTAGGCTGTAGCCACCTCTACCAACTTGTTCAAGGCGTCGGTGAGGCCTTCCAGGTTGCGGCCGCCGGCGGTTGCCAGGCCGGGCTGTCCGCCACCACCGCCCTGGATGAACTTGGCGGCTTCGCGGATGTCCTTACCGGCGTTCTTGCCCTTGGCTACCAGGTCGTTGGAGTACAGGAGTACCAGATTGGGCTTGTTGTCATAGGCAAAGGCTCCGGCCAGCACAAAGTTCTGCACCCTTTTCTGCAATAACAGGGCCACGTTGCGAACAAGGGCGGGATCCATGGAATTGTCGAACTTCACCAGCTTGAGGCCGTTAATCTCCACGGCCTGGGCCTCCAGCTTGGCGGCCAGGGCGGCGGCCTTTTCATTGGCCACAGCCTCCAGCTGCTTGCGGGCATCGGCGTTCTCGGCCACCAGCTTTTCAATGGCGCTCTGCAGGTCCGGAGCATTGTTCATAAGGTTCTTCAGACCCTTCAGGAGGTCTTCCATACCGTTCACTATCTCTACGGCCTTGCCTCCGGTCACAGCCTCAATGCGGCGTACGCCAGCAGCCACGGCACTTTCAGACACAATCTTAAACAGGCCGATGGTACCGGTGCGGGGGGTGTGGGTACCGCCGCACAGTTCTACGGAGTCTCCGAAGCGCACCACGCGCACCACGTCTCCGTACTTTTCTCCGAACAGGGCCATGGCGCCCATGGCGCGGGCTTCCTCCATGGTGGCGTCACGCTTCTCTTCCAGCGGGAAGTCGGAGCGGACCAGCTGGTTCACGCGGGTTTCTACGGCGCGCAGCTCCTCGTCGGTCATCTTCTGGAAATGGGAGAAGTCAAAACGGAAGTAGTCCGGGCCCACGAAGGAACCCTTCTGCTCCACATGGGTGCCCAGAATCACGCGCAGGGCCTGGTGCAGTAGGTGCGTGCAGGTATGGTTGTTCTGGATGTGGCGTCTGCGGGAGTTGTCCACTACCAGGTAGAATGTCTGGCTGCTCACGGAAGGAAGACGCTCGGCCAGGTGGATGGTGAGGTTGTTTTCCTTCACGGTATTCAGAATCTGGATGCGCTCTCCGTCTTCGCCCTCGATGAAACCGGTGTCTCCCACCTGGCCGCCCATCTCGGCATAGAAAGGAGTGCGGTCGAAGACCAGCTGGAAGTATTCCTTGTTCTTCTGCTTTACGGTGCGCTGCTTCAGGAGGTGGACGCCCTTGATGCGGAGGACGTCATAACCCACGAATTCTACATCGGCCTCCTTGAAGACCATCCAGTCTCCGAATTCGTTGGCGGTGGCGTTGCGGGCGCGCTCCTTCTGCTTCTCCAGTTCCACGTTGAAGCCCTTGAGGTCTACGGTGTAGCCCTTTTCGGCGGCAATCAGCTCGGTGAGGTCTATGGGGAAGCCATAGGTGTCGTATAGCACGAAGGCATCCGTGCCGGCCACCATCTTGGTATCGGCGTTCTTGGCCATATTGTCTTCCAGCATGCGGATACCGCGGTCCAGGGTGCGCAGGAAGGCGTTTTCCTCTTCCTTGATAACGCTGGAGATGAGCTTCTGCTGGGCCATCAGTTCCGGATAGGCTTCTCCCATATCGGCCACCAGCTGAGGGATGAGGCGGCACAGGAAGGGCTCCGTGAAGCCCAGGAAGGTGTAACCGTAACGGACGGCGCGGCGCAGGATTCTGCGAATCACGTAGCCGGCCTTCACGTTGGAAGGCAGCTGGCCGTCGGCAATGGAGAAAGCGATGGCGCGAATGTGGTCTGCAATTACGCGCATGGCCACTTCCACGTTGCCGCCCTCGGCATATTTGTGACCGGAGAATTCTTCCACCTTACCAATGAGGCCGGAGAATACGTCCGTTTCGTAGTTGCTCTTCTTGCCCTGCATGATCATGCACAGGCGCTCGAAGCCCATGCCCGTATCAATGCTCTTGGCGGGGAGGGGCTCCAGGTGGCCGTCGGCCTTGCGGTTGTACTGCATGAACACCAGGTTCCAGATTTCAATGACCTCGTCATTATCTGCATTCACAAGCTTGCAGCCGGGCACTTTGGCAATTTCCTCGTCGGAGCGGAGGTCTATATGAATCTCGCTGCAGGGGCCGCAGGGGCCGGTGTCTCCCATTTCCCAGAAGTTGTCGTGCTTGTTGCCGGTGAGGATATGGTCTTCCGGCAGGTGCTTCAGCCAGGCCTGCTGGGCCTCGGTGTCCAGGGTGGTGCCGTCTTCTTCTGAGCCCTCGAACACGGTGGCGTACAGTTTGGTTTTGTCAATCTTGTATACCTCGGTGAGCAGTTCCCAGGCCCAGTCTATGGCCTCGGTCTTGAAATAGTCTCCGAAGCTCCAGTTGCCCAGCATTTCGAACATGGTGTGGTGACGGCCGTCGTGACCCACGGCTTCCAGGTCGTTGTGCTTGCCGCTCACGCGGAGGCACTTCTGGGAGTCGGTTGCGCGGGGGAACTTGGGGGCGCTGTTGCCCAGGAAGATGTCCTTGAACTGGTTCATGCCCGCGTTGGTGAACATGAGGGTAGGGTCGTTCTTAATGACCATGGGGGCCGAGGGCACTACCACGTGTCCCTTGGAGGCGAAGAAGTCCAGATACTTCTGGCGGATTTCCTTAGATGTCATATATTGTCTTAACTATTAATCTTGTTTAACCTGCAAAAGTACGGATTTTTCGCGAAAAAACCTTCTTGAAGGCACAGAATGTGCAGAATGCTTACCATTCCGGAGAAATTTGTTACATTTGCAGTTCCTCTCACAAGAAGGACGAATGGCCAAGAGTAAGAAAAAATACGTGCTGAACCCGGAGACCCTCATGGTGGATGTCCAGGAGGAAACCCGTATTGCAGGCTGGCAGGTGGCGCTTGTGTCCATAGCCGGCTTGGCTATTTTTCTCCTTTTCATCCTTCTGATGACCTTCGTCCTGCACAAGGATCTTCCCAAAACAGCCATCCTCAGGCACACCAATGCGGAATGGAACACCCGCATAGACCAGATGTCCCAGCAGCTGGACCATTGCGACATGCTGCTCACCATGCTGGAAGAGAGGGACGACAGGGTATACCGTTCTGTGTACGGCATGGACGAAATCCCTCAGGCGGTGCGCCGCGCCGGCCTGGGTGGGGAAAAGAGATATGCCGATTTTTCCGGCACTGCCGTTCTGGGCATCGTGCGCCGTCTGGACCAGATGGAAAAGCGCGTGTTCATTCAGTCCAAGTCTTTCGACGATGTTTCCACCCTGCAGCGCAGCGCTGGTGACCTGGCCTCCCACATCCCGGCCCTGTCACCCATGGATCCTTCCACTTACCGGCTGTCCAGCGCGTACGGCTACCGCATGCATCCCGTGCTGGGATACCGCAAGATGCACACCGGTATGGACTTCGCCTGCCCGCCCGGCAACCCCATTTACGTAAGTGGAGACGGCACCGTTGTGAAGGTGGCCCACGAGCGCGGCGGCTACGGCAACCACGTAGAGGTGGACCACGGCTTCGGTTATAAAACGCGCTATGCCCACATGTCCCGCATAGACGTGAAACTGGGCCAGCGGGTTACCAGGGGAGACTGCCTGGGCCTGAGCGGCCGCAGCGGCCTGGTATCCGGCCCGCACCTACATTATGAGGTAATGTACCGCAAGGATTATGTGAATCCTGCCCTTTATATGGACCTTTCCATTCCCCAGGAAGACTACGTAACCATGGTTAAAAAACCGGAGAACTGATGGCTGCTAAGAAGAAAGAGAGCAAGACCAGGCGCATCATTATGAGCGCCCTGCGATACCTGGTGGCATCGGTTACGGTGGCCATCCTCTACTACATGCTCTTTGCCCTCTTCTTTTCTACCGAAGAGGAAAAGCGGCTGCAGAAGGAAAACCGACTGTTCAGCAACATGTACGAGGGAATGAAGGCCAAAGAAGATCTCATTTCCGACGTGGTGGACGGCCTTATTGAAAAGGACAACGCCATCTACGAAGAGCTCTTTGACACCGCCCCTCCTTCCGTGGAAGAGATAGGAGACGTCCGTTCCCAGACCGTGAGGGACGAGGCCAACCTGTCGGAGCGGTACTTTGTGCGTTCGGCATCGGCCCAGTCCGACAGCCTTATGCGCCTGGCCGGCACCATTGAGTCCAACTTTGAGGAAGTCTTCCGCATCCTGCAGGAAAGGGCCGACAGCATCCCCCCGCTTTCTCTCCCCCTGAAAAATATGTCTTATGTGCAGGTGGGTGCCTCTGTAGGCATGCGCCACAGCCCCATGTACGACTTGCAAATCCAGCACAACGGCCTGGATCTCATTGCTCCGCAGGGAGACAAAGTGTATGCGGTGGCAGCCGGCCGGGTGTCACAGGTGGTGCGTTCCCGCCGCGGCATGGGTAACGAGGTGGAGATAGATCACGGCAATGGTTATGTTACCCGCTACAGCCTGCTGGGAGACATTCTGGTAACCCAGGGAAAAACCGTGAAAGGAGGGCAGGAGATTGGTACCGTGGGTATTTCTACCCTGGTTTCCGCGCCGCATCTGCATTTTGAAGTGTGGTACAATTGGGAGTTGAAAGACCCCGTAGATTATTTCTTCGCTTCCGTTTCTCCGGAAGAATATTCAAGAATAAGATATATGGCTGCTAAGACAAGTCAATCCATGGATTGACTTATCTGAAAGGTCTTCGACAACTGGGGGCCTAATCCCCCAGACCCCCTGGGTTGCTTCGCTCCGAAGTCCTTCGATTCAACCTAGTACCCGGATCGGTCCATCTCGCGGCGCACGTCCTTCTCCTTGATGGACTGGCGCTTGTCATATTCCTTCTTACCCTTGGCCAGGGCAATTACCAGCTTGGCGAAGCCATTGTCGGCAATGAAGAGTTTGACGGCCACAATGGTGAGGCCCTTTTGCTTATCGGCCTGCTGTAAGTGTCTCAGTTCCTTGCGGTTCAGAAGCAGCCGGCGGTCCCTTACGGGCTCGTGGCTGTTCCAGGTGCCCCAGTGATACAGGGCTATGTTCATGCCGCGCACAAAGAGTTCGTTCCCCACAAAGAAGCAGTAAGCGTCTTGCAGGGAGCATTTGCCGGCCCGGATGCTCTTGATTTCCGTTCCCACCAGCTGGATGCCGGCGGTATAGGTTTCCAGGAACTCGTAGTCAAACGAGGCCCGACGGTTCTTAATCTGTATGCTGCTCTTGGCTTTGGGCATAGGATTGCAAAGGTAATACATTTTCCGTAATTTTGCGGCATGCTCAACAAGACGCAGCTTCTGCCAGACCGGCCGGGCATTCCGCCCATGGCCAAACTGCCGGACCCCGAGGTGATAGACCCCGCGGCCCTGGCTAAGCTATATGCCGACGGAGACATAGACCTCATCTGCGTGGTGGGCCCCACCGCTTCCGGCAAAACCCGCTACGCCGTCCAGTTGGCCACCGTCATGGCCGGCCCCGACCGGCCATCTCCGGAAATCATTTCGGCTGACAGCCGCCAGGTGTACGTGGGCATGGACATTGGCACGGGGAAGGACCTGGGGGAGTATGGAGACGTGCCTTATCACCTGATTGACATTGTGCCCGCGGGTGAGAAGTTCAACATTTACCAGTATCAGGCGGCGTTTGCCAGGGCTTATGCCGATGTAAGGAGCCGCGGCGCCATCCCCATCCTCTGCGGGGGGTCGGGGCTTTACATTGAATCGGCCACCAGGGCCTATAAGTTTGAAAAGGAGAACGGCCTGCCGGACGAAGCCCTGCCGCAGAAACCTTATTACATAGGCACGCTCGTTACGCGCGAGGAGCGCGTCGCGCGTATAGACCGCCGGCTGGAGGAGCGCCTGCAGGAGGGGCTGGTGGAAGAGGTGCGCGGCTTGCTGCAAAATGTATCGGCCCCGGATCTTATGTATTATGGTCTTGAGTACAAGTTTGTTACGCAGTACGTGCTGGGGGAGCTCTCCTACGAGGAAATGGTCATTTCCCTGGGTAACGCCATCCACCAGTTTGCCAAACGCCAAATGACCTGGTTCCGTGGCATGGAACGAGACGGTGTCCAAATTCATTGGACAAAGCCCTAAGCGACCTGTCATTCTGAGCGAAGCGAAGAATCTGTAGATTTTTTTTGTACTTTTAAAAAAACTTCCTACCTTTGCAACCCCAAAAAATATGTGGATAGATTTGGCTGCTTGCAACCACGTTAAAAAATGCTAAAATTCATTTCATATCAGTGTTTTGTGTTTTTAGCCTCCGCATATTTGCCCGGGGCTAATTTTTTTTGCGCCCAGTCATTCCCGGCTTGACCGGGAATCTAAAGAAATATTGAATATGAAGAATTACTTATTCACTTCCGAGTCTGTAAGCGAAGGCCATCCGGATAAAGTGGCCGACCAGATTTCCGACGCCATCCTGGACGAATTCCTCAAGCAGGATCCCGAGGCCAAGGTGGCCTGCGAGAGCTTCTGCTCCACCGGTATGGTGGTGGTGATGGGTGAGGTGAAGGCCGAGGCCTACGTGGACATCCAGAACACCGTTCGCAATACCATCCGCAAGATTGGTTATACCAAGGCAGAATATATGTTTGACGCCAGTGGATGCGGCGTTCTCAGCGCCATCCACGAGCAGAGTGCCGACATCAACCGTGGCGTAGAGCGCGCTTCCGAAGAGGAGCAGGGCGCCGGAGACCAGGGCATGATGTTCGGTTACGCCTGCCGAGACACCGAGGACTACATGCCCCTCCCGCTGTACCTGAGCCATAAGATTCTTCAGATTCTGGCCGATATCCGCCACAACGAGTTGGAGCTCATGCCCTATCTCCGTCCGGACGCCAAGAGCCAGTTCACCATTGAATATGACGGAGAAACCCATCAGCCGGTGAAGGTGCATACCATTGTTCTGAGCACCCAGCACGACGAATTCGTGCCCGAAAGCCTGGGTAAGATGAGTTACGCAGAGGCTGTGGCCCAGTACGGTCAGGCCAAGGTGGACGAGGCCATGCAGAACAAGATTCGCTTTGACGTGGAGAAGATTCTTATCCCTCGTCTGAAAGCAGAGCTGCCGGAAGAGACGGCCAAGCTCCTTCACAGTTTCGTGCTGCACGTGAATCCCACGGGTAAATTCGTCATTGGCGGCCCCCACGGAGACACCGGTCTTACGGGCCGAAAGATTATCGTAGATACTTACGGTGGCAAGGGTGCCCACGGCGGTGGCGCTTTCTCCGGAAAGGACCCTTCCAAGGTGGACCGCAGTGCCGCCTATGCCGCCCGCTATATTGCCAAGAACCTGGTGGCTGCCGGCGTGGCCGATGAGTGCCTGGTGCAGCTGGCCTACGCTATCGGCGTGGCCAAGCCCGTGAGCGTTTTCGTAGATACTTACGGCACCGGCAAGGGCTTCACGGATGGCGAGATTGCAGAGAAGGTATCGGCCCTCTTTGACCTTCGTCCCGCGGCCATTATCCGCAAGTTCCAACTCAAGAATCCCATCTACGCGCCAACGGCCGCATACGGCCATATGGGGCGCAAACCTTACACCAAAATGGTGAAGGTTCAGGGCAAAGAAAAAATAGTCCAATTCTTCGGATGGGAACTCCTGGACAGCGTAGAGGCCATTCGGAAGGCCTTCAATCTATAAGATTGAAATAAAGGCGGATTCTTTTGGGAATCCGCTTTTTATTTAACGGAAATATTCGTAACTTTGCGGCGGATTTTGGTTAGAAAATACTCACAGTATCAATATTTATTATCAAAACCTTTATGAAACAAGCTTTTAAAAGCCTTTCGCTCGCATTCATTACCATGTTTGCGGGTATTGTCGCCTTTGCTCAGGTGACCACCTCCTCCCTCGCGGGTGTGGTGGTAGACCAGAACGGCGAACCTGTCGTGGGTGCTGCTGTGCTCGCCATGCACGAGCCCTCCGGTACCGTTTACGGCGCAGTCACCAACGCCGACGGTCGTTATACCATCCAGGGTATGCGTACCGGCGGTCCTTACAAGGTGGACTTCACTTGCCTGGGTTACCAGGAAGCCACTTACACGGGTGTTACCCTGCAGCTGGCCGAAACGTTCACCCTGGACGCCAAAATCGCTGAATCCTCCGAGTTCCTGGAGGCTACTGTGGTTATCGCAGACGCCGCTTCCAAGTTCAACTCCCAGGAGCGTACCGGCGCCGTGACCAACATCAACAATGCCCAGATTACCGCTATTCCTACGGTTAACCGCAGCATCACGGATGTTACCCGCCTCTCTCCTTACGGCGGTAACGGCATGAGCTTCGCTGGCGCAGACGGTCGTACGGCCAACTTCACCGTTGACGGTGCAAACTTCAACAACAACTTCGGTCTTAGCGACAAGCTTCCTGGTGGTGGTAATCCCATCTCCATCGACGCTATCGAGGAACTGCAGGTTGTTATTTCCCCTTACGATGTTCGTCAGACCAACTTTATCGGCGGTGGTGTGAACGCCATCACCAAGTCTGGTACCAACACCTTCAAGGGAACCGCCTACGTATATCACAAGAACGAGAACATGCAGGGCGATGCCATTTACGGTGAGCAGATCGCCGGTGCCCGCGACAAGAACCGCAGCACCACTTACGGCTTCACCTTCGGCGGCCCCATCGTGAAGAACAAGCTCTTCTTCTTCGTGAACGCCGAAATGATCAAGACCCCTACCATCGTGAATCGTTGGAGAGGTTCTGCAGATGGCGAGGCTGACGAGAATAACTTCATTTCCCGCACCACCACCTCCGACCTCCAGAAGGTTTCCGAGTTTGTGAAGAACAAGTACGGTTATGATACTGGCTCTTGGACCGATTTCCCGGCCAACGAGAGCAACTACAAGATTCTGGCCCGTCTGGACTGGAACATCAGCCAGAAGCACAAGCTGGCCCTCCGTTACAACTACACCCTGAACAATGCCTGGAACAGCCCTAACGGTTCCTCCATGGACGGTGGTACCCGTAGCGCATACAACCGTATGTCTCTGTATTCCATGTCCTTTGCCAATTCCATGTATTCCATGAATAACACCGTTCATACATGGTCTCTGGATTTGAACAGCCGTTTGAACGACAACCTGTCCAACCAGTTCCTGGCCACATTCTCCTTGCTGAACGATATCCGTGGCACCAATTCCGAGGAATTCCCATTCATCGATATCCTGGACGGCAGCGGAGACATCAACAACTACATGGCTTTGGGTTATGAACTCTTTACCTGGAACAATGCTGTTCATAACACTATTGCCAATGTAAAGGACGACCTCACCTGGTATCTGGGTAAGCACAAGGTTACTGCCGGTGTGAACTTTGAGTATCAGATGGCCGACAACCAGTACATGCGTAACGGTACCGGTTACTATCGTTACAATTCCGTTAACGACTTCATCAACGGTGCAACCCCCGAAATCGTTTGCCTTACCTACGGTTACGACGGAGAGCAGTTCCCCGCCGCCCGTGTACAGTTCTACAAGACTGGTATTTATGGTCAGGACGAGTGGAACGCTACCGACCGCTTCAAGCTCACCTACGGCCTCCGTCTGGACGGTCTGTTCTTCAATAATGGAGACCTCCTCACCAACCAGGCCATCTACGACCTCAATTACTATCCCAAGTCCAAGAACTATCAGGAAACCCACATCGATACCGGTAAGTGGCCCTCTGCCAGCATTACCGTCAGCCCTCGCGTTGGCTTCACCTGGGATGTGTTCGGTAACAAGAGCCTGAAGGTTCGCGGTGGTACCGGTCTGTTCAGCGGCCGTCTGCCTCTGGTGTTCTTCACCAACATGCCCACCAACAGCGGTATGGTGCAGTACCAGGCTCAGTTGAGCGGTAAGACCAAGATCTATGATGCTTCTAAGGGTACGGTTAAAGGCTTTGAAAACTATACCGGAGCTTACACCACTGATGCCAAAGGTAACAGATTCATTGATATGAGTCAGTTTGCCGGTGGTCTGGTAACCGAAAACGGTAAAGCCAACATCTCTGCTCTCTTGAACAAACTCCAGAGCATGGGTTATCCTACCACTGTTTCTCCTGAGGACGGTACTGTCCCTTCCGCAGTGAACGCCGTGGATCCCAAGTTCAAGATGCCTCAGGTATGGAAGACCTCCCTCGCTTTCGACTACACCTTCCCTACCTCCTTCCCGTTCAGCATCACTGCTGAAGGTATCTTCAACAAGACTGTTAACGCTGTCTCCATCTCAGACTGGAGCATGATGGCTGCAGAAGGCTTTGCCCGTTGGAACGGAGCTGACGCCCGCCCCATGTATCCTTCTTCCTTCCGTACCACCACCAAGGCTTTCGTCCTGGAGAACACCAGCAAGGGTTATGGTTGGAGTGCCAACGTTACCCTCAATATGCAGCCCATCGAGGGCCTGAGCCTCATGGCTGCTTATACGCACACTGTGAACAAGGAAATCACCGGTATGCCCGGCTCTGCTGCTGAGTCTGCCTTCACCTATGTTCCTACTGCCTGCGGTCCTAACTACATCACCCTGCACAACTCTCAGTACGTGACGCCTGACCGTGTGGTTGCTTCCGCTACCCACAACGACAAGAGCGGCAACCACTATTCCCTCATTTATGAGGCTTGGAGAGGTGGTTACAACTACTCTTACATGATGGCCAACGATATGAATGGCGATGGCTATAACTATGACGCTCTGTACATCCCTACGGATGAGCAGGTATCCAATGGCCAGTTCCGCTTCGTTTCCCAGGATGATGCCACTCGTTTCATGGACTTCGTTCACAACGACAGCTACATGAGCAAGCACCAGGGCCAGTATGCCGAAGCTTACAGCATCTATTCTCCTTGGGTTCACCGCATTGACCTGAGCTACAAGCACGACTTCACCGTGATGCTTGGCAAGACCAAGAACACGCTTCAGCTCAGCTTCGACCTCAAGAACGTCCTGAATCTGTTCAACTCCAGCTGGGGCGTAGCCAAGTACATGAACTCCAAGCTCAACGATGGACGCATCCTCAAGTATGAATCCACCGATGCCGAAGGTTACCCGGTGTTCTCTACTCCTACCGCTGTCAGCGGTTCCACGCAGACCTGGACTCCCAACCACTCCCTGGGCCAGTGCTGGTATGCTTCTATTGGCATCAAGTACATCTTCAACTAATAAATGCAGATTAATATGAAACTGAGATATATTATTGGCGCGGTTCTGGGCACCCTCCTTTTTGTGGGTTGCCAGCAGGAAGAGCTTGTTGGCAATTTCGCCGACTTCTCGGTTGATAAGACTTTCGTCCCTATCAGCATGGACGGTGGTAGTGCTACTGTGAAAGTAACCTCCGCTTCCGCATGGTCTTTTGCAAGTGAGCTCCCCACTTGGCTTTCCGCTAGTTCTATCAGTGGTAATGCCGGTTCCGCCGATATTACCTTTACTGCTACCGCCACCACCGCTGGTCGTGAGGCAGAACTCGAGATTAAGAGTGGCGACGAGAGCCAGTTCTTGAGAGTCCGTCAAGGAACGCTGGAGGCTACCAGCGCAACCGTGAAGGAAATCTATGCCGGTCCTGATGGTAAGACCTATCGTGTAAAGGGTACTTGCACCGGTATCTACAATACCACCTATGGTAACTGGTATCTGGACGATGGCTCCAATGGAGATAAGGTCCTTACCATTTACGGTACCCTGGACAAGGACGGTAAGACCAAGAACTTTGAGAGCCTGGGTATTGAGGTGGGTGATGTGGTTACAGTGGAAGGCCCCAAGAGCACTTACGGCTCCACCATCGAGTTGGTTGACGTTACTGTTCTCAAGATTGAGAAGGCCCTCGTCAAGATTGTTGCTGCACCTACCGAACCTGCTGTGAAGGAAGGCGAAAAAGTTACTATTACTGTGGCTTATAAGGGTAGTGGCGTGTATCCTACTGTTGCCGATGATGCCAAGGATTGGATAGTGTATGACAATACCGAGTTTAAGGTGGGCGTACCTACCATCTTTGAGAAAGCTCCGGCCGACACTGCATGGGTGACGTTCACTCTTGCTCCTAACGCTGGCGGTGCCCGCGAAGGTGTGGTAAGCTTTACCTCTTCCGCAAATGCAAAGAACAGCACCACTGTTCCTGTAACCATTCAGCAGGAAGGCTCCATCATCGATGCTTGCGTGGGCGAGTTCCTCTCCGCCAAGGAAGGTAGCACCATGTACCGCCTCAGCGGTATCGTTACCGAGCTCTACACCTCTGACAAGCAGGGTAAGAGCTTCTATCTCCAGGATTATTCCGGCAAGGTGCTTGTTTACCGTGCCGAGGGCTTCGAGAAATCCGGTGCCAAGGTAGGTGACATTGTTACTGTCTCCGGCGTGCGTACCTCCTATAAGGGAGTACCCCAAATGGGTACCGCCACCTTCGAGTCCCTGGACGTAGTCGTCACTACCAAGACCATAGCAGAGCTCCGTGACCTGAAGGATGACAAGAACACATACTTCATGGTGACCGGTAAGGTGGTTGAGCCCACAGAGCCTAACACCAAGTATGATCTTAAAACCTACGGTAATCTGAGCCTCAAGGATGAGACTGGCGAGATTTACGTGTACGGCGTTTCCACCGGCTACAACGGCGAGACCAAGAAGTTCGGCACCCTGGGTGTAAAGGAAGGTGACATGATGACCGTCATCGGCTACCGCACCTCCTACACCAAGGACGGCTACAAGCTTCTCCAGATTGGCGGCGCCATGTATGTTAGCCACGTGAGTGAGAACTAAGGCGAGGAAAAATCCTTCCTTTTAAATAGTTTTCTGGCGGCCCGGGTTTCCCGGGCCGCTTTTTTTGACTAAAAAACCTTATCTTTGTAGACTAACATTATATTAAGGTACACGCTATGAATATCCGTCATTTGTCTTTTGCTTTGGTCGCGGGCCTGCTTCTGACCTCCTGCAACAAGGATAACCCCGGTAATAATGATAATCCCGGTGGTGGCGACGAACCCCAGAAGAACAGTCCTGTGGTCATTCTTCAACATGACTTTACCAAGGGCCTAGGCCCTTTTACCGTTCAGGATAAGGACAAGGGCAGCTTCGGAAGCGCCATCTGGAAGTTTGAAAGTGCCAATGCTAAGTACGGTGCCCAGGCAACGGCTTCTAAGGGTAGTGGCTCAAATTTCAAGGCAGAGAGTTGGTTAGTCTCCCCTGAGATTGACCTGACCAACTATACTGACGCTTATTTATGCTTTCGACACGCGTTTGCCTATGTGAACAGCGGAGTGCCCAAGGACTACTTTGGCATCAAGGTGTCGACCGATGGAGGAAACACATGGGTAGATATGTCTGTTCCCCAGTGGCTGGCGGCGCACAGCTACTTTGAGCTGGCTCAGTCGGGGAATGTGCCGTTGGGTGGCTTCAAAGGACAGAAGATTAAATTTGCTTTTATATACAAGAGTACGGCCGATGTGGCCCCGACCTGGGAGATTACCGACCTCGTCGTTTCCTATGAAAAACAGACCATCCTTCCAGATGATGAAGGGGACAAGTATAAGAGCGTTCCCCAGTGGATGGAAATGCCTCAGGTAAACAATACGAGCGCGTGGCATGCTCATACCAGCATCCTCCGTTTCGACCGCGTTAGAAACTACTCCTTCTCCTACAACGAGCCTTACCTGGTTTCGGACTGGGTGGCATACCCATTGTACAACGAGATTTCCAGGCATAACAAGTCATATAAAGTGACCCGCTATGATAGTGTTGTGAGTCCAAACAAGGCTTGGCAACCTGATCCTTTTGTGCAAACAACCTCTAACGTGCAGAGTGGAAGTTTATATGAATGGACCGACAAGGGTTATAGTCGAGGCCACCAACTTCCTTCTGGGGACCGTCTGGGAGGAGCAATGGTCAATATGCAAACGTTCTACACTTCCAACGTCACGCCTCAGCAGAGTGATTTCAACAGTGGTATCTGGGAGAAATTGGAGGATGCTGTTCGTGACTGGAGCGCCTCTGCCGACACCGTTTATGTGGTAACCGGCTGCGTAGTAGATGCAGAATGCACCACCGTCAAGGACCATAACGGTAATGCCGTAGCCGTGCCCAAGGCTTTCTACAAGGCCCTTCTACACCGCAAGGGCAGCACTTACAAGGCTGCCGGTTTCTATCTGGAGCACACCAAAGACATTGCGGGCGGAGACTATAAGGATTATGCCATGACTCTCACTGACTTGGAGAAAAAGACCGGCATGACCTTCTTTGTGAACCTTCCTGCAGACCAGGCCGACGTAAAGAACAAGTTGACCACCTTCTAGAAGCAGAAATAATATGAAACGATATCTCCTCCTCCTGGCCACAGTGGCCCTTCTGCTTCCGGTGCAGGGTTGCGCCAAGAAGAAAGCGCCGAAAAGGCACATCATTGGGTTCTACAACGTAGAGAACCTCTTTGACATTTTCCACGACGAGGGTAAGAACGACTACGAGTACCTGCCCGACGGTGCCAATGAGTGGACGGCCGATAAGTACAGGGTGAAGCTCAAGAACATTGCCCAGGTGATAGACGACATGCACAAGGACAACGGCATGTGGCACACCGTGCTGGGCCTGGCCGAGGTAGAGAACCGCCACGTGCTGGAAGACCTGGTAAAGGAGCCCGCCATTGCCCCCGCCAATTACCAGATTGTACACATAGAGGGCCCGGACCGCCGCGGCATAGACTGCGCGCTGCTTTATAACCCCCTGCGCATGCAGGTGTTGGAGAGTGCCGCCCTGCCGTACGATTTCAATACCAAGATTCCCATTACCACTTATAATAAGCAGGAGCAGGATGACTTCCGCACCCGAGACGTCCTCGTGGTGCATGGCCTCATAGACGGCGAGCATTTTGCCTTCTACGTGTGCCACTTCCCCTCCCGCAGGGGAGACAAGGGCCAGGATCTCCGTGCCCGTGCGGCAGAGATTGTGTATGCCCACACGCAGCAGATGCAGCAGAAGTTCCCCGGCATCAAGTTCATTGTGATGGGAGACATGAACGACAATCCCCAGGACGCCTCCCTGGCCCAGTACCTGCACGGCAGGCGCAACAGGGCCGATGTAAAGAAGGGAGACTTCTTCAACCCCTTCTGGCAAATGCTGGACGACGGCATAGGCTCCCTCTTTTACAGGGGAGACCCCAATATCTTCGACTGCATCCTGGTGAGCGACGGCGTGGTGAGCGGCAAGGGTCTCAAGATTCAGAAGCAGAAAGACAGTCCGTACTACGGCGTGGTATATTCCAAGCCCTATATGACCCAGCAGAGCGGCCAGTACAAGGGCCTGCCCTTCCGCACCTTCTCCAACGGCAAGTTCATCAAGGGTTATTCAGACCACTATCCTACCTTTATAGAGATTAAGAAATAGGCGTGAAGCGGTTTCTATCGGCCCTGGCAGCCCTTTTGTGGGCGGTGGCCCTACTGGCAAACACCCCCGTGGGCGGGGTGAAAGGACGCGTACTCTCCAAGACAGACCGTTACCCCCTGGAGCAAGCCCGCGTGCGCCTGGTGCAAGGCGCCGAATGGGTGGCAGAGGTAAGGGCCGATGCCAACGGCAACTTCCGCTTGGAAGAGATTCCCGCGGGGGAATATACCCTCGTTTTCATGGCCACCGGCTACTTGGAGAACCGCCTTCCCGTAGTGGTGACGGAAGGCCGCGAAAAGAACGTATTCAACATCTTGCTTTCCGAGATTAACAGGGCCGGAGACAGCTGGCTGGACGCCCCCTATGGTTCCACGGATATCTACCGGAATGTGAAGAATTACCTGCAGTCGGATAATGCCTCAGACCTGGGAGATGCCCACCTGATGGATGCAGAGATTATGATGGCCGGCGTACGCATGGACGAAGTGGATCCCACCGCTTCCGGCTTCCTCTCAGAGGCCCTGCGGGAGAGCAAGTTCGTCTCCGGCGGAGGGCTCTCCGAAACGGCCCTGGGCGGTTTCAACGGCGTGGCGGAACTGTCGGCCACGGCCGCGCATTTCCGTACCGGCTTCTACGGTTCCCTCTGGACAGATACCGCCAAATATGGTTTAAGGGCCGATGCCGCCTACGGCAGCGGTCAGCTTCCCTGTGGTTGGTCCCTGGCGGCCAACGTGGCGGGCATAGGCTGGAACAAAACCTCCTACGACCCTTATGCCGTGTATGTGGGCGTTGGGAAGTCCTTCGGGCAGAAGCACCAGCTTAGTACCGCTTTCCTGCGGGACCAGGAGCCCATGGCCTTCCTTCGCTATGAGTTCACCCCTTCCCAAAAATTCCAGGCTTATACAACGGTTTTGGGCCGATTCGGCCACGCCGGCCAGGTGCTTCACGCTGCGGCGGCCTTCACTTGGATGCCCGGCCGCCACGTGCGGCTGAGCGGCGGTGTAGACGGCCGTAAAGGTCTCCAGGAAATGAACTCCGAGAACCGGGCGGAAGGCTGGCTTAGCACCATGCTCAGCTTTGGAAAGTGGGGCTTCAACCTGGGCGGAAGGGGAGGCTATTATACGTCGGAGCTGGGCCGTGGCGTCATCTATTCCGCCAAGGCCGGGGTGCTTTATGCCCTCAGCCACAATTGGCAGCTGTCGGCCAATACGGGTCTTTATCGTTACAATCCTGTGCTGCCCAATACCTTTGCATCGGACGTGAACGTAGCCTTCAATACCAACAGCATCAACCTGAAGCTCACGGGCTTCTACGAGCGTTATCTGGGCACCGAGGATATCCATACGGGCTTGGAGTTTGGTTTCAAGGTTCCCGTGCTTGTTATTCCCAACCTGTCCCTGCAGGGGCAGGTAACTGCCGGGCATTTTGGTCAGGGAGACCGCTTCGAGTGCTCCTTTGGCTATGCCGGCCTTTCCTGGAACGCCCACGGCTGGTTTGCCGACGCCGGCTACATGTTTGACAGGCCGGTGCACATGATTGACACATCGGCCGGTAAAACCTGGACCTTTGACAAAAAGCGCCAGCTGGGCGTGGCCCTGGGTTATCGGCCCTATTTTGGAGAAGACGCTCCTTCCTCGCGCTTTTCCTTCCGCATTTTCTGCCGGATATAATTTAACAACCATATGAAGAAAACATTAGTCCTTATTGCAGCCATGGCTATGCTTACCGCTTGCAACGAAAAACCCAAGAACATCTTCCTGCAGGAGTGGGATACCCCGTACGGAACGGCCCCCTTCTCCCAGATTACCACAGACCAGTACATGCCTGCCTTCAAGGCCGGTATTGAGGAGCAAAAGGCCAACATAGAGGCCATCGTGAAGAACCTCGACGCTCCCACCTTCGAGAATACCATTGTTCCCTATGAGAACGCCAGCCCCATCCTGGACAAGGTGCAGGGAGTATTCTTTAACCTGAGCGAGAGCGACTCCACGCCCGAGATGCAGGCCATTGAGGAAGAGGTGCTGCCCCTTATCACCGAGGCTTCCAACGAAATCATGATGAATGAGGACCTCTTTGCCCGTGTGAAGGCCGTGTACGAGAACCAGGAAGGCCTCACCCGTGAGCAGCAGATGGTGGTGAAGAAGATTTACGAGGGCTTCGAACGCAACGGCGTGGGCCTGGCCCCGGAAGCCAAGAAGCGCTTTGCAGAGATTAATACCCGCCTGGCCACCCTCTCCCAGAAGTTCGGACAGAACCTTCTGGCCGAGAATAACGCCTTCAAGGATGCTACCGGCATCACCGTGAGTGAGTACTACGACTTCATGGGCTCCTGCGAGGACCGCGATAAGAGAAAGGCCGTGTTTGAGGCCTACAGCTCCCGTGGCAACCATGCCGACGAGCACGACAACAACGCCATTGTGCTGGAAACCTTGAAGCTCCGCGCCGAAATGGCCGAGCTGCTGGGCTATCCCAACTTTGCCGCCTACCAGCTGTCCAACAAGATGGCCGGCAACCCCGAGACGGTAGACAACTTCCTGCAGCCCATCATGGACGCCGCCATGCGCAGTGCCAAGGCCCAGATGAAGGAAATGGAAAAGATGGCCGGCCACAAGATTGAGGCCTGGGATTACAGCTACTATGCCGAGAAACTCCGCGCCCAGAAATATGCCCTGGATGAGAGCCAGACCAAGCCTTATTTCCAGGCCGACAGCGTGCTGAAGGGTGTTTTCACCGCTGCCGAGAAGATTTACGGTCTCCACTTTGAGGAAGTGACCGGAGAGGTTGAGGTTTACCAGCCCACCGTGCATGCCTACAAGATTACGGATGCAGACGGCTCCCTCATTGGCATCTTCTACCGCGACTACTTTGTGCGTCCCACCAAGCGTGGCGGCGCCTGGATGAACAACTTCCGCGAGCAGGAAGCCGGCGTGCGTCCCATCATTGTGAACGTGTGCAACTTCCCGGCCCCGGGTATTGATCCCACCGAGCCCCAGCCCAGCCTCCTCACCATCGATAATGTGCAGACGGCCTTCCACGAGTTCGGTCACGCGCTGCACGGTTTCCTGAGCCAGTGCAACTACGTTACCGTTTCCGGTACCAACGTAGCCCGCGACTTTGTGGAAATGTTCTCCCAGTTCAACGAGAACTTCGCTTTTGTGCCTGAGATTCTGGCTAATTATGCCAACAACTGGGAAACCGGCGAACCCATCCCCGCCGCTCTGGTGGAGAAGGTACGCAAGGCCCTTAAGTTTAACCAGGGCTTTATGACCGGCGAGCTGTGCGCCGCCAGCATCCTGGACATGAAATGGCACGAGCTGTCATCGGCCCAGCTGGCCCAGATTGACGGAGCCCAGGGCGTGCGCGACTTTGAGACCAAGGTGTGCAAGGAGATGGGCCTCATCGACGAGATTATCCCCCGTTACCGCACCACCTACTTCAACCACATTATGGGCAGCGGCTACAGCGCCGGTTACTACGGCTACCTCTGGAGCGAGGTGCTGGCCGTAGACGCCTGGGAGAAGTTTGTGGCCGATGGCATCTTCAACAAGGAAACCGCCACCGCCTTCCGCAAGACTTTCCTCGAGAGAGGCGGCTCTGAAGAGCCCATGGTGCTCTACAAACAATTCAGAGGAGCCGAACCCGACCCCTCTGCCTTGATGCGTG
Source organism: Bacteroidales bacterium UBA3623 (assembly GCA_002373715.1). Lineage (GTDB taxonomy): Bacteria > Bacteroidota > Bacteroidia > Bacteroidales > UBA932 > Cryptobacteroides. Next base: position 40,301 of record DFLI01000053.1, read on the forward strand.
CCAGAGGCTTAGAATAAAAGATGGCCGGTCTAGGCCGGCCATGACGAGCGTCACCCCCGGCTTGACCGGGGGTCTTGTTTATTTAATATAAGAAGTCAATACCTTCATGCTGCCGCCGGGGACAAAACAAACGTCGTCGGCGGTAGCTGGTATTAAGACGGTCTCTCCCTGGTGGACAGGGACTTCTTCTCCGTCTACTTCCAGGCTGCCTTCTCCCTCCAGACACATCACTACCATAAAGGAATCTATTTCACTCAAGTCCTTCGCATAGGGGAGGGTGAGGTCCAGGATGCTGGTGGTGAAGTACGGGCAGCTTACCACCTCCACTTCCTCGTCTTTAGCGGGGGTGTAAGGGGTGCGGTAGTCCGGATATACGGTGTAGTCTATGGCGTCCTTGGCCAGCTCGGTGTGCACCTCGCGGGGCTTTCCGTCCAGGCCCAGGCGGCCGTAGTCGTAGATGCGGTAGGTAATGTTGGAGGTTTGCTGAATCTCGGCAATGAAGCAGCCGCCGCAGATAGCATGGATGCGGCCTGCGGGCAGGAAGAACACGTCTCCGGGATGCACGTCGTAGCGGGCCAGCACGTCGGTGATGGTGCCGTCGGCCACCTTGGCGGCGTACTCCTCGGGGGTAATCTTCTTGGTGAGGCCGGCCAGGAGGTGAGCTCCCTCATCGGCCGCTACCACATACCACATTTCCGTTTTGCCCTTGGAGCCGTTGTGGCGCTTGGCGGCCAGCTCGTCGTTGGGGTGCACCTGGATGCTCAGGTCTGAGAGGGCATCTATGAACTTAATGAGGAGCGGGAATTCGTCTCCGGTGTTGGCATATACATGCTCTCCTACCAGTTTCCCCTTGTACTCCTTGGTGAGCTCTGCGATGGTTTTTCCCTTCAGCGGGCCTTCGGACACCACGCTCTCGTTGCCGGCTACGCCGGAGAGCTCCCAGCTTTCTCCAATGTGATTCTGCTCGGTTTCAATACCCTTGTAGGGGGCAATCTTTTCGCCGCCCCAAACAATGGTCTTAAGGATAGGTTCAAACTTTAAAGGTCCCATATTACATTCCCATTTCAAATTCCAGCGTACCGCCGGCTACTATGTCTTTGTATTCAATGTACGGCAGGGTGTGGGGCTTGCCGTTCAGTTTGACGGCCTTGATGTGGGGCTTCTTCTCGCCCACGCCCTTGGCGGTAATCACAAAGTCTCCGCCGGGCACCTTTACGGTCATCTTCTCAAAGAGGGGAGCGCCAAACCAGAAGCGAGGCAGAGCGGGTTCCACCTGATAGAAACCCATGGAAGAGAGCACGTACCAGGCGCTCATCTGACCCACGTCCTCGTTGCCGGCCAGGCCTTCCACGTCGTTGAAGTACATTTCCTTATACACCTGACGGATGCGGTCGGCAGCTTTATCCGGCTGGCCCAGCATGGAATAAAGGTAAATGGTGTGGTGGCCGGGCTCGTTGCCGTGGGCATACTGGCCAATGAGGCCGGAGATGTCCGGGCTGGCATTTTCTCCCTCAATGTGGTCCGGAGCTTCAAACAGGCCGTCCAGCTTGGCCAGGGTGGCTTCCTCGGAGCCAAACAGCTGCACCAGGCCGTCTACGTCCTGGGGCACCAGCCAGAGGTACTGCCAGGCCGTTCCTTCCGTGTAGTCGGAGGTCTCGTGGCGGGAGTAGATGGGGTCGAAGGGCTCGGTGAAGCTGCCGTCCGTCTTGCGGCCGCGCAGGAACTGGGTTTTGGGATCCCAGAAATGCCTCCAGGAGTGGCTGCGCTCGGTGAACTCGGCGGCCAGCTGGTCGTAACCCAGGTGGGCAGCTGCATTGGCCAGGGCGGCATCGGCAATGGCGTATTCCATGTCATTGGCCACGGATTCGGCATACAGGTCTGCGGGGATGTAGCCGTAGGTGAGGCGGAAGTTCTGACCGCGGTCCGGCATGTTGGCGGTGGTTACCATGGCGTCCAGGATTTCCTGGTCTGTGAGGCGGGCGCGGAAGCCCTTCACAATGGCATCGGCAAACACAATGAGGCCGGGGTTACCCACCATGCAGTCGGTTTCGTTACCCATCAGGTGCCAGACCGGCAGGTCTCCCTGCTCCTTATAAATGTGGTAGAAGGTGGCCACTATGTCTTCCATCATGTCCACGTGGATGATGCTCATGAGCGGATGGGCGGCGCGGTAGGTGTCCCAGAGGGAGAGGGTGGTGTAGTTGCGGAAGTCTCCCTGGCGCACTACGTCGTCGGAGCCCCTGTACTGGCCGTCTACGTCGTTGAACAGGCTGGGGGCAATCATGGTGTGATACAGGGCGGTGTAGAACACGGCGCGGGTATCCTTATCCTTGCACTGAATGTCAATCTTGCTCAGTTCCTTGTTCCAGGCGGTGCGGGCGGCAGCCTTGGTGGCCTCGAAGTCCCAGCCGGGAAGCTCGGCCTTCATGTTGGCCTTGGCGCCTTCCACTGAAACGGGGGAGAGGGCTACCTTCATCATTACCTGGTCTCCATCGGCCGTATGTCCCAATTTGCAGCGGGCATAAAGCTTGCCTTTTTCAAATTCCACCTCCGGGATGGCACGGTCAAAGGCGGCCCAGAAGAAGACTTTCTGGTTCTTGGCCCAGCCGGTGGAGTAGCGGTGGCCGCAGAGGGCAATCACGTCTCCTCCGTCGTTGGTCACTACTTCCACGTCTGCGTCATATACGCGGTCCCAGCAGCCTCCGTTCTCCAGATCCAGAAGGATGGCGGCGTCGTCGGCCTCCGGGAAGGTGTAGCGGTGCATGCCCACGCGGGCGGTGGCGGTGAGCTCGGCGGTAATGTTGTAACGCTCCAGCGGAACGCTGTAGTAACCGGGCTCGGTAATTTCTTTAGACCGGTCTGCATAGCTCCAGGCGCCGCTTTCAGGGTCTTCCTCCGTGCCGCGGGCGGGAACGGTGGGGCCGATAACGGGCATCACAGTAATGTCGAACAAATCTCCAATGCCAGTGCCGGAAAGGTGGGTATGGCTAAAGCCGATGACGGTTTTGTCAGAGTCGTGGTAGCCGGAGCACCAGTCCCATTCCTGGGGAATGCTGGTGGGACCCAGCTGCACAAAGCCGAAGGGTACGTTGGCGCCCACAAACACGTGTCCGTGCCCGCCGGTGCCAATCTTGGGATTTACATAGGCGGCGTAGTCACCATCGGCCACCGGGTTGGTGCTGCAGGCGGCCATCAGGATGGCGGCAGCTGCAAGGATAAGCTTTTTCATATTAGGTAAGTTTTTATTTGACAAAACGAAGCACGCCCCAGTTCTCAGGCTGGTGCATGTCCACCAGGCCCGTGGGGTTCCACACCCAGTTCTCTTCCGGGCCGCCTTCCTTGAGCCACTCCACGCGGGAGAAGCCAATCTTCCAGTCCTTGGCCAGCAGCTCTTCCGGCGTCTGGAACTCTACGCACAGGGAGGCAATGGGAATAGCCATTTCCACCGTCCAGCCCTTATCGGCATCGGAAGGGTCGTTCAGGGTGCCGTCCACATGCACGGCGGTTTTCAGGCCCCTGAGGTCCCAGGGCAGGTAGAACTTGCCGCCATCCCGGTACGGGCGGTCCATCAGGAGATCCATTACCGTGTTGAGGGCATTGAGCTCAATCTCAAAGTAGAACCGGCAGTCCTGGTCCGGGTCTATGAATACTTCCCAGTCGTTGTCGTGGTAGATGATGGCGTCGTGCTCCGTGAGGCTGCCCGTCACATTGTCTTCCTCTATGATGCCGGCAATGTACAGGTTGTCCTTGTCCCAGAGCATCTTCATGTGCGTCTGCTTCACGGGCTTGGGCTCGAAGTCCACGCCGCGGATATCGGCAAAGGCCTCGGAGAGGGGGGCTTGGGCCCAATCGGCCTCCTCCAAAATGCCGTCAATGACAATGGGGGCCGATGCCTGCGGCGCATTATAGGTGCGGATAGGAACCTGCGGCAGCGTATTCTTGGCTTTGGGAGCGCAAGCAGCCGCCAATATCAGAAGGATGGGAATAAGGAGACGTTTCATTTTGATGTGTTTAGTATGGTTTACAAATTTAACACAAATTCTCCGGATTATCACTACCCATGCAAAAAGGGCGGCCCGGAAAGGGTCGCCCTAAATGTGATTAGTTAGCCGATATTACTTGACGGGAGTGCCCCACTGGGGAGCATTCTTGTCCTGCCACAGGCGCTCGGTGTTGAGCACGGTAGTGGTGGAGTAGCCCATACCGGACTGGTTCTTACCGGGAGTGAGCCCCTGAGCCTTTAGGTCATCCATACGGATATCATGCATGATATCGGTGGGAGCGGGCTCGGAGAATTCGAAGCGGCGGGGAACACCGGCCAGTTCGAACTTGCTGAACTTCACGTAAGGAAGGAGGGTAGAACCTACCTTCGGGTAACCGGAACGGCGTGCGGTAACGTACAGCTCGTTGGGAAGCATGGTGAAGTTCATAAGCTGCTGCAGATAAATCTTCTCCATGGAACCATCCCACTTCACTTCGTCAGTAGCCAACATAGTGGTAATTTCACCTTCTTTCAGCTCGATGCTTTCCTCAAGCGGATCGTAGTTATACGTGGTGCCATAGTAAGGAATCTTGTTCTTACCAGCCACATAGTCCCACTCTCTCACAGAGAGCTCTACGCCTCTCTCATAGTAGGCCTGAGCGCTGCCGGAAACAGCTCCCAGCTGGGCCAGTTCGGCCAGGTACAAGTTAGTCTCACCGGCACCCAGGTACATACCCCACCAAGGCATCTGCGCGTTATCCTGAATCACGGGGCCACCGGGGATGGTGGGCACGGTATAGCTGCAGCGTCCGCGAATCATTTCTTCCGTGACGGAGGAGAAGAGGCTGTAACTCTTGTTGTAGGTCTTTTCTTCTCCGCCTTCCGTCTTCTTAACGGTGAGCTGATAACGGTCGGTATAGTCGAAGTAGATACCCTTCATAGCTTCGTATTCGGGAGACATCTCCCAAACCACGGGGCGTCCATGATAACGGCACCAAGGTTCTCCCAGCTTGTAGGAAACGAAGTTGCCTTCTGCATCCACGTTGATGTTCTCCGTCACGAAAGGAGGAAGCTTGTCGGCCTTTTTTTCGGTGATGAACTCCTGGATGATCTTGGAGTTGAAACCGTTCTTGGTGTAGAAGAAGCGAACGCGAGGGTCGCGGGAGGCAACCATGAAATCAATTACATTTTCGCTACCGCCAATCATGGAGACGCCGTTACTGGTCTGGTAAGCCAGGTCACCGCCCGTGGCTGCATCGGCCTTGTGGAAGATGAAGGCATCGTCCAGGCTGTCAATGTAACCGGCGCCGCTGCTAACCACGGCCTGGGCAATCTGGGTGGCCTTGGTGGAATTGTTGGCATACAGGCGGACGGCAATCTTCAGCTTGAGGGAGTTGGCCAGCTTGGCCCACTTGTCCATCTTGCCACCATAGATGATATCCTGCTTGGATACTACAACCTGAGTCTCGTCCTGGAAGGTGGTAATGTACTCATCCAATTCCTTCACAAAGAGGTCGTACAGGTCTTCAACCTTATCATATTTAGGGGTAAGGGGCCCGCCATAACGATACATGGAGGCTTCCGTATACTGGATGTCACCGTTGATATCGATGGCATAGATGGCACCGTAGATGGCCAGCACGCCGCACATGGCAGCATAGGCCTTGAATTCGGGGTGATCGTAAGCCTCGATATACTGATTGATATCGTTACGGTAAGTAAGCATGGTTATGTAGGACGTCTGGCGGTGTACCACTGATGCGTCCATGCCATAGGTACCCTCGGAGAATACGCCGGAGTTACCCATCTGGCTCCAGTTGAAATAGTAAGCCTGGTTGTAGAACCAGAACAGATAGTCGTTGGTCTCGAACAGTGTCTGGGCACGGGTGGCCAGGAAGGACGGTTCGGCCGTGGTAACGGCATCCGGCTTCTGATTCAGTTCGGCAAACTTGTCACGGCAAGAAGTCAAGCCTACTACCGTGAGCATGCATAATGCAATGAATATTCTATTTGCTTTCATAGTACTTGCCTGAATTAGAATCTTGCGTTGATGGTGAAGGTGAAGTACGTAGTCACGCCCTGGAGGTTACGGATACGGAACTCGGAGGCGGCGGTACCACGGACAGATTCCGGATTCTCCTTGTTGGGCATGGAGTTGAGGATGTAACCCAGGTTGTGGGCATTGGCCTGGAGGGTGATACCCTGGCACTTGATGGCGTTGGCCCACTTGTCGGGAATGGCCCAGGCGATGGAAACATCACGGAAGGCAATGTAGTTGAGCTTACGGAACCAGTTGTCCTTGAGGACGAAGTAGTTCCAGCAGTTGGTGTAGTAAGTCCAGGAAGATGCGTGGCAAGGATCTACCTTGTCCTTGGCATAAACCTCGGCGAAGGTTTCACCGGTGCCGAACTGGCCACCCTGAACCTCGTAGGTGCTGCCGTCGGGCTGAGGGATTTTGGTGCCCTTAGGGAAGATACCTTCGGGGATGATACCGTCGTCGTAGGTGATACCGTCCCAACGGGAAGTGTAGGTAACACCACCGTGAGCGGCGTCAGCGCCCTCGAGAGCGGTAGCCATATAGCCGTAAGCGGTACCGTAGTGGGAAGGATAGGAAGCAACATAGCCACCGAAGCGGGCGTCGAAGGAAGCACGGAGGGTTACTCTCTTGAAGCGGATGCCGGTGTTCAGGGAACCCAGGAAGTCCGGAACGGAGTTACCAACCTCTTCCACCTTACCGCTGCGGCGATACAGCGTGGTGCCGTTGTTGGTTTGCCAGTTGTACAGAACCGGGAGACCGGAACCGCCGGTGATGTTGCCTTCATCATCATAGGTGTAGTCCTTCAGGGCTGCGGCGTCGGACATGAGGATACCGTAAGTACCACCCACCTTGGCAACAGAGCCAATACGGTAGTTACCATAGTCGGCATCACCCTGCAGCTTGATGTAATTGGCCACCAGGTCGCTCAGTTCGACAATCTTGGACCAGTTCTTGGTGAAGGTGAGATTCAAATCCCAGGAGAAGTTCTTGGTTTCTACGGGGATGGTGTTCAGGGCAATTTCCACACCCATGTTCTGGATGTTACCGGCGTTGATGAATGCGCTGGAAACACCGGATGCACCGGGCAGGGTTACGCTCATAATCTGGTCGCGGGTGTTCTCTTTATAGAAGGTGGCATCCACGCCGATACGGTTGGCGAACATACGGTAGTCTACACCCAGTTCCCAGGAGGTCTTGCGCTCAGGCTTCAGGTTCTGGTCGTACACAGAGCCGGGAATGTTCATGTAGTTGGTACCACTCTCGCTGTCGTGCTGGAAATTGCTGATGGTATAAGCGGTATTGATGATATACGGATCTGTGTCGTTACCTACCTGGGCAATGGAGCCGCGCAGCTTGAAGAAGGAAATGCTCTTGGGGAGGTTGAAGGTCTCATGCAGCAACCAGGAGGCGCTGAAGGACGGGTAGAAGTAGGAGTAGTTACCGTGTTTGTCGGCATAAACCAGGGCAGAAGACCAGTCGTTACGGCCGGTTACCTCCAGGAACACCTGATCGCGCCAGGAAGCGGTGGCCTGTCCTACGACGGAGAGCATCCTCTTGGTGCCGCTCACGGAGCCGCTACCCTTAACGGGGTTCTTGGAGTTATCCAGGAAGTAGCGGTTGGGCACCACCAGACCGCCGTCGGTCCAGGCGGCAGTGGCTTCTCTGTAGTTGTTGTAGTATTCACCGCGGAGGAAGCCACCAATCTGCCAGTCTTCGTTAATCTTATAATCGAAGATGAAGTTGGTGTTCAGGTTGGTCTGTTCCTGGGTGCTATTGGAAAGGGCATAGTAGCCGCTGTTGCCGGAGTTGGCGTAACCGGGATCCGGACGCTTGGTCTCCTGACGGGTATAGTAGTAGTTGAAGCTGCCGTCGGTGACCCACTTGAGCCAAGGGGTGAACTGGATAGTGACCTTCAGGTTGGGACGTACTACGGTTTCCTTCTGGGAGGTGTTGTTCTCCCAAATGCTCCACCATACGCTGCGGCCGGGGATGTTACCCCACTTGTCGCCGTAAGCGGTCTGGGCAAGACCGCCGTGCTCTCCCTTATACTTGTCGCGGAAGTACTTGGCGTCATAGGTGCGGTCAAATTCACCTTCGCCGATGAAGTACTGACCAATGTTGGGCTGGGCGTTCCGGGCATCGGAATTGGTGAAGGTTACGGAACCTTCCACCTCGATGGCCTTGTTCAGCTTGTGCGTAGCCTTGAGGAGGGCGTTGAAACGGTTGAAGCTGTTGTTCGGGAGAGTACCGGTGCTGTACTTCTCGGAGAGGGAAGCATAGATGGAGCTCTTCTCGTTGCCGCCGGAGAGGGTGATGTTGGTGTTGGTGTTGAAGCCGGTGTTGAAGGCCTCTACAAAGTTGTTTTCCTTGGCCTTGGAGGGGATGATGGAATCATCTACCCATTCCAGGGAAGGCTGGGCGTCGAAGCGGTTACCGAAGGAGAGACCCCATGCGCCGATGTCGCTGTACATGCGCTTCAGGGAATAGACCTCGCCTTCACGGCCCTCCATCCAAATGTTGCCACGGTGGGTATCCCAACGGGAAGCGGCGTCAAAATACTGGCCGTAACCGTTGAAGTAACCTTCCATGAACACGTTCTGGAAAGTAGGACCGGAAGTAACCTTGTCAAAGCCGATGGTCTGGGTGAAAGAAAGGCCCAGACCACGGGTGCCGCGACCGTTCTTGGTGGTGATAATGATAGCACCGTTCAGACCGCGGGAACCGTACAGAGCGGTAGCAGCAGCGCCCTTCAGCACGGACACTGTCTCAAAGTCGTCCGGGTTCAGGTTCTTCAGCTGGTTACCGTAGTCCAGGTTATCGGCGTCCCAGTCGGCTGAAGGGTCTACCACGTCGTTGTCCAGGATGATACCGTCTACGACGAAGATAGGCTGGTTGTTCTTGCCCAGGGTGGAGGCGCCACGGATGAGGATCTTGTTGCGACCGAACATACCACCATCGGAACCGTTGATTTCCACACCGGCCACCTTACCCTGCAGAGCAGAGACGGGATTGATGAGGTTGCCATTCAGTTCCTCGCTCTTGATTTCGGTTACGGCGTAACCCAGAGCCTTTGTGGCACGTTTGATACCCAGAGCAGTGACCACCGTGCCTTCCAGCATTTCGGCGTCTTCTGCCAGAGTCACATTCACAGGACCGCTGTTCCAGGTAATCTCCTGGTTGGCGTATCCGATGCAGGAAAAGACCAGAACGTCTCCACGGTTAACACCGGGGAGGGAATAAGTACCATCCAAATTGGTAATGGTACCATTCTGGGTTCCTTTAACCTGCACACCTGCACCGATGACAGGTTCACCGGTAGCATCTTTCACAGTACCAGTGACCGTGCTCTGAGCATAGGCGGAAAAGCCTGCTGCCAACAGGGCAAAGGCCATGGTCACTCTTAAAAAGAGATGTTTCATGTGCATTAGTTGGTTTTAATGGTTAAAAATAGTATTTTTGGGTTTAGGTAATCCTTAACTGCAGAATTATGCAATTATTTGTAAATAAATGGGAACTTAAATAGGTTTTTTAAAATTTCTGGCTAGTAATAACACGCAAATATAATAAATTTTCCTGGATCACAAACCTTTTCAAACTAGATTTCCGTCCCAAACTCCGCAAAAGACAATTTTTTTCGCAATTCTTCAGAAAGTGTCGGGAGCAGGAAGCGGGCATATACCTTCTCTGTTACAACCACTGACGAGTGCCCCAGCAATCGGCCTAATTTTTGAAGTAATGATGGCGCCGCCCTTGTGACGGCGCCATTTTTAATCTGTTTATTATGAAGCGCATATATACAGTCCTTTTGTCTTTTGCCCTTACGGTTCTGGCCGCTCAGGCCCAGCAGCCCATCTATCTTTTCCCCGAGTTTACCCCTGCCGTAGTTACTTTCCAGGGTTTTACTCCCGAAAAAGTGAACGTCAACATAGATGCTGCCGGCCAGCGTATCCTCTATCAGAAAGGAACAACCGTGATGGAAATGACCAATGCCTACGCCTTGGAATCTTTGGTGGTGAATGGGCAAACCTTCGTCATGAAAAACGGTCTTCTTTGTGAGCGCTTGGCTTGGCAAAATGACACTGTTTACGTGAACTGGCGCTTCAAGAAGGTTAATACGGGCTCTGTAGGCGCCCTGGGCTCTTCTACTCAAAACAAGGTAGATGTCCTGTGGACCAACAGCACTCCCGGCACCCCCGTAGAGGGAGAGGGCCGATATTATGCGATGGGGGAGCACGCCACCGAGATTTGGGAGCGCAAAAACGACAACACCTATTTCTTTACGGTGGCAGGCCAGGAGTATAAGGCCAAGCGCTTGAAAGACCTCTACAAGGCCTTCCCCGAGCAAAAGGATGGCCTGAAAGCCTACGTGAAAGAAAAGAAATACACAATGGAAAACGCCCAGGAAGCCCTGAGCGTCATTGCCTACCTGAAAGGTCTAGTGCAATAACCATCGCCCCGTATCCCATCCAGGGCGACCCTCCCGGGCCGCCCTTTTTGTGACTAGTTCATGATAATGGTTCTGAAGTGAGATAAGCTTTTAAAGCAGGGATATCCTGCTGTATGATGCCCCAAACGGTTTCCATGTTTACTTGATAATAGTCGTGTACTAGGACATGCCTAAGACCTTCTATGGCCGCCCAGTCTATTTGCGGGTGGACGGTTACATATTCTCTGGACAACTTATAGACGCTTTCTCCTATACATTGCAAGTTGTATATGACTGCATGGCATAGGACCTTGTTTTGAACAAAGAGCTCATAAGATTCTACGGAAGAAAGGAACTCTTCAATATTGCCGATAGCTTCTATCATTAGAGCAAGCCTGGCAGGGTCGTTCATCTTATCTCTCATATATCAAGTACTTGTCCTTCTCTGCAGATTCAACCGCGAAGGGTTTGAGATAGCCATTTTCAACTAGATCCACTTCCCGGCCTATAAGCTGCTCCATATCCAATTTGTACCGGACTATGGTGAGAAGCGATAAACCACCGGATTTATCGTAGTCTACAAGAAGATCTACATCGCTGGTATCATTCTCTTCTCCTCTGGCAAAGGAGCCGAACAGCCAGGCCCGGGTGACGCGGGTACTTTCCAGATACTTCTGGATATCTGTAATCATATGGATACGCTGAGTGTCTAGGGCGGCCAGTATGGTCTCTAGCTCCTTTTGAACGCCCCGGCGGGAAGCGTATCTGCGCAGGCGGCCGTAGTTTACCGGATAGACCTCTACTTTGCCTTGGAAGGAGCGAATGAGTTTTGATTGCTCAGCACCGGAGCAGATCTTGTCTACCAGCTCCTTTTCCAGAGAAGAAACGCTGATGCCGTCTAATACCTGCAAAGGAGCCTCGGAAACCATTGGCGCCACAAAAATGAACCCATCCAAGGTGTCTGCAATCTTCTGAACATCCTTTGCAAGGGCAACTTTGGGGTAGCTAGCCTTCAGCGCCTGTAAGACTTGCGGAATCTCCCCTTTATACACCTGTACTTCCAGATTCTTTCCTTTTTGAACTATGCAATGGTTAATTCCTTCACAGGATTCTATTAGCTCTCTGGCTACCTCCTGCATCCAAGGCGAAGAATCCGGTTGGTATTTGGGTTTACGAACAGGCTGGTATTTCCCTTTTCCCACGCAGGAGAGCCGTCCCTGCTGGACTAGTTCCCTTATAAATGCGTAAACAGAGCCGGCTGGCATCTCTGTCAGAACACGGGAGAACTCCTGAACGGTAAGAATGTCCGTTTGCATAAGCATGTGCTCAATCTCTTCTGTATGCCTAGGATATTTCATGGCTCTATACTTTCTGCAAATATATTTATAAATCGGCAAAATGCAAAATATTTTGCCGATTTATAAATATGAATTACCTTTGCAAAAAAGAAATGATATGCCTATATGTACAGAAACGCGCCCCAAACGGATCAAGGTCACAGTCCGGATAAAAGAAGATAATCTCCTGGCAGCCAAGAAAGAAGCTGCCAGGAGAAACATGTCTTTGAATGCTTATGTTGTAAGCCTTTTGAAAAAGGCCGTGGACCAGGCTGAATAAGGCTTTACAGACTGAACTTCAGCGCTATGGGCTCGTTCTTGAGGCCCTTGGGAAGTTTCAGGGTTACTTTACCGTCCTGGATGGTGGCTTTTACCTTTTTGCCATTATTGAGGACGGTTACTTTTCCGCCCTTGGGAAGGTTGCCGCACCAGTGGAGTTCGGCGGGAAGGGTTTCGCCGTCTTCCAGGGCATACACCGCGTAGCAGGTTTTGCCGTCCTTGGAAGCGCTGAACCAGGTTTTTCCGCAGTTGTACTTTTCCGTGATGCGGGTGCCGTAGATGGCCTGCCCGCATCGGCCCAGCCATTCACCAATTTCCTGGAGAATGACCACGGCCTTGTCTTCGATGATGCCTTCCGGCGTAGGACCTACGCCCAGCACAAAGCAGCCGCCCTTGGCCACAATCTGAGAAAGGAGTCCAATCACCTTACGGGCCGATTTATATGGCGCATTAGGCACCCAGCCCCAGTCGTTGGAAAGGGTGATGCAGGATTCCCAGGGATGGGCAATCTGCCGGTCGGGGATGCTTCGCTCGGGCGTCTGATAGTTCTCGTTGGGGCCCTGGATGGTGCGGTCCACGCAGATGAGGCCGGGGCTCACCTCGCGGGCCTTGGGCAGCACTTCGTTCAGGCCCACCTGGTCTCCGGTGATCCAGCCGCCGTCCAGCCAAAGGATGTCCAGCTTGCCGTATCGGCCGCCTGTAATCTCATTCAGCTGGTTCTGGGTGAAGGTGACATAGTTTTCCCACCAGTCCGGGTGTTGCTTTACATTATAATTAATACCGCGACGCGGGGTGGCGTAGTAGGGGTTCCAGAACCACTCGCAGTGCCAGTCCGGCTTGGAGAAGTAGGCGCCCACCCAGAAGCCCTCCTGGCGGAAAGCCTCGAAGACGTACTTGGCGGCATCGGCCCTGGGATTGCTGGCAAAAGGTCCCGCCTTGGCAATGGAGAAATCGGTGTACTGGCTGTCGAAGAGACAGAAACCGTCGTGGTGCTTGGTGGTGAAAATCATGTATTTCATGCCGGCGTCTTCAAATACGCGGGCCCACTGCTCCGGGTTAAAGTTTACCGGGTTGAACTCCTTGGAAAGGCCCCAGTACCACTGCTTGTAGCCCTCGTAGGTGCTGCCGGCCGGACGGTTAATCCAGTCTTCGTTGCAAATGTTCCAGGATTCCACAATGCCGGGCACGCTGTAAAGGCCCCAGTGCATGAGAACACCGAACTTGAGGTCTTGCCACTGGTCCAGCTTTTCCAG
>DFLI01000003.1 GCA_002373715.1 Bacteroidales bacterium UBA3623
CTGGCGAACTGGTTGTTCACACCCAGCACGTTGGCCAGAGCCGGCATACAGGCAATCAGGCCCAGGAATACGGAACCCGGGAGGGTTATCCTGGTCATGATGGTATCCAGGTACTCGGCCGTCTTCTTACCGGGCTTGACACCGGGGATGAAGCCACCGTTCTTCTTCATGTCCTCTGCCATCATGGTGGGGTTCACCGTAACGGCGGTGTAGAAGTAAGTGAATACAACTACCAGGAGGAAGAACACGATGTTGTACGGCCAGGTGGTGTAGCTGGAGAAAGCGGCGGCGACACCGCGGGTGCTTTCGTAGTTACCCAGCAGCATAGGGAACATCATCAAAGCCTGGGCGAAGATGATAGGCATCACGCCGGCAGCGTTGATCTTAAGAGGAATGTACTGACGCACACCGCCATACTGCTTGTTGCCGATAACGCGCTTGGCATACTGTACCGGAACTTTGCGGACAGCCTGCACCAGGGCGATGGCAGCCAGGATGACGAGCACCCAGACAACCATTTCCACCACGAACATGATCATACCACCGTTAGGGGAAGCGGAATCGAACTTCTGGGTTGCCTCGGCCACGAGGGCGTAAGGCAGACGAGCCACGATACCGATCATGATGATGAGGGAAATACCGTTGCCAATACCACGGTCCGTAATACGCTCACCCAGCCACATCACAAACATGGAACCGGCCATGAGGATGACGGTGGAGATGAGGCGGAACCAGAAGGCGCTGGTGTGCATGGAGATAGCCTCAGCGGGGATGAAGCTCACTACATAGGCGGGACCCTGGATAGCGAGCACCAGGACGGTGAGGTAGCGGGTAATCTGGTTCATCTTCCGGCGGCCGGACTCGCCTTCCATCTGCATCTTGCGGAAGGAAGGAACGAACATGCCCAGCAGCTGGACGATGATGGATGCCGAGATGTACGGCATCACACCCAGAGCGAAAATCGAAGCGTTACCGAAGGCGCCGCCGGAGAACATGTTCAGCAGGCCGACAAGACCTTCCTGAGTACCGGCGATACCGCTCTTCAGGATTTCAGGATTGATACCCGGAAGAAGGATAAAGCTACCCAGACGGTAAACCAGCACAAGCAGGATCGTGTAACCGATCCGCTTGCGCAGTTCTTCGATGTTGTAGATGTTGCGAAGGGTCTGAATGAACTTCTTCATCGCTATTCTTATTCGATTACGATTGCTTTACCTCCGGCAGCCTCAATCTTGCTAGTAGCAGATGCGGAGAAGGCATTGGCCTTCACCTGGAGGGCGGCGGTGAGCTCACCGTTGCCCAGCACCTTCACCAGTTCGCCCTTGGAAGCGATACCGGCGGCGATCAGGGTGTCCACGTCGAACTCCTTGGTGCCCAGCTTCTCGCTCAGGGCCTGGAGGGTGGCAACGTTAACAGCCTTGAAGGCAACGCGGGTAGGGTTCTTGAAGCCGAACTTGGGCAGACGGCGCTGAATAGGCATCTGACCACCTTCGAAACCAACCTTGTGCTCGTAACCGGCACGGGCCTGGGCACCCTTGGTACCACGGGTAGCAGTGCCACCCTTACCGGAACCCTGACCGCGACCGACGCGCTTGGTGTTATGGGTTGCGCCCTTTGCGGGCTTCAGATTATCAAGTTTCATCTCTAATCCTCCTTAGTCAATTACTTCATAAGAAACCAGATGGGCCACTTTGGCCAGCATACCGCGGGTGATAGGAGTATCCTCCACCTCTACGGTCTGATGCATCCGGCGGATACCGAGAGTCTTGAGGTTTGCGATCTGACGCTTGGTCTCTCCATTCTTGGAGCGAACCTGGGTAATCTTAAGCTTTGCCATAGTCTCTCTCGAATTAACCGTTAAAAACTTTGCTCATAGGAATGCCACGGAGACCGGCCACGGTGTAAGCGTCGCGCATCTCGGTGAGAGCCTGAATGGTGGCCTTCACCAGGTTGTGAGGGTTGGAAGAGCCCTTGCTCTTGGCGAGCACGTTCTGTACACCGGCGCTCTCGAACACGGCGCGCATAGCACCACCGGCCTTTACACCGGTACCGGGGGCAGCGGGCTTCATGAACACCTCAGCGCCACCGAAGCGGGCCACCTGCTCGTGAGGAATGGTGGTGTTGATCACGGGAACCTTCACCAGGTTCTTCTTGGCATCCTCCACGCCCTTGGCGATGGCGGCAGTAACTTCGTTAGCCTTACCGAGACCGTAACCTACGACACCGTTCTCGTCTCCAACCACCACGATGGCGGCGAAGCGGAAGTGACGGCCACCCTTGGTGACCTTGGTCACACGGTTGATGGCTACCAGTCTGTCCTTGAGTTCAAGGTCAGAGGTCTTTACTCTTTTTACGTTTGAATTTGCCATAGTAGTCTCAATAATTAGAAGGTGAGGCCGCCTTCACGGGCAGCGTCTGCCAAAGATTTAACTCTGCCGTGGAAGAGGTAACCTCCGCGGTCGAATGCGACAGCCGTGATACCGGCGGCAAGGGCGCGCTCGGCGATGGCCTTACCTACGATAGCGGCAGCTTCCTTGCCGTTCTTACCCTTGGTCTGTGCGGCCAGGGCCTTGTCATTGGAGGCGGCAGCCACGAGGGTCTTGCCCTCGAGGTCGTTCACCACCTGGACGTAGATCTGCTTGTTGGAGCGGAACACGACCATGCGGGGACGCTCGGCGGTACCGTTGACATGCTTGCGGATGCGATAGTGGATCCGTCTTCTTCTTTCAATTCTATTCAATGCCATAACTCTTTCCTCCTAATTATTTGGCCGAAGCAGTTTTACCAGCCTTACGACGGAGCTGCTCGCCCACGAACTTGATACCCTTGCCCTTATACGGCTCAGGACGGCGGAACGAACGGATCTTGGCGGCCACCTGGCCCACCAGCTGCTTGTCAGCGCTCTTGAGAATGAGGATGGGGTTCTCACCCTTACGCACCTGCGGGGTTTCAGCGGTTACCTCGGCGGGGAGCATGATCTGGATGTCGTGGGAATAACCTATGGACATGGTCAGAAGCTGGCCCTGAGCAACCACGCGATAACCTACGCCTACGAATTCCTGCTTGATGGTGAAGCCTTCGCTTACGCCCACAACCATGTTGTGAACGAGGGCGCGGTACAAACCGTGCATGGAACGGAAGCGGGGGAGGTCGCTGGGACGGGTGAACTTAATTTCATTTCCCTCGATGGTCACGGTGATATCCGGATCCACCTTCTGGCTCATTTCGCCATGAGGGCCTTTCACCTTCACGATATTACCGTCCAAGAGCTCTGCCTTGGTACCGGCCGGAAGGACTACAGGTAATTTACCGATTCTTGACATAATGTTGGGTTCGATTAGTAAACATAGCAAATAACCTCACCGCCAACGTTCAGCTCTTTGGCTTCCTTGTCGGTGATAACGCCCTTGGAAGTGGACAGCACTGCGATACCCAGGCCATTGAGGACGCGGGGCATGTTGGCAACGTCTGCATACTTGCGAAGACCGGGGGTGCTCACGCGCACAATGCTCTTGATGGCGGCAGCCTTGGTCTCGGGGTGATACTTCAGAGCGATCTTGATGGTGTTGACGGGGGTACCCTCAACTACTTTGTAGCTGAGAATGTAACCTTTTTCGCACAGAATCTTGGTGATGGCCACCTTCATGTTGGAGGCGGGGATTTCTACCACCTTCTTACCGGCGAGGTAAGCGTTACGGATTCTGGTCAGAAAATCTGCAATAGGATCAGTCATTTTTTTGTCTTTTTGTGGACCGGCGCTTTTGATACGCCCGATATCCGATTGTTAATAATTAATTAAGGATTACCAGCTGGCCTTCTTGACGCCCGGGATGAGGCCCTGGGAGGCCATTTCGCGGAACTGGATACGGCTGAGGCCGAATTCACGCATGTAACCCTTGGGACGACCGGTGAGGGAGCAGCGGTTGTGGAGACGTACGGGGCTAGCGTTCTTGGGAAGCTTGTCCAGAGCGGCGTAATCGCCGGCCTCTTTCAGAGCAGCGCGCTTCTCGGCGTACTTAGCAACTAATTTCGCGCGTTTAACCTCGCGAGCTTTCATTGATTCCTTTGCCATGCTACTATCTTAGTTATTGTGTTTCTTGAACGGGAGACCGAAAGCCTTCAGAAGGGCGTGAGCCTCTTCGTCGGTCTTGGCGGTGGTCACGAAGGTGATCTCCACACCGTGGATACGGGGGTTCT
>DFLI01000124.1 GCA_002373715.1 Bacteroidales bacterium UBA3623
AAATGATGTTAAGGGGGGAAGTGGAATGACAGCACAGGAATTCTTAGCTTTCATTAAGGCCGATTTCTCCCTCTCGGAAAGCCAGGAACAGCGTTTTCTGGCGCTGGACGCTTTGTACCGGGAGTGGAACGCCCAGATTAACGTCATTTCCCGCAAAGACATTGACGGCATCTACGACCACCATGTCCTCCATTCCCTGGCCATTGCCCGGTATCTGGGCACGCAGGAGGGGTTGGAAGAACAGTTTGCCAAGGCCGATGTCCTGGACCTGGGAACGGGCGGCGGCTTCCCCGGCATTCCCCTGGCCATCCTGTACCCCGAAGCCCGCTTCACCCTCTGCGATTCGGTGAACAAGAAAACCATAGTGGCCGATGCTGTGGCCAAGGCCTTGAAACTGGAAAACGTACAGGTGGTAAATGCCCGTGCAGAGTCCTTGGGCCGGCGTTTTGACTATGTGGTTTCCCGTGCCGTGGCTTCCCTTCCGGACTTTTATCCCTGGGTGAAAGGCCAATACAACAAGGGCATCCTCTACCTCAAGGGAGGTGACGTGAATGAAGAAATTGCCCAGGTAATGGCCCGTCACAAACTCCCACGCGGCAGCGTTCACACCTGGCCTGTCTCTTCCTGGCTCAAGGACCCTTATTACGAAGGAAAGCTGGTGATTCATATCGAAAAATAATTTTGCAGTTTCGTTTAGAATTACTACCTTTGCAGTCCTTACGCGAAAAATATAAAAATAGATATCATGAAGAGAACATTTCAACCCTCCCGTCGCAAGCGTGTGAACAAGCACGGTTTCCGCGCTCGCATGGCCTCTGCCAACGGCCGCCGTGTGCTGAACGCCCGCCGTCGTCACGCCCGCAAAAAGCTCTCTGTGTCCAGCGAAGATCGTTGGTAATAGCTTTTGCACCAGACACTTACCGCAGGTTTTTAAAGCCTGCGGTTTTTGTTTGTCTTTTCCGTACCTTTGCATTATGACAAAGGACGCGTTACTGGCTCTCTTCTTCCTCTCTTACCAGGGTTCTCAAACCCTGGAAGAAGCCTATGGGACCTATGGGGACAAAGAGGAAGGCGAAGCCCGGGACCTTCTCAGTTTTGTGCGGCAGGCCCGAGACGGCTACACCGCCCCCTCCCCCGGCGTAGTACGTATAACCAGCACCCTCCGCATTTATATCGGCCCTCAGGAACTGAAAGTCCGGCCCATGGCCAAAACGGTGCTCCTGCTTTTCCTGCGCCACCCCGAAGGCATCCTGCTCAAGCATATTTCCGACTACCGGGCAGAGATGAAAAGCCTCTACAGCCGCTGTATGAGAAGCCCGGACCCCGAGGATGCCGATCGCCGCATCCAGCGCCTTCTGGATATCTTCTCCAACGAACTCAATGTGAACATTTCCCGCGTTAACGCCGCCCTGGACGCCCTGGTGGCCCCGGAAAAACAACAGCTCTACCGCGTGAACGGCAGAGCTGGAAAACCTAAGTCCATCCCTCTGGACAGGACACTGGTTATTTGGGAGTAACTACTTCTGGATGGGATAAAGCTTCAGAAGCAGCAGGATAAGCAGCGCAATGGCGGCCGGGAACAGCGAGAACAGGGACCAGATCATGGTTTGGACCGAGGCCTCGTTAGTAATGTTCACAATGGTTTCTCCCGTGATGGCATCTGTCTTGGACACAAAGCCAGCCACACCCAGCAACATGGCTACCAGGGCACCGGAAATGGCCGATCCAAACTTCTGGGCCATGGTTCCGGAAGAGAAGATGAGGCCCGTAGAGGAGGTGCCGTTCTTTTCCGTGGCGTAGTCTGCCACATCGGCATACATGGACCAGATGAGCGGAGAATAGAAGCCAATGCCGATGGAAGTAATGATAACGTTGGCAATCATTACCCAAATCCAGGCCGGATCCATGGGAATAAAGAAGAACAGGATGGAAGAAACGGCGCAGATGATGGCCGCCCAGGCAAAGGCCTTCTTCTTGGAACCCACCTTCTTGGTAAACCAGGGACAAAGGCCGCCGAACACCATGCAGGTGGCTTCTCCGAACATCATGAATACGGTATAGTTAATGACCAGGCCCATCACCGTTACATCTCCATGGAGGCAGTACTCCATGAGGTAAGCAGCCACGGCATAGCGGAAACCGTTGAAGAAATTGGTGCAAATACCAATGAGCGTAAGGTAAATCCAGGGCTTGTTGCGGAAGAGGTCTGCGAACGGCTTGAAGGAGAACTTTTCTGCCCGGATGGGTTTGAGACGTTCCTTGGTGAGAAGGCCGCAGCCCAGGGTGCCCAGGGCCGCCACGGCGCCCAGGATTACGCCCAGCACAGCGTACTGGTGCTGAGGGGTGCCACCCACCATTCTCTGAAGGTAAGGGAAGGAGAACAGCATCACAAAACCCATAGCATAAGCGCCCACCATACGGTAGGAAGAAAACTGGTTCTTCTCGTTATCGTCGTCTGTCATCACGCCCAGGAGGGAGCCATAGGGCACATTCACCGCCGTGTACACCACCATCATAAGCAGGTACATGGAGTACGCGTACACCCGCTTGCCGGCAGGGCCCAGATCTGGCGTATAGAGCAGCATGGCAAACACCAGGCCCAGCGGAATGGCTCCGAAGATGAGCCAAGGCCGATAGGTGCCCCAGCGCGACTGGGTGCGGTCTGCGATGGCGCCCATCATAGGGTCTGTGACCACGTCGAAGAGGCGGGCCACCAGCATGAGGGCAGCGGCGTCGGCCACGGTGAGGCCGAACACATTGGTAAAGAAGAAAG
>DFLI01000096.1:0-50080 GCA_002373715.1 Bacteroidales bacterium UBA3623
AGCGGGGTGCGCTTGATGTAGCCCAGGTGGGAGATGGTGATAACCTGGTCTTCATCGGCATAGAAGTCTTCGGGGTTGAACTCGTCATCTGCGAGGGTGATTTCTGTGCGGCGAGGGTCTCCGTAGCGGGCCTTGAGGTCCATGGTTTCTTCCTTGACCACCTTGAACTGCTCTTCCACGCTGCCCAGGATTTGGTTGCAGCGGGCAATGAACTTCATGAGGTCTTCGTATTCGTTCTGCAGCTTTTCACGCTCTAAGCCAACCAGCTGACGCAGACGCATTTCTACGATGGCGGTGGCCTGAGGCTCTGAGAACTGGTAACGCTCCATGAGCATGGCCTTAGCCTCTTCGATGCTCTTTGTTTCGTAACGGATGATGTGGACAATCTCGTCGATGATGTCCATGGCCTTGAGCAGACCTTCCAGGATGTGGGCGCGCTTCTGGGCCTTGTCCAGCTCGAACTTGGTGCGGCGAACCACTACCTCGTGGCGGAAATCTACGAACTGGCCGATGATTTCCTTGAGGCTGAGGGTGCGGGGGCGTCCCTTCACCAGGGCCACGTTGTTGAAGGAGAAACTGCTCTGCAGCGGGCTGTATTTGAACAGGAGGTTGAGCACCACGCCGGAGTTGGTTCCCTGCTTGAGGCGGATGATGACGCGGGTTTCTCCACGGGAGCTTTCATCGTTGATGTAGGAGATGCCCTCTACCTTCTTTTCGTCGGCCAGCTGGGCTATCTTCTCAATCATTTCCCGCTTGTTCACCATATAAGGGATCTCGGTGACTACAATGGTCTCACGGCCTTTGTCGTCTACCTCGATTTCTGTCTTGGAACGGATGACCACGCGGCCTCGGCCCGTCTCATAGGCTTCCTTGATGCCGGCCTTGCCCATTACGATGCCGCCGGTGGGGAAATCCGGGCCCTTGATGTACTGCATGAGTTCGTCCGTGGTGATTTCCGGATTGTCTATGTACGCGCAGATGGCGTCGCAGCACTCTCCCAGATTGTGGGGAGCCATGTTGGTGGCCATACCTACGGCAATACCGGATGCACCGTTCAGCAGCAGCAGCGGAGCCTTGGTGGGGAGTACGGTAGGTTCCTGGAGGGTGTCGTCAAAGTTGTTCACCATATCCACGGTGTCCTTGTCCATATCTCCGAGGACATCCTCGGCCATCTTCTGGAGCTTGGCTTCCGTGTAACGCATGGCGGCAGGAGAGTCTCCGTCTACGGAGCCGAAGTTACCCTGGCCCTTCACCATGGGATAACGCTGGTTCCATTCCTGGCCCAGGCGCACCATGGCGTCGTAAACGCTGGAGTCTCCGTGCGGGTGGAACTTACCCATGACCTCACCCACGATACGGGCGCTCTTCTTAGTTTGGGCGGAATAGCTCAGGCCCATATTGTCCATACCGAACAGAACGCGGCGCTGTACGGGTTTAAGACCGTCGCGTGCATCCGGAAGGGCGCGGGACACAATCACCGACATGGAATAGTCGATATAGGCCGAGCGCATTTCGTGGTCTATCTCTACCTGCTCGATATACCCCGTTTCCTGGGGCTCCTCGAGCATGTTCTTCTCTTCGTTGTTATCCATTTTCTTTACTGTTCCTTATAAACATACAAAGGTAACTATTATTTCCCGCATGCGCAAGAAAAAAAAACGCTAGCTTGTGCCATGGTTTGGCACAAGCTAGCCGTATCTTTGCATCAGAAATTAAAACGACGCAGTTATGAGAAACACAGATTACAACCTGGACATCCTCGGAAACTTAATTTCCTCCGACACTTCCTTCAAGGCCCTTCAGGACCTGGTGAAAGACATGGATCTGGAGTTAGAAGAAGCCTTGGCGCTCTAGTCTGCTATCGCAGAGCCTAACGCACATACATTATCCCAGGGGGCTCTGCCCCCTATTATCCCCCGCGGCCTCCGGCCGGCCAATCTGATGATTGGCTTTTCTAGTCTTTCAATTCAACGTATGTCGTTTCGCGGTCGGGAGAGAGGCCCACACGAAGGGTACGCGGGGCGGCATCGGCCTTCTTGCGGCTCATCAGAATGCGGTCTCCAATGATGAATTCCGACACAGGGTCTTCCACGTAGCGCATCACAGCGCGCTTAAGCGGGCGGGCGCCGTAGGCCGGATCGTAGCCGGCATCGGCCACCAGGCGCTTGGCGGCCGGTGTAATGGTGAGCTTGTAGCCCGCCTCCAGGGCCCTTGCGCGAAGGTCTTTCAGTTCAAGGTCAATAATTTCCTCTATGGTCTCGCGGGTAAGGGAGTTAAAGTAAACCTGCTCGTCCACGCGGTTGATAAACTCCGGCGGGAAGGCCTTCCGGACAGCCTTTTCCACCACTCCCTTCCGGTCTGTCTCCACATTCTTTCCAGGGGTGGCAAAGCCTATTCCGCTGCCATAATCCTGCACCTCGCGGCTTCCCACGTTGGAAGTCATAATCACAATGGTATTCTTGAAGTCCACCATGCGGCCGTTACTGTCCGTAAGCCGGCCTTCGTCCATCACCTGCAGCAGCAGGTTGAAGATATCCGGATGGGCCTTTTCAATCTCGTCCAGCAGCACCACGGCGTAGGGCTTGCGACGCACCCGCTCGGAAAGCTGGCCGCCCTCTTCGTAACCTACGTATCCTGGAGGCGCTCCAATGAGACGGGAAACGCTGAACTTCTCCATGTATTCGCTCATATCTATGCGAATGAGGTTCTCCTCGCTGTCAAACAGATACTCCGCCAGGGACCGCGCCAGCTGTGTTTTTCCCACGCCGGTGGGGCCAAAGAAAAGGAAGGTGCCAATGGGCCGATGGGGATCCTTCAGGCCCGCCCGGTTGCGCTGGATGGCGCGCACCACCGTCTCGATGGCTTCGTCCTGGCCAATGATGCGGCCCTTGAGGCGCTCCCGCATCTTCACAATGCGGTTACCCTCGCTCTCGGCCACCTTGTTCACGGGTATGCCCGTCATCTTAGACACCACGGTGGCAATGTCTTCCGCACTTACATCGGCCTTCTTGCGGGCCGTGGAAAGTCGCACCATGGAACCGGCCTCGTCAAAGGCATCAATGGCCTTGTCCGGCAGGGACTTGTCTGTAATGTAACGGTCTGTAAGGCGCACGGCGGCTTCTACGGCCTCGTCCGTGTACTTAAGCCCGTGGAACTCTTCATATTTGGGGCGCAGGTGCCGCAGAATCTCTATGGACTGGGCCACGCCGGTGGGCTCTACCACAATCTTCTGGAAACGGCGGTCCAGGGCGCCGTCCTTCTCCACTATCTTGGTAAACTCGTCAAGGGTGGTGGCGCCAATGCACTGGAACTCTCCCCTGGCCAGGGCCGGCTTGAGCATGTTGGCAGCATCCAGGCTGCCGGAAGCGCCGCCCGCCCCCACAATGGTATGGAACTCGTCTATGAACAGGACAATGTCCGGGTTCTCGCTGGCCTCCTTAATAATGGTTTTGAGGCGCTTCTCAAAATCTCCCCGGTACTTGGTGCCCGCCACCACGGAGGCAATGTCCAGCGAAAGGATGCGCTTTTTGGCCAAAGCGGCCGATATATCCCCATGGGCAATCTTCTGGGCTATACCCTCTACAATGGCCGATTTCCCCACACCGGGCTCTCCGATGAGCATGGGGTTGTTCTTTTTGCGTCGGCCCAAAATCTCTATAACGCGGGAAATCTCGTTGTCCCGGCCCACCACAGGGTCCAGCTTGCCCTCGCGGGCAGCTCGGGTAAGGTCATAGGCAAACTCCTCAATGTCCAGCTTCTTCTCCTCGGCCTCCTCATCCGGTCCCTGGGAAGGTTGTTCTTCCTTGGGTTCCTGTTTGGGGCGCAAAAGGCCTTCGTCTTCCATGAAGGCCAGCAATCGGCCATAATCTATGCCATGACTGCGCAGATATACCTGGCCATAGCTTTCCGTGGTACGGCAAAGGGCCAGCAGAAGATGCTGGGGCTGCGCCAGGGGGCTCTTCAGGCGGGAGGCCTCCATGACGGTAATGCTAAGCACATTCTGCGACTGGCGGGAGAAGGCAATGTGGTCCAGTTGCTCGTAGGGCAGGGTTTCCCCGGTGAAGATGCGCTGGTCTATGAACGTCTTCAGATCGGCCGGCTCTATTCCCAGGCTTTGCAGGGTACGGAAGGCAGCGTTCTCTTCCTGACGAATGATTCCCAGGAAAAGATGGTCCGGGCCGATGCCGTAACTGCCGGTTCTCATGGCCTCTTCGCGGGCATATTTGATGACGAGGTTAAGGTCCTCAGAAACTTGTAATTGCATAGGAAAAAAAGTATGGTCTGAACTAAGCAACAATCAAGCCAGTTTGCCAAACTGACAAATTGTCGCTACTTTTGCATGGATTTTGTGGAGTATTGTCACGTTATGAAAAAAATTTTCGTTATGACCGCACTGCTGGTGATGGCTGTCACCGCAGGCGCACAGAGCTTTGAAGGCTCTTTCAAACAGGCCAAAACCTTGAAGGTTTCCGGCAAAGTAATCAAGAGCGAAGGTGTTATCAACTATACCGCTCCCGACCAGCTGGCCATGGTTTACACCCAGCCGGAAGGAGACTATTTCATCATTGACGGTCCCTATGTGCGTATGGACATGAGGGGTGTAGCCCTGGATGTGAACAGCACCACCAACAAGACGGTGCAGGGACAGCGCAACGCCATCCTCTACTCCATCGCCGGCAAGTACGAAGACATTGCCAAGGAAATGGATGCCGATTGCACGGAAAGTGCCGGAAAGAATGGCGGTAAACATGTTGTTCTGAAAATGCGTAAGGTTTTGCCCAAGGGTTATTCCGGGATGGAACTGGACTATGACAAGGCCGGTAAGCTTACCCGCATGGTTCTGGAAGAGGCCGGTGGCATTTCTACCGAGTACCTCCTCACTTATTAAACGTACAACGCGTGGGTGTTCTTAATCTCGTCCATCACAAAGGATGAGAGAATGGAGCCGATGGCATCTATGTTACCCAGCACATTGATGATAAACTCATTGTAGTACTTCATGTCCGGGGCCTGAATCTTTAACAGATAGTCGTACTCTCCGGAAATGTTGTAACATTCGGCCACCTGCGGGATGTCCCGCACCACGGAAATAAAGTCTCGCGCTACGCCGCGGCTCATCTGCTTCAGTTTAACAGAACAGAAGACGGTGAAGCCGCGGCCCAGTTTTTCTGCGTCCAGCACGGCCACATACTGCTTGATGAACCCTTCCCGCTCCAGCCGCTTCATACGCTCAAACACAGGCGTTGTGGAAAGATTCACCCGCCCCGCCAGCTCTTTGGTGGTGAGCCGCGCATTCTCCTGCAAAGCCCTTAGGATTTGGAGGTCGGTAGAGTCCAGTACAAGATCTGCCATAAGAAGATTTTTCTATTAAAGGCCCAAATGTAAGGCCGATTCTTTCTGCTTATTCTATTATTAGTAGCAAAATTAGCAATATTTTCTAATTTCCAAAAGAATATTGTAAGATTTTTCTTTGGAAGTTATCTTTGCAGAAAGATTCCCGGTCAAGCCGGGAATGACGGACAGAGAATAAACAATACAGAATATGGCAAAGATTGAGACACGCTGCGTGCATGCAGGCTACAACCCCGGAAAGGGAGAACCCCGACAGATTCCCATTATTCAGAGTACTACCTTTAAATATGAGACTTCGGACCAGATGGGCAAACTCTTCGACCTGGAAGAGTCCGGCTATTTCTATACAAGACTTCAGAACCCCACCTGCGACATTACTGCCGCCCAGATCAACGACCTGGAAGGCGGCGTAGGGGCCATCCTCACCTCCTCGGGTCAGGCAGCCAACCTGTTCGCCGTCATCAATATTGCCAGCGCCGGAGACCACATCATTGCGGCCAACAACATTTACGGCGGCACCTTCAACCTGCTGGGCGTCACCCTTCCCAAGTTGGGAATTGACATCACCTTCCTGAAGGCCGATTCCACCGACGAGGAGATTCAGGCAGCCATCCGGCCCAATACCAAACTCATCTTCGGCGAAACGCTGTCCAATCCCGGCGTGGAAGTCTTTGACATTGAGCGCTGGGCCAAGGTAGCACACAAGAACGGCCTGCCGCTCGTTGTGGACAACACCTTCCCCACCCCCTATCTCTGCCGTCCCTTCGAATGGGGAGCAGACATTGTTACCCATTCCACCACCAAGTACATAGACGGCCACGGTGTGAGCGTGGGCGGCGCTGTTGTGGACAGCGGCAACTTCCCCTGGGACAAGTATGCCCAGCGCTTCCCCGGCCTCACCACTCCGGACGAGTCTTACCACGGCCTCACCTATAGCAAGAAGTTTGGCAAGGCTGCATTTATAGTTAAAGCCACCACCCACCTGATGAGAGACCTGGGCAGCATGCAAAGCCCCCAGAACGCCTTCTACCTGCACCTGGGCCTGCAGACCCTGCATCTTAGGATGAAGCGTCACAGCGAGTGCGCCCAGAAAGTAGCCAAGTGGCTGCAGAGCCGCCCGGAAGTGGCCTGGATTCACTACCCCGGTCTGGAGAGCGACCCTCACCACAACCTGGCCCTGAAATACCTGCCGGACGGCTGCAGCGGCGTGATGGCCTTTGGCCTCAAGGGCGGCAGGGCCTACGACAACCGCTTTCTGGATGCCTTGAAGCTGGTGACCATTGAAACCCACGTGGCCGACTGCCACACCTGCGTACTGCACCCGGCATCCCACACCCACCGCCAGCTCTCCGACGAGCAGCTGAAGGCCGCCGGCATAGCCCCGGACCTCATCCGCCTTTCCATCGGCCTGGAAGACGTGGAAGACATTATTGCAGACCTGGAGCAGGCTCTCAAAACGGCTAATGCATGACCAGATACGAGATAACCGTTGACCTTCCCCTGGAGAATGGAGGGACGCTGCGCGGTGCCAGGATTGTCTATCACGAAAGTGAAGGACGCGGAGGCCGGACGGTATGGATTTGCCACGCCCTCACGGCCAACAGCAACCCGGAAGACTGGTGGCCCGAAATGGTGGGCCCCGGCAGAACCATAGATACCCTTAAGGACCGGGTGGTTTGCGTGAACATGCTGGGCAGTGCCTACGGTTCCGAAGGCCCGGCGCGCACCAATCCGGAAAGTGGCAAGCCCTGGCTGCTGGACTTCCCCATGATTACCATCCGGGACAGCGTGAACGCCTTTATTGCCGTCCGCAAACATCTGGGAATAGAGAAGATAGACCTTCTGATTGGTGCCTCCAACGGCGGCTTCAACGCCATCGAGTGGGCCATCATGGAGCCGGAGCGTTTTGGCCGGTGCCTGTTTCTGTGCACGGCCCCGCGCATTTCTCCCTTCCTGGGCGCCACGGTGGAGGCCCAGCGCATGGCCCTGGAGGCAGACCCTTCCTTCCGCGAGGCTAAGGACCTTAGCGGCGGTTCCGCGGGCCTCAAGTGCGCCCGGGCACAGGCCCTCATCAGTTACAGAAGTTTCCAGGGATACCAGCGCACCCAGTTTGAGCAGGATCCCGACACCCTTTTTGCCGGCCGCGTAGCCTCCTATGAACGTTACCAGGGAGAGAAACTGGTGCGCCGCGGCTTTGACGCTTACTCCTATTTTACCCTCTGCAACGCCCTGGACAGCCACAATGCCGGCCGTGGGCGTGGCGGCGTGCAGGCTGCCCTGCAAACTATCCAGGCTCCCTGCACCGTGGTGGGCGTGGACACAGACCTTCTCTTCCCGCCCTTCGAAGGACGCGAGTGGAGCGCCTGGATTCCCAATGCCCGTTTTGTAGAAATCAGTTCTTATTATGGCCACGACGGCTTCCTCCTGGAAATTGCCAAGCTGTCGGCCCTTATTTTATAGCGTATGCAAGTACTCAAGTTTGGCGGCAGCTCCGTTGCCAATGCCGGAGCCATGCTCCAAGTGATCAATATCGTCCGGAAGGCGCTGGAAACCGACCGCACCATTGTGGTGAGTTCGGCCATCAGCGGCTGCACCGACGAACTCATTGCCATCGGCCGCCTGTCCGGTGCCCGTGACAAAAGCTACGAAACCCGCCTGGAAACCCTGCAGCAGCGGCACCATCAACTGGTGGAAGAGCTCCTTCCCAAAAGCTATCAGGAGCGCACTCTGGAGATTGTGGACAAGCTGTTCACCCAGCTGTCCAGCATTCTGAGGGGCGTATACCTGCTGGCCGAGCTGTCCCCCACCAGCCTGGCGGCCGTAGAGAGTTTTGGAGAACTGTTCAGTACCCGTATTCTTACCGAAAAATGCCAGTCGCTGGGCATCCCCTGCCAATGGCTCGATGCCCGCGAACTGGTAGTAGTGCGCGGAGGCGCCGTAGACACCTCCGTCACCTACAAACGCATCCAGGAGTGCGTCCAGAAGCACCTGCATTCGCAGCTGTTTATTGTTCCGGGCTTCATTGCCCGCGACGAGGAAGGCCGTCCCGCCACGCTGGGCCGCGGCGGCTCCGACTACACCGCCTCCCTCTTTGCCGTGGGCGTGCATGCCCGCCGCGAAGAGATTTGGACGGATGTTCCCGGCATTATGACGGCCAACCCGAAGGTGGCGCCGTCGGCCCGTACCATTCCCAACATCTCCTACCGCGCCGCGCAGGAGCTGTCCCACTTCGGTGCCAAGGTTATTTACCCGCCCACCATCCAGCCGGTGGTGGCTGAGGGCATTCCTATCTACGTGAAGGACACCTTCCACCCCGAGGACCCCGGCACGCTGGTAGAGAAGAACCCGCCGCAGGCCAAGGGCGGTGTCATTGGCCTGGCCCATACCGAGGGCATTGCGCTCATCTCGCTGGAAGGCAGCGGCATGGTGGGTGTTCCGGGCTTCAGTGCCCGCCTCTTTGACGCCCTGTACCGCAAGGGCATCAACATCATCCTCATCACACAGGCCTCGTCGGTGCACTCCATGTGCATCGCCATTTCGGCGGCCGATGCAGAAAAGGCCCGTCAGTCGGCCGACAACTGCTTTGCCTACGAGATTTCCCTGGGCAAACTGAACCCCCTGAAGGTGGAAACCGGATACTCCATCGTGTGCGTCATCGGAGACGACATCTTGGGCCACAGCGGCGCCACGGGCCAGATGCTGGCCGCCCTGGGCCGTCACGGCATTCCGGTACGCGCCACCGCGCAGGGCTCATCGGAGCGAAACATTTCGGTGATTGTGCCATCGGCCCGGGCCGATGAAGCCATCCGCGCCATCCACCACGTGTTCTTTGACAAGAGCGAGCGCCAGGTGGTTCCGGTATTCATTGCCGGATACGGCCGCGTGGGCAGCGCCCTGGTGAAGATGATCCACGAGAACGCCGACGCCATTGCCAAGCGCTCCGGCAAGGAACTGCGCATCTGCGGCATTGCCCGCAGCACCAAATATGTGATTGACACCGAAGGCCTGGATCTTTCCAAAGCCGGCGAACTGCTGGAAAAAGGCCAGCCCGGCTCTTACATTGACGCCCTTTGCGGACTCTCCCTGGAGAATCCCCTCTTCATAGACTGCACCGCCAGCGACGAGATTGGCTTCCGCTATCCAGATCTGTTCCAGTGCGGTTACAGCGTAGTGGCCTGCAACAAGATTCCCTTCTCCGGCACTTATGCCCAGTTCCGGAACCTGCAGCTGGATGCCCAGAAGGCCGGTGTAGGACTCCGTTACGAAACCACGGCCGGCGCCGCCTTGCCCGTGCTGGTTACCTTGGACCGCGTGGTCCAGAGTGGAGACCGTCTGGTACGCATGGATGCCGTCCTGTCCGGCACTCTGAACTTCCTGCTGGACAATTATAAGGGAACCGGCTGGGACGAGTTAGTAGAAGAGGCCCGCGTGAAAGGTTACACGGAGCCTGACCCCAACATAGACCTGAGCGGCGTGGATGTCCTTCGTAAAATCCTTATTCTGAGCCGACAGGCCGGTCTTCCACTGGAGGAAACCCAGGTTACTCTGGAGCCCATTCCGACCGACATTGCCCAGCGCTATGAAGCCGCCGCTGCCGCCGGCCGCAAGCTCCGCTATGTGGCTTCGGTAGATGCCGAGGGCCACGCCAGCGTGGGCCTGCAGGAAGTGGGGCCCGAAAGCCCTCTGTACGGCCTCCGCGGCACGGACAATGCGGTTCTCATCACCACAGGTGACTATCCTTCTCCCATGCTCATACAAGGAGCAGGAGCCGGCACGCGCCAGACGGCGGGTGGGCTCCTGAACGATATAATGCTAAGCGTGTAGGGCTTACAGCGAACTCATGCGCGTAAGCGACAGTTCTACCAGCTGGCGGATGTTCGGTTTGTAGTCCGGATTGGAGCTATGCAGGTAGCGGTTGGCTATGATGCAGCACACCGTGCAGGCATGGTGGCCCAGGTGGGCGGCCAGACCGGCCAGCGGGGCGCCTTCCATCTCAAAGTTGGTGATGCGGTACTCTTCTCCGCCTTCAGAGAAGCGGAAGCTCTCAATGTCTTCCAGCATATTGGGCATGGCCAGCGGCACGCGCACGACACGGCCCTGAGGGCCGTAGAAGCCGGGGGCCGAAATGGTAACGCCCTTGATGGTCGCATCCCGGAACAGATCAATAATCTTGGGAGAAGCCTTTACAAAATAAGGCGTGGGCAGGGTGGGTTCCCAGTTCATGTGCCTCTTGAAAGCATCTTCTACGGCAGGGAGGGAAACCTTCTCCCGGTTGGCATACCAGTTCATCACGCCGTCAAAGCCCACACTCATGTGGGAGAGCACAAAGCTGCCCAACGGAATATCCGGATGCAGGGCGCCGGAAGTGCCAATGCGGAGGATATTGAGGGCACGGTGGCGGGGCTTCACCAGGCGGGTTTTGAAATCTACGTTGGCCAGGGCGTCCAGTTCCGTCATGACGATGTCAATGTTATCCGGACCAATGCCGTGGGACAGCACGGTGATGCGCTTTCCGTTATAGTAGCCCGTTACGGACACAAACTCACGGTTGGCGTTGCGGCATTCGATATCGGACAGAAGGCTGGAAATCATGATAACCCTGTCCGGATCTCCTACCATGATAATATTGTCTGCCAGCTGCTCCGGTTTAATGTGCAGATGGAAAACAGAACCGTCGCTATTGATAATGAGTTCCGACTCGGGAATTCTTACAGGTATTCTCATACTTACGTGGTTTTAACGAAAAGCAAATATAAGAATTATTTGCTAAATTTGTGCAAAGCATAACACTCATATGAAACGATCCATCCTCCTCGCAGCGCTGTTTGCGCTGCTGTGGCAGCCCGCCAAGGCCGATGAAGGCATGTGGCTGCCCTCCCTCATTTCCCAAAGAATAGCCGATATGCAGGCCAAGGGCTTCAAGCTCACCGCAGAAGATATCTACAGCGTGAACCAGGCCTCGCTCAAAGATGCCGTCGTGCTTTTTGGCGGCGGTTGCACCGGAGAACTGGTGAGCGACCAGGGCCTCCTTTTCACCAACCACCACTGCGGCTACAGTTACATCCAGCGGCATTCCTCCGTAGAACACGACTACCTGAAGGACGGCTTCTGGGCCCTCACCCAGGCCGATGAGCTTCCCAACCCCGGCCTCACCGTACGCTTTCTGGAAAGGATGGAAGACGTAACGGCCGCCGTGCTCAAGGGTGTGAAGGAGAAGATGACCGAGGAGCAGCGGCAGGCGCTTATCAGCAGGAACGCCGACAAACTGAAAGAGCAGGCTACCAAGGAAGGGAACGGCTTGAGGGCCAGCGTGGAAGCCTTGTACTATGGCAACCAGTACTTCCTCTTCGTATTCCGCGAGTACCGGGACGTGCGTCTGGTGGGCGCTCCGCCGTCTGCCATCGGCAAGTTCGGAGGAGAAACGGACAACTGGATGTGGCCCCGCCACACCGGAGACTTCTCCATCTTCCGCATCTACGCCGGCAAGGACAATATGCCGGCCGATTATTCCGTGGACAACGTTCCCTATCGGCCCAAAAAGTCTCTCACCATTTCCCGTGCCGGGGTGAAGGAAGGAGACTTTACCTTTGTGTATGGCTGCCCCGGCTCCACGCAGGAGTACGTGCACTCCGAGGCCGTGCGTTACATCCAGGACGTTTCCGACCCCGAGAAGATTGCCCTGCGCACCACCCGCCTGAACATCATGAAAAAGTACATGGACCAGAGCCAGGCCGTGCGCATCCAGTACTCTTCCAAGTACGCTTCCGTGGCCAACGCCTGGAAGAAGTGGCAGGGAGAGGAGAAGGGCCTCCGCAAGAACAAGGTGGTAGAGCGCAAGCAGGCCTACGAAAAGCGCTTTGAGGAGTGGGCCCGTGGCACCCGCTACGAGTGGCTTACGGAAATGCTGTACAACCTCTACGTTCAGCGCAACCCCATCTACCGTGCCTACGAATACTATCTGGAGTCCGTCCTTACTATCGAAAAACTCCAGATGGTCCGAAACGGCCGCTTTAACATGAAGGATTATTACCAGCCCATTGACGAGGAAACCTTCGTAGCTATGATGACAGCCTTCGACAAAGCCCTGGACGACAGTTACAAGCCCGAATACTTCCTCCAAAAGAGGGCCGAATATGGCAGCATGGAAGCCTGGAAGGACGCCCTGTTCGCCAATGAGGAACTGGCCAAGGAATTGAACCAGGCCTTCAGCGATTTCTTTGCTACCCAGCTGGCCCCCCAGGTTACCGAGTTCAACAAGGCCATCAACCTCCGCTACCGCGACTACATGCAGGGACAGATGGAATTCGAAAACGAGAAGACCTTCTTCCCGGATGCCAACCTCACCCTCCGTGTGGCTTACGGCCATGTGGAAGGCTATCGGCCCGTAGATGCTGTGTACTACACCCCTGTTTCCACCTTACGCGGCATCATCGAGAAGGACAATCCTGAGATTTTTGACTACAACATCCCCCAGGTTCTGAGAGATATCTACGCCCGCGGCGGCTTCGAGAACCAGCCCGTCTGCTTCCTGGCCACCAACCACACCACCGGCGGCAACTCCGGCAGCCCGGTCCTCAACGCTGACGGCCAACTCATCGGCATCAACTTCGACCGCGTATGGGAAGGCACCATGAGCGACCTCGCCTTTGACCCCGAGATCTGCCGCAACATCTCCCTGGATGTGCGTTACCTCCTCTTCATAATAAAAGAGGTAGGCCACGCAGACTACCTCTTCCAGGAAATGAAATTTGCCGATTAATTAGAGCTGAAAGGACTCAATCTCCTTTACAAGTTTGCCGATGATGGACATCTTCACGTCGTACAGGGCGTCGGAGATATCCACTTTGTAATAGTGGGGGTTGATGAGACGGCGCTCTGCGGGCGAAAAGTGGTGCAGTTGGTCCTGATAATAGACCTTTTTCTGCTCCAGGGTGTGGTGCGGGGCCACGCGGACGCCCTTGGAAATAACCTGAAGCTGGAGCGGACGGGCCTCGTAGGCACCCTGCTCGAACGTCTTGGACTTGTAGGAATCGTATTCGTCACGGACGGTTAGGCTTTCTCCGTGCTGCAGGGCCAGGTCCATGGCATCTCCCCGGAGGCAGGTGACATCTGCCTTATGTACATAGCCGTCGTAGCGGTTGCCCTTTACACTGTCCTGGGCACTGATGCGCCAGGTTATCTGGAAGCCGGGGTTGATGAGCTTGATCTTGTCTTCCGAGCGCTTGAGTACCGGCTGGTTGTCTATCTGCACCAGTTTGTACACATTGCCAAAGCAGGGAGCCGCCTTGGAAGTGGCAATGGCATCACCCACGCCGTAGCTGTCTATACGGGCGCCCTGGCGCTCCAGGTCTGTTATGAGATATTCGTCCAAGCCGTTGGTGGCGAAAATCTTGCATTCAGCAAGGCCGTTTTCGTCCAGGATGCGGCGCACTTCCTGCGAAAGATACGCAAGGTCTCCGCTGTCCAGACGGATGCCGTAACCGGGAGCATAGTTGTCATCGATGCCGTTTTCCTTGAAGGAGCGGATGGCGTTCTTAATGCCGCAGCGCAGGGTGTCGTAGGTGTCTATCAGGAGGATGAGATTCTCTCCCTTATGGGTTTTGATATAGTCTGTAAAGGCCTTGTGCTCCCCTTCCACGGTACTTCCGTAAGAGGTAATGTAGCTGTGGGCCATGGTGCCGGTGGAGGGCACGTTGTTGAAGGCACCGGTTAGGATGTTGGAGGAGCTGGCGCAGCCTGCAATCTGGGCGGCCTTGCCGCCATACACCGCCGCCCAGGGGCCGTGGGCGCGACGGGAGCCAAACTCTGAGACAGGCCTGTCCGTAGAGCGGCACACGCGCGAAGCCTTGGTGGCCACAGCCATCTGGTGGTTCATGATGCACAGCATGGGCGTTTCCAGCACCTGGGCCTGCACCAGCGGGGCCACCACCGTAACGATGGGCTGATTGGGGAAGGCAATCTCCCCTTCCCGCATGGCGTACACATCTCCGGTGAACTTCATGGTGGTAAGATACTTGCGGAACTCCCGGTACCCTTCTCCCGGCAGGAACTTCTCGTAGAATTCTTCCGGTTCGGTGCCCAGGGCCAACACCATCTCTATCACTTCCTCCGTACCGCTCACCACGGCCCAGTTGTTATTCTCCGGTGCCTGGCGGTAAAAGAGGTTGAACACAGCTATCTGCTCCTGCTTCCCGCAGTCCAGATAGGACTTTCCCATGGTATACTGGTACTTGTCCGATACGTACGCATTGTTAATTTGGTTCATTTCTGTCTTGTAAATATATACAAAGGTAATGATTTTTGACGGCATTTTCGTACCTTTGAAACCATATGAGAAAGTATCTTGCATCCCTTTTTCTGCTTTTTGCCCTGCCGCTGCTTCTTGGCGCCCAGGAGAAAAGCCTTCACCAGTTACAGCAGGAGTTTGTAGACCTGCGTTTTGGCATGTTTGTGCACTTTGGCCTTCCCACCTTCCAGGAGGCCGATTGGACAGACCCGGACCTGAGCCCGGAAGTGTTCAACCCCACCAGACTGGATACCCGCCAGTGGGTAGAAACGGCCAAAGGCGCCGGTGCCAAGTTCATCTGCGTAAGCGTGAAGCACCACGCCGGCTTCTGCATGTGGAATACCGCCACCACAGACTACAGCGTAATGCATTCGCCGCTGGGAAGGGATGTGCTGAAAGAGCTTACGGATGCCCTGCAGGAAGCCGGCATGCAGGTGATGTTCCATTTCTCCATTCTGGACACCCATCACCGCATTCGCCATACGCTGCCCTTCACCGCGGAAAAGACAGAATTCATCAAGGCCCAGCTGAAGGAACTCCTTACCGGCTACGGGCCGGTGAACACCATCATGTTCGACGGCTGGGACGCTCCCTGGGGCCGCATCTCCTACGAAGAGGTCTCTTTCCCGGAAATCTATAACTACGTCAAAAGCCTTCAGCCTAACTGCCTGGTGATGGACCTCAACGGCTCCAAATACCCTCAGGAGGCTCTTTTCTATTCCGACATCCGCTGCTACGAGCAGGGCGCCGGAGAGAAGATATCGGCCCAGACCAACCGCCTTCCCGCCATGGCCTGCTACCCGCTGCAGCGCACCTGGTTCTGGAAAGAGTCCTTCCCCACCGATAAGCTCAAGGACGTAGATGCCATTGTACGGGATAACATTGTTCCCTACAACAAGGCCTACTGCACCTATATTCTGAACGCCGCTCCCAACCGGGACGGCCTGATAGATGCCAATGCCGTAGCCGCTTTCCGGCGCATCGGCAAAATCTGGAAGAACACCGGGCATCTGGTGGACGTGCCGGAGTCCCCGGCGCCCATTACGGAGATTAATATAGCCATCGGCCGTCCCTGCGACTCTTCCTGGTCGGAAGACTGTCTGCTCATGGACCTGGCCAACGACGACAATTACAGCACCTGCTGGGAATCCAGTCCGGCCGTGAAAGAGCCCTGGTGGCAGGTGAACCTGGATAAGACAACCCCCGTTTCCTCTGTGGTAATAACCACCGGAGGAGAATGCCAGCTCAAAGGTTTTGCGGTGGAAGCACTCTGTAACGGTGAGTGGAAAAACGTTTACAAGCAGACTAACGCTTCCGGACGGGTTCATATTTGCCGCTTTCCTGCCGTAGAGGCCCAATCCGTGCGACTTCGCTTCATCTCTTTCGAGGGCCTTCTCTCCCTTGCCGAGGTGGGCGTTTACGCAGAGGCGAAGAGAGGCATCATCTTCTCCAGCAGGGAGACAGTAAATGGCTCAT
The DNA here is from genome assembly GCA_002373715.1 of Bacteroidales bacterium UBA3623. GTDB lineage: Bacteria > Bacteroidota > Bacteroidia > Bacteroidales > UBA932 > Cryptobacteroides. The sequence goes on from DFLI01000096.1 coordinate 16,115, forward strand.
GTTTTTTAGGCCTTTGTGGATAAATGTAGGTAGAAAAGCTTATCTTTGCACCCTATGAAAGACAGCGCCCTCATTGTCGTAGACATGATCTACGATTTTATAGACGGCTCCCTCGCTTGCCAGGAGGCCGATCAAGCCATCGCCAACACGGTAGCTTTCATCAAGGAGAATCACCCCTACCCCATTCTCTTCATCCGGGACCATCATCCCGCGAATCACTGCTCCTTTGCCGCCCAGGGCGGTCCCTGGCCGCCGCATTGCGTGCAGGGCACCCACGGGGCCGATGTCCACGAGGCCCTTCTCCCCTTCGTAGAGGAAGACCTCACCTTCTACAAGGGAGAGGACCCGAAGCAGGAGCAGTACAGCGGCTTTGAGGGAAAGAACGAAGCCGGGCAAAGCCTGGGAGAAGTGCTGGGACTCATGGAAATCCAAAACCCCATTGTCTGTGGCATTGCCACGGAATACTGCGTGCGCAACACCGCCGAAGACCTGCTGAAGGCCGGCTTCAAAGTAACGGTGCTTAAGGAATGTCTGGCATACGTAGATGCCCAGGGGCATAAAGAAGCCCTCGAAGCCATGAAGGCCGAGGGCATCCGCTTAATCTAAATCGTCCGGGTCTGTCACGGCCGTGCCGGTTCCCATCAGATAGGTTTTCATAAACTCGTTCAGGTCTCCGTCCAGGACGCCCTGCGTGTCTGCCGTGCTCACTCCGGTGCGGAGGTCTTTCACCAGCTTGTAGGGGTGCAGAACGTAGTTTCTGATCTGAGAGCCCCACTCGATGCGCTTTTTCTGGCCTTCCAGTTCTGCCTGTTTTTCCTGGCGCTTCTTGAGCTCGATGTCGTAGAGGCGGGATTTCAGGATGAGCAAGGCTCTTTGCCGGTTGTCCTGCTGGCTGCGGGTTTCCGTGTTTTCCACCATAATGCCGGAAGGAAGGTGCCGCACGCGGACGCCGGTTTCTACCTTGTTCACGTTCTGGCCGCCGTGGCCGCCGCTGCGGAAGGTGTCCCACTCCAGGTCTGAGGGATTGATTTCTATGTTGATGGAATCGTCTACCAGGGGATATACGAAAACACTGGAGAAAGTGGTCTGGCGCTTGCCCTGGGCATTGAAGGGAGAGATACGTACCAAGCGGTGAACACCATTTTCGGCCTTCAGATAACCGTAGGCATAATCTCCTTCCACCTCTATGGTGCAGCTCTTGATGCCGGCTTCTTCTCCTTCCAGCAGGGAGGTAATGGTGTACTTGTAGCCGTTCCTCTCGCACCAGCGGGTGTACATGCGCATGAGCATGGCGCTCCAGTCATTGGCCTCCGTGCCACCGGCACCGGAATTGATGGTGAGAACGGCGCCCAGGTTGTCTCCTTCATTTCCCAGCATATTGCGCAGCTCCAGGGCCTCCACGGCTTCCACGGCCTGCGTATAGGCCTTCTCCAGCTCCGGAGAATCTTCTGCCTCAAATTCTGCCAGCACCTCCAGGTCGTCCGTGAGTTCACGGGCCTTCGCATAATCCGTTACCCAGGACTTGGTGAGAGCCAGTTTTTTGAGGAAAAGCTCTGCGGCCTTCGGGTCTTCCCAGAAGTCCGGCGCCAGGCTCTCCTGCGTCTTTTTCTCCACCTCCTTGCGCTTGCCGGCAATATCCAGGCATCCTTCCAAAGAGGTCACCCTCTGCTGCAAATCCTTTATCTGTTCCAGTGTAATCATATCGTACAAAGATAATACTTTTATTGCTTTTCCGCCGGAAATTGGTGAACTTTGTGCTATGAACAAATGGAATAGAACGCTTCTGGCCGCCTGCGTGTTCCTTTGCACCGCATGGCTCTCCCCGGCCCAATCCACCTCTTCTTATGTAGACCCTTTTATCGGCACCTCCGGTATGGGCCACACCTTTCCCGGGGCCTGCGTCCCATTTGGCGGGGTGCAGGTGAGTCCGGACACAGATACCATTCCGCACAACGTGGCGGGCAAGTACCAGGCCCAGGTGTACAGCCTCTGCGCCGGTTACCGCTGGGAAGACCCTACCATTGTGGGCTTCTCACACACGCATCTGAGCGGCACCGGTCATTCGGATCTGGGAGACATCCTGCTCATGCCCACCGTGGGCCCTCTGCACTTGAATCCCGGCACGGCCGATGAGCCGGAGAAGGGTTACCGCAGCCGTTTCCGCCATTCCACGGAAAAGGCCACGCCCGGCTATTATGCCGTCACCCTGGACGACTATGGAATTAAGGCAGAGGTATCGGCCACACCCCGCACCGCCATCCATCAATATACCTATCCTACCGGCGGAGACCGGCACCTTGTGCTGGACCTTTCCCACGGTCTTTATAATTACGAAGGGAAAACCCTGTGGGCCAGCGTGAGAATGGTGGGAGACAGCCTTCTCACCGGCTACCGCATCACTCAGGGCTGGGCCCGCGAGCACTATACCTACTTTGCCATCCGCTTCTCCCGCCCGGTGAAAGAGTACGGCTGCAGGGAGACGGTTCCATCGGCCTACAAAGGCTTCTGGCGCAAGTTTGACACCGGCCACAACTTTCCCGAAATGGCGGGCAGGGGCCTGGCCTGCTGGTTCAACTTTGACTGGGCCGATGGTGAAGACGACCTTACGGTGAACGTAGCCCTCAGCGCCACCTCTGTGGAAGGCGCCCTGAAGAACCTGAGGGCCGAAGCGGGAAGCTTTGAAGCCACCCGCACCAAGGCCCGAGCAGCGTGGGACCGCGAGCTGGGCAAGGTGAAGGCGCAGGGAACGGAAGAAGAGTTGAAGATGCTCTACACCTCTCTCTATCACACCATGATCAATCCTTCCGTCTATGACGATGTAGACGGAGCCTACCGCGGCCTGGACGGAGCCATCCACCAGGCCGATGGCTGGAACAACTATACGGTTTTCTCCCTCTGGGACACCTACCGGGCAGAGCATCCTCTGCTGCTTCTGATGCACCCGAAGCGGGCGCAGGATATGGCCAAGTCCATGCTGGCACACCAGGAGCAAAGCGCCCACGGGCTGCTTCCCATCTGGTCCCTCATGGCCAACGAAGGCTGGTGCATGAGTGGTTACCACGCCGTGTCCGTACTTTCGGATGCGCTGCAAGCCGGGCTGGACCTGGATGGAGACCGGGTGCTGGAGGCTATGGTCTCCACCTCCACCGTTCCCTACCTGGAAGGCGTGGGTTCTTATATGAAACTGGGTTACGTGCCACTGGAAGACTCTTCCACCGGTGCCTCCACCACCCTGGAGTATGCCTATGACGACTGGACCATCTACCGGGCGGCCAAGGCTCTGGGGCGGGATTCCCTGGCCCGGGAATATAAGAAGAGGGCCTACAACCACCTTCACCTCTTCCCCTCCGGGAAGCCCTTTGCCCAGGCCCGTTATGCCGACGGCCGATGGAAGAACCCCACCAACCCCCGCCAGACTTACAGCGAAGGTTTCATCGAAGGCAACTCCTACAATTTCTCCTTCCACGTGCCCCAGGACGTAGAGGGGCTCATCGGCCTGATGGGTGGGGAAAAACGCTTCCTCAGCATCCTGGACACTCTTTTCTCCCAGCCTCTGGATCCCAAGTATTACGAGGATAACGAGGACATTGAGGAGTCCTGCCTCATTGGCGGATATGTGCATGGTAACGAGCCTTCGCATCACATTCCTTACCTCTTCCAATGGACTTCCGAGCCCTGGAGGGGAGAATACTGGCTGCGGGAAATTATGGAGCGGATGTATCGGCCCCGTCGGGATGGCCTGGGCGGCAATGACGACTGCGGCCAGATGAGTGCCTGGTACGTGTTCAGCGCCCTGGGCTTCTATCCCGTATGCCCGGGCAGCGGAGAATTTGTGCTGGGCGCTCCTTTCCTTCCCGAGATGTCGCTGCAACTGGACAATGGCGCCACCTTCACGGTGAAGGCCCCCAAAGTGAGTTCCAAGAACCGCTACGTGCACGGGGTAAAGCTCAACGGCCAGAAATACACCAAGCGTTTCCTCACCCGGGAGGATATCCTCCGCGGCGGCGTGCTGGAGTTTGAAATGGGTTCCCGGCCTATAAAAAAGAATACGGCTAAATCCGAAGACTTGCCGTATTCCCTGTCAAAAATGAATTAATTTCTATCTGTACACATTGTACTGGCTGTAAAGGCTTCCGTACATCTGACCCAACACCTCCAGATAGGGTTCTCCCTCAAAGACGGTGGTGCGGTATACGGTGTTGTCTACCATGTAGTACTCAATGCCGTTCATTACAATTACCTCGTAGTCGTCCGGCAGGGAGATTACCAGAGCGCCCGCAGGAGGGACGATGGTGCTGTACACGCCGGAAGCGGATACGGTATAGAACACGCCGTCCTGGTAGAAATACTCGGAGTTGGCGTAGGCATAGCTTTGCACCAGACCCAGGCGGTTAGCCAGCTCGTAGGCCGATAAAGCCCTGTTGGAGTTGATGGCATAATTGCTGTTACGGGCAATGATGCGGGCATTCTGCTGAGCAATGATCAGGTTCTGCCGGGCTATGACATTATAGTAGTCGAACGCAGTCTCGTAGGTACGGTACGTGTCGTAGTAGTAGGAGAAGCGGATGGCGCGCAGGATAGCACGGTCTATGGCTCTCTCAAGGGGCGTTCCGAAAGGAGGCCGGCAAACCACATAGTAACTGCCGTAGGGCCTATAGTAAATACCATTGTAGTAATAGTAGTCTATTCCCCAGTGACTGATTCTGCGCCAGTGAGGCGGAGGAGTGTGGATGCGGTATCCGTAGTAGTGAGCGTGGTCTCCCCAGAAGTAACCGGGACGGTCCCAGGCCATGGGCTCTCTCTGACGAGGAGGTACGCGGTACATATTGTGCTGATTGTCTACCCGGATTTCCTCATTGTAGCGGTAGTTGTAGCCAGGGTCACGGTAGGTCTCCTGGGTATTATGGTTGGGGTTCTCCACCTCGGTACCGGTGAGGCCGCCACGGGTAACGTTGCTTACGCGGGCTGTTCCGGAGGTTCTCTCCTGAGGCTGGCTGGTAACCGACTGGATGGCCGTATTGTCCGTAGAACGGGTGGCGCTGCCGGAACTACTGCTGCTGGTAGCACGGGCCGTACCGCTGGAGCGGCTGGAAGAGCTGCTGCTGGAGGAGCTGGTGCTGCTGTTGGTAGTAGTAGAGCGGCTGGCGCTACTGGAGCTGCTGCTACTGCGGCGGCGGTTGTCCTGCTGCACGCTGTTGGTTCCGGTGGAACGGGTAGCGCTGCCGGAATTGCTGCCGGAGGAACGGCTCACAGAAGAAGAACTACTGCTGCTGCCGCTGGAGCGGGACGCACTGCTGCTGCGCCGGTTATCCTGCTGCACGCTTCCGCTGCCGGAAGAGCGGGTACTGGAAGTACTGCTGGAGCGAGTACTGGAAGAACCGCTGGAACGGGTAGAGGAACTGCTGCTGGAACTGCCGCTGGAGCGCGTGTTGGAGCTGCTGCTGCCGGAAGAGCGGGAACCGCTCTGCTGGGTGGTGGAGCTTCCCCCGCTGGAACGGCGGGTCTGGGCCCACATATCGGGTGCCGTGAGCATGGCCAAAGCCAGCATGGTGGAAGCTGCAATTGTGATAAACCTTCTCATAGCACTAAAGTTTTTAAGTTAACGATATAAGTAATAAACTTGGGAAAGCCGCTTGAAAGCCTCAACATCCTTGTTCCAATATTCAACGATATCCGCGACCTTCATCCGCTTTCCGAAAGTACTTCTCACATAATCCGTGCCACAAACTTTATCCAGCATGCCCGGACTCTTCAGCGGATAGGGGTTTTGGTCGGGATAAAGTTCGTTAATGGCCTGTAAAACATAGAACTGTACCAGGCTCACCGGACAAGCCTCATAATTTGTAAAAGTGAACTGCACACCGTGCAGGAGAACGTCTTTCTTGCTGCCGGCAATGGGTTTGTAATGGATGGCCCGGAAGGCCACGCCGGGAATGCTATAGCTGTTCAGCTTGTCCAGCAAATCATTGGCCTCTATCCATTCTGCCGCAAAGGTTTCGAAGGGGATGGTGTAGCCCACGCCGGTGTTTACCACCCCATACTCCCCTGCAATGCCGGAGGCCCCATAACAAAGGGCCGATTGCATGGAAGGAATATTGGGCGAAGGAAGAATCCAGGGAAGTCCCGTATCCTGATAGAGCATATCACGTGTCCAGCCGCGCATGGGAACCACTGTAAGATTGCAACGCACGGGCTTCAGATTACCTCTCTGACCCCGGTTCAGTTCCTCCTGATTGATCAGAATGGCCAGCTCCCCTACCGTGAGGCCGTAGAGGAAGGGAATCTTGTACTGGCTCACGAAGGAATAGTAGCCTTCTTCCACCACGCAGCCTTCCACCTTGTTGCCGCCCAGGGGGTTGGGGCGGTCCAGCACCACCACCTCTATGCCGGCTTTGGCGCAAGCGCGCATCACCAGACCCAGGGTGGAGATGAAGGTATAGCAGCGGGTGCCCACATCCTGGATATCGTACACCATTACGTCTATGCCCTTGAGCATTTCGGGCGTGGGTTCGCGGGTGTCTCCGTAGAGAGAATAGACGGGAAGGCCCGTGCGGGCGTCTTTGCCATGATCTACGTGGTCTCCGGCATATACATCCCCGCGTACGCCGTGCTCGGGGCCGAAGAGAGCCACCAGGTTCACTTCTTTGGCCTGGAAGAGGATGTCTATGGTAGAGCGGTAGTGGTGGTCTACCCCGCTGGGGTTGGTCACCAGGCCCACGCGCTTACCCAGAAGGGGCTTGTAGCCCTCTTCCACCAGCACTTCAAGGCCCGTCATTACCTGGGCATGCAGGCCGATGGCAGCCAGCAGGCCCACTATAATAAGGCTGAAACGTTTCATGAAACCAATTGATAGATGCGCTGGAGAGAATCCGGCTCTCCGGAATGATACAGGTCTATGGAGAAGGTGCCTTCCCCGGTAGGGATGCCCTTTTCCTGCAGCACGCGAACCGTCTGGCGGGCCACGGCGGGAGCGGGGTCTATCACCCGCACCCCGGGACCGGCCAGCCGCTCTATGACCGGCTGGAGGAAGGGGTAATGGGTGCAGCCCAGCACTATGATATCGGCCCCCTGGTCCAGAAGGGGCTGAAGGGAGGTTCGAACGGTTTTTTCTGCTTCCGGGCCGTCCAGAATACCGTTTTCTACCAGTTCCACGAAGCCTTCCCCTACGTGCTCTATAATGTGGACGTTGTCTTCGAACTGGCCGCGGGTGTGGAGGTACTTGGAGCCCTTGAGGGTGCCGGCCGTGGCCAAAACACCTATGACGCCGCTCTTAGTGCCCAACGCGGCGGGCTTAACGGCAGGCTCCATCCCTATGAAGGGGACATCGGGATAATCTGCCCTCAGGCTGGCGATGGCAGCCGCCGTGGCGGTGTTGCAGGCCACCACGATGATATCGGCCCCCATTCCCAGGAGGATGTCTGTGATAACGTGGGCTCTGTCCTGAATATATTCGGCGGTTTTTTCTCCGTAGGGGCAGTGGGCGTTGTCTGAGAAATAGATATAACGCTCCCGGGGGAGCAGCTTTACCAGCTCCCGGTATACGGACAATCCTCCGCTTCCTGAATCGAAGATACCGATACTTGCCATAAGTATACAAATATACGCAAAAATGCAGAAAAAAATGCGTAACTTTACGTCCATGGGAACAGATATAGATAAATTCGTACACGACCAGCTGTCGGTTTGGCCGGCGGTGGCTGCCAAGTACCGCAACCTCAAGAGCACCCGTACCCGTACCATGCCGCTGAGGGGCATTCTGGTTACCATCCAGTCCAATCCCGGACGCGTTCCCATCTTCGACCACGGCTGCCCGCTGTGCGAAGAAAACTATATGGAGCACCAGCATACGCTTCCTTTCGAGGGGCGCAAAAGACGCAAGTACAACATTCTGGTGAACCGGGCCCCCATCTTCCCCAACCACCTGGTAATAACGCGGGACATCCATGCTCCCCAAACCATCTGGCACCGTTTCCCGGATATGCTGGACCTGGCCGCCAGCCTGGAGAACTACATAGTCTTCTATAATAGCCCCAACAGCGGGACCACCGTGCCCGGGCACGCCCACTTCCAGGCCTGTCCCAAGGGATATATGCCGCTGGAGCGCGCTGCAGAGCGCCTGCTGCGCGGTGCCAAAGCCGGGCAGCAGAGCGATGAAATGGACTTCATAGACTCGGTGAGGGATGCCCAGCTGTACCACTACAAACGCTTTAACCGGGGTATTTTCCTGCTGAGGGCCCAGACGTCCAAGTCCATGTCCAAGCTCTTCTACAGGCTGCTGGACTGCATGAACCTGGTGGCCGAAGAAACCGAGCCCCGCTTCAACGCCTTCACCTGGTGCAGCGAAGGAGAGTTCCGCGCCATCGTAACGCTGCGCGGCGCCTCCCACCCCAATTGCTACTACGCGCAGGGAGAGGAGCACTTCTCCATCCTCCCCGGCGCGGCCGACATGGCCGGCTTTGTGGTGGTGCCCCAGGAAGAGGATTTCGACCGCCTGAATGCCGACGTTCTGAACCAAATATTCGAGGATGTCACGCTGCCCGCCGCCCAGGAAGAGCGCCTGCTGTGGCGTCTGGTGCGCACCCAGCCCCGCATAGAAGTAGAGATTGAGTCCGGAGAAGAAATCTCCTTCGAGATTATCTCCGACGGCGCCGGCCCGCAGAAAGTGAGTTTCCAGGAAGGCAGGATAGACTATAACGGCGTGCTGTACGACGAACTGGTGTTCGAAGCCGTCACCATCTCTACCCTCTTTGCAGAGCCCTCCTTTATTATATACGGAGAGAACACCCGCCGTTACGCCGGCACGCTCAAGTTTTTGGTAAAAGACGGCAAGGTGCAGGCCGTGAACATTCTGGGCGCAGAAGACTATCTACTTAGCGTAGTCTCTCTCATGCCGCCGAAGGAGCAAAAAGAAAGGGCCCTTGCCCTTCGCAAAGCCCTCTTCCAGGGAGAAAAGATTCAGGAGCCTTATATCGGCCTAACAGAGAAGGCGGATTCTGCCGCCCGCGCCGCCATTGACGAAACCTGGGGACAGGTTCTATAGCATAGCCAAAAGCTGATCCTTTATTCTGGCAAACTCGCTCTCAAAATTGGGGGTGAGGATGTTCTTGCCCATAGCTTCTTCCAGTTCCTCGAAGCTCCACCATCGGCCCTCAGAAACCTCTGCGGCATTGGGGCGAAGGGTGGGATGCCCTACTATAGCGTGCACGAAGACGAACTCGCTGTCCCGCTCTGTTTCCCAAATGTAGGTACCCAAGGCCACGGGATTGAAGGTTTCCAGGCCCAGTTCTTCGGAAGTTTCGCGAAAGAGGGCTTCCGGAATGGACTCTCCGTAAGACACATGGCCGCCCACAGCCGTATCCCAGTAGCCGGGCAGCAGGTCCTTGGTAAGGGAACGCTTCTGCAGATAGAGCTTTCCGTAACGGTCCAGGATGTGGAGATGCACCACCGGATGCAGCGCGTGCGAACCGCCGTGGCACCACTCCCGGGGAGCCTGCCCGTACACAATACCATTAGGCTGTACCAAGGGCAGCATTTCGCTGGTGGCAGGGCGCTGTTTCCCTGGATGGTCCACGGAGGGACGGGGATACAGCGGAGCCGGAGAAGAAGGGTATACCAGGTCTAACATAGGCTAACCCAGGGCAAAGACAATGAGCAGCTGGGCCACTAGCACACGCATGAACATGGAAAGCGGGTATACCGTAGCGTAATTGACGGAGGCATAGTCGCTTCCGTACATACCCTGCGAGAAGGCCAGCACCGGAGGATTGGTGCAGGAACCGCTGATGAGACCGCAGATCTGGTAAAAGTTCAGGTGGAACACCGCGCGGGAGATGATGAAGGTGATGCACAGCGGCACTATGGTGATGAGGGCGCCGTACAGAATCCACCAGTAACCACCGTTCACGATGGAGCTCCAGAAGTTGCCGCCGGCGCCTATGCCCACAGCTGCCAGGAAGAGCGAAATGCCTATCTCCCGGATCATGAGGTTGGCGCTGGTGGTGGTGTAAGTAGTAATCTTATACTTGGGGCCGAAGTGACCCAGCAGGATGGCAATGATGAGCGGACCGCCGGCCAGGCCCAGCTTGATGGCCTGCGGGATGCCGGGGAAGCGGAAAGGAATGGAGCCGAAGATAACGCCCACCACAATGCCCAGGAAGATGGGCACCAGGTTGGGTTTGTTAAGGGCGTCATTGGAGTTGCCCACCTTGGCTGATACCTGTTCAATATTTTCCTGCGTACCCACACACATGAGTCCGTCTCCCACCTGCAGGTAGAGGGTGGGGTTGGCTACCAGTTCCACGCCGGCACGGATAACACGGGTGACACTCACGCCGAAAGCACTGCGGAGGCGGAGGTCCTTGAGGGTTTTACCGGTAATTTTGCTATTGGTAATCACAATGCGGCGAGTAACCAGGGTATGGTCCTTTTCCGTCCAGTCGCTCACGTGCAGCGGGACCTCTTCACCAAAGAGGATACGAAGGCGATCCATCTCGTGAGGAGCCGTTACCAGCAGGAGCTTGTCTCCCTCGTGCAGGACGGTATCTTCCGAAGGGAAGAACACCTGGTCTCCCTGCATCACGCGGGACACCACAAAGTCTCCTCCGAACTCATGCAGCACTTCGTACAGCTTGCGGTCGAAGATGGCGGGGTTCTCCACGGCTACGTGCATGCGGCGGGCATGTTCCCCTTTCTTATCGGCCTCTTCCAGTTGCGACAGCTCTTTCTGATGGTCTATCTTGAAAAGGGCACGGAATACAATGATAACGGCAATGACGCCCAGAACGCCGATGGGATAAGCCACGGCATAGGCCGATGCCAGCTTCTCGGAAGCCTGACTGGCGGCCAGCGCGCTGTCTCCGGTGGCGATGGCAATGTCCGTGAAGGTCTGCTGGGCAGCACCCAGACCGGGCGTATTGGTAACGGCACCCGACATAACGCCCACCATGGTGGTGAGTTTCTCACCGGAAAAGAGCGAAATAACATAGGTGACCAGGGCGGCCAGCAAAATGTTCATCACGGCCAGCAGGTTCATCTGAACGCCTCCGCTGCGGAAGGAATGGAAAAAGCCGGGACCCACCTGCAGGCCGATGGAGAAGACAAAGAGGATGAGACCGAACTCCTTCACGAACTGAAGGATGGTAAGGTCTGCCCCAAAACCCAGATGGCCCATGAGGATACCCATGAAAAGGATCCAGGTGGAGCCCAGGGAAATGCCTTTCACCTTGAACCGGCCCAGATAGAGGCCAATTCCTATCACAAAGGACAGCAGCAGAATGGTATGGGCTACACCGTAGCCGAAGAAAAGCTCATGCATAGTTTAGTATTCCAGTTTCACCACAAAACAGGGTTTGCCTTCCACCCTGCCTTCCACGTACCAGGCATTTGCGTCCTGCAGGCGGAACAGCTCCACCTTCTGGCCGTGGGTAGTTTCTTTGTTAAAGTTGATGTACAGGTCTTTGACGGGCTTCTCGGCCGTCTCCAGAGGGAGACAGTCCATTGCCCAGACCACGTAACGGACATTATTGGTATGGCCGATGATATCCAAATCCGAATAGGCCACCGTGTGCTCTCCGGCCAGCTCCGGCTGCGCCTGACGGGGCAGCTGAACCTTCGGAGCAGGCGTAGAGATGGCATCTTCCACCTCTTCGGTCATCATGAGGTCTTGCAAATCTTCGGGACGTACCATCCGGCGGCTCTGTTCGTCTATCACCACCCATGAACTGGTGCCCTGGATGATGGACTCCCCTGCTGCGCTGCGGAGGTCGAAATCTCGGAGATAGAAGAGCCCCTCGGCCCCTTTGTGCCAGGTATAGAGTTTTACATCTTCCCTCCATTTGGGAAGGGTTTCGAAGTGAAGGTGCATGCGCGTGAGCACCCAGGCGGTGTGGTGCACATGCAGAGTATCGTATCCGAAGCCCAGTTCACTAGCCGCCCAATACGCAATTTCCTGGGCCATATCCATGAAGGCGGCCGGTTTCAGGATGGTTTGGCGGTTGGTCTGGTAACAAGGGACCCGGAGGTCCTGGCAAAACTTATATCCTTCTCTGCGAACAGGCGTCATGGCTAGCTACTAATTGTGAAGAATCTGATACTCCTCGGGGCTATAGAGGAGGGTATCCAGCCATTCGGGGAAGAATTGACCCACCGCCACCAGGGCAATGGCTGCCACCAGGGCAATAATGAGCAGGACCAGGATAAACACCCAGAACTTGCTCCAGCCGCTCTTTTTCTTCTTGTGGGGGGATTCTTCTTCTTCGGGTTCTTTTACGGGTTCCGGCTGCGGCTCGGGTTCGGGTTCCGGTTCCGGTTCAGGTTCTGCCTCCACCACTACGGGTTCAGGTTCCGGTTCCGGCTGCGGCTCGGGTTCCACAATGGGTTCCGGTTCCGGTTCGGGTTCCGGCTCAGATTCTACAATGGGGGCAGGCTCCTCGGCAGGGACGGGTTCTGCGGCATGGACTGGTTCTGCGGCCACCTCTTCGGGCTTTTCGTGCAGGATGCCGGCCAGACTGGCCACTGCCTCTGCTACTTCTTCCTTGGTTTCCTCGTGGGTTTTGAGGGAGATGGGCTGCAGGCCGAAGCCGGAGGGGTAGATGTCCAGGTCTTCATCGGCCACGAAGAAAATGTGATTCTCCATGGTGGCTCTCAGACGGCCCAAGCCCGGGAACACGATGGTCTTTTTCTCCTTGAGCACTTCCTTCAATTCAGAGAGGAAGTCTGTGAGGATGCGGGTGGCATCGGCCTGAGAAATGCCGTTGGACTGGGCATAAAGGTCTGCCAGAAGGGTGTCTTCGCCCTGCTTGGGAGAGAAATAGAGCCTCCTGTAAGGCGGCAGGATGGTGTATCCACGGTCTGCAAAAGTGGCCGGGACCAGCTCTGCTACAAAGCTGCCCACACCGGGCAAAGTGACTACATCGTGGTCCATCACCACTTCTTTCACCATTTTGGCAAGGAGGTCAATATCCATACTAGTAAGGCGATTACGGATTATCGTACAAAGATACAAAAAATCTACTTAAGTTTTCTTATGAAATTTTTATCAAAAACCTTTGGAGAATTCAAAAAAGGTTGTACCTTTGCAATCCCGTTCCACGAGAGCGGAAAAATTCCTCCTTAGCTCAGTTGGTTAGAGCATCTGACTGTTAATCAGAGGGTCGTTGGTTCAAGTCCAACAGGGGGAGCAACAAAATCAAGCACTTACGAAAAATCGTAGGTGCTTGTTTCTTTTTTGCCTATAACAAAAACTATAACTTTTTGTGCTTTGTAAGCCATTCTTCCACCTCAGCAGAAGAGAAAGAAACTCTTGAATATGCTCCCCCAGTCTGATGTGTTGGAAAGCCCACTTTTTCCCTCCATTTTCTGTTTTTCACATTATTCTTAGAGAGTTTATATTTCGTGCAGACTTCATCCACAGTGTACCAACCAGTATCAACTGCCTTAACAATATCTACATTATTATGTGTATCATCCTTATCGGATTGTTTTGATAACGAATCCGAAACAATTTCTACATTGGCTGAACTTGGGAGGTACTGTTTAAGACAATCCAACGACTTTTTTGCGAATAACCTTTGTACATTTAAGCGTGCTGCGTGCTCAGGGGTTAGTTTTACGCCCTTTATTGAGCATATCCGTTCATACGCTTTCTTGATTTTCCGCTCTATGATTGGCAACTCATCCTTTATTTCAGGCGATTCTGCGACACATTGGAATAAGCAAGATTCAAAACCTTCCTCTAACTCACGAATATTCTTCTGTGAGATACCGTGAAGGTCCTCCAACTGCTTAATGAAATCAAAGATAGGTGCTGTATTCATAAACTTATTTCAGGCGGTATATACTATTTTCGATTTTGATAATTGAGGTGCTCAATTATGTTGTTGAGTTCGTCAGGACTTATCTCAAACGCAAGCAAATCATCCTTAGCCCACAGAAATGTGAGGTACGGGTCATTGACAAACTTCTTGCCTGGCTTAACCTTGACAACGACTTCGCAACTCCCCTCATACACGGCTTCTTTCTCTTCCATCTCTTCTATGGATACGATATCAGAATCCTTTCCGTGGACTTTGTTATAATACGCTTTAACGGCATCAGCAAAATCTCTTTCTTTTAGTTTCTGGCAGTGTAACTGGAAGTCATCTAAACTCATCTGGAAAGTCACGACACCATTCCCAAAAGCCACTGGTCGCCAGAAGTGGGGAAAGTAATGCTCTTCCCCTGTTGCTTCCACTTCAAAGGTAAAGCCTGCGAAACTATACTCAATGCTCGGAATGCAAACCTTAAACTTCTTTTCCAGTGTCTCTTTAACAAACCCACACAGGTCTGCGTTGTCAAGGAAATCTACTTCGTCAAACATTTTGTGATACCCCAATTATGTGACACTTTAATCCGTACAGATAAAATGTGTTTTGGTTTAGTTTCTATCTTTTAGGTTTAGATGTTATCTCATTAACTCTTACATTCCTGAATAATACTCAGCCCACCCCATTTCTGGAAATCCCTTACGAAAGAGACATTATTCATCGGTCTCGCCTTAAAATACTGACCGTAGACATTCTTGGGGTCGCAGGGATTGATGCCATTATACTTTTCGGCAATGTCGGCAATCAATACATTGGCTTTAACCAGAAGGTCAATCGTTGCCAAGGGACTATTGTGTTCTGTCTCAATTGTAATGATAGGGGTTTCTGGTGGAAGAACTTTTCTTAGCCGCTGGGCTATATCTCGCTCCCTGGGGGTCTGTAATAAAACAACCGCGACATCGCTCACCTCTCTCTTCAACTCATTATGCCTTGTGTGTAAGGCGGCAAACATAAAGCGTCCGTGGCAATAGTTGCGATAATCACAGATTTGGACAGAAGAAACACCGCTTTCTGTTAGAACGCTTTCCATATCCACGGCAACAGGCTCCGCGTAACTACCATATATAACTTGGAAGTGATTGATATGGTCAAAACTGGGCAGGTATGTCCCTTCTTTGTTGATGGAATATACATAACACGCAGCAGGGTTGAGGTCTATATCCAAATCTATTGTTGAGGCTCCCGTAAACGCCCTGAATAGAATGCCCATCCCATAGAACTTGCTCTGAACGGAAACAAATCCATCTCCGTGGATATTATCATTATGAAAGCGGAAAGAAGGTAAAGACCGTTCTTTAATGATAGGCAACATCTCGTTATCCTTGCCATCTCTATGGTAATACACGCCAGTTCTGGAAGGGATGAGAGAGGAACATCTACCAAGTGCATATACGGCATCCTTGTTCTCGCCGCCACTGGACATAATCAGGCTCTTCCCTCCCTTGATGACATCATCTGACAAAGATGAAAGGCTATAAGGTGTTATCGCTTGCCCCAAACCCTTTCCTGTGCTATATAACATAGCCCCATAGTGACAGCGTGTTTGCATTCCACCTGAGCCGATGAAGAACATCGGAAGATTATTGTCTTCATTGATGAACTTTTGAAGGGCTGAGACATCTTCCTGTTCTGCATATTTCAGGACATCGGGAATGTGCTCCAATGCTTCGCTGAACAGAACGTGTGTCTTTGTTTTGACCTCTTCTTTGGAGAAACCTTGCGATTGGTACCTTTTTGCCTTTTTCGTATCAAAGTCTACAAAGGTCTTCTCGCCTGTAATATATGCCCAATACTTACGGACCGTTGATAGGCTCACACCCGATTCTCTGGCAACGCTGCTTTGTGTTGAGGTCCTTACCTTATAGACCTTTCGACACTGCTGGATGATGTTGAACTGAGCCTCTCCCTTCCTGTCAATGCCATTACGCTTAATATATGCCCTTATTGTCGATTTCTCCACGCCATTGTTCGTGGCGTTTTCAGCAACCGTCTTTGTGGGGTCATAATGTATGACAACTTTCTTCGGCATTTCTTACCTTATCAGTACATTAGCCAACTGCCGCACTCTTCTTTCTTTGTGCTCCATTGAACTTGATATGCCCATCCGTCTATTGTATCCAAAAGGATGAAGTTGAAATTGTTGTTAGTTGGATACAACTCAAAGCGACCAGCCGTTGTTTCAAAGAAAAAAACGGCATCAGTAACCTCATATTGCATCCGAGCACTATCTTTCCCAAGTCCAATTTGAAGTGCCCAAATCTGACCTGTTGCAGTATCCAGTTTCAGCGAAGTATAGATGTTAGTCGTGGGGTATACTTTATATCGTCCCACTTTGGCTTCTTTTTCAAGCCGATTATATGTTTGCAGTATAAGGCTGTCTTTTTGCTCTTGATTCAGCAGTTCTGTCTTTTCCTGCCCAAAGACGGGAAGGGTCACCAAAAGAGTAACAAGTAGAATAGCGATTCTTTTCATAACCTTGGATTTCGGGATTATAGACTTTCGTAGTATCTTCTCATCTTCTGAGCCATCAACTGTCTTCTCTTTTCCAAGAATGCAGGGTAATCAAGATGGTTCATCGTAATCACTTCCTCAGGGATACAATTGTTCCTTAGGTTCTCTTCAAGGTCGGCGCTATCTTTAATGTTACCATACGCAGAGGTGTTCTGTTCACAAGCGGAGAACGCTTTTGTGAAGTATTCCTCAGGGGCATCATCGGAAATCGCCTTATTGACCTGAGTATCAAGATAGGTATAGTTTGCTATCTGATTGTACTGTGCCTTGTCCTTCCACCCATTGTTGATAAGGTATTGCTTGGGGAAGATATGATGGACATCTCCAATGATGGTCAACAAGTCACTAACCTTGGTCCCCTTGGAGAACAACGCGTCATCGGATTCGTGAATCTGAGCAGCAAGGAAGGTATTGAAGAACGGACTGTTAATAGCGGAAGTTTCCAGACGCTGCACAAGACCAATGTTCCAGAATGTATCAGAAAGTTCTGCCGCTTCAATCTCGTTAAAGAACTGGACAAAACCCTTCGCCCTAATGTTCCTCAAATCATAGTCCATTACGGTCTCAGGGGATGTGATATAGCGACTTGTAAGCGTGGTTAATACAAACCACTTCACAACATACTCATCCACCTGTTTGCTATCCAGTGATGCATCAGAATGCAGTAACAGGAACAGTGTATATGCGAAATC
Source organism: Bacteroidales bacterium UBA3623 (assembly GCA_002373715.1). GTDB lineage: Bacteria > Bacteroidota > Bacteroidia > Bacteroidales > UBA932 > Cryptobacteroides. The sequence goes on from DFLI01000096.1 coordinate 33,180, forward strand.
CAAGGTCATATCAGAGTTGATAAGCCGTGGCGAAATGAAACCTGCTGACTTGATAGCAAGGATAAAGTTGGAGAAGGAATACTTGTTCATAAACTCCAAGACGCCATCTTTCAACATCCCAAAGGCTCTTTCGGCTATTTCCTCCTTGTATTCTCGCGTCTCAAAATCTCTACCTCCCAACAGGCTGACCAAATCCTTCATCTTCCCACGACCGAACTTATACATAAACGCGATACGCAGGATATCACCATAGTCAGGGTCAAAGATTTCCTCTCTGTCATCTTTTAGCCACTCCATCGCCTTGAAGTATTCGGATTGCCTGAACTCAGCATCCTTGCACATATCAGAATACCAATCAGGCTGTGCTGCCAGGTGTGAGAAATAATCTATACCCTTTCTAAGAAGGTTCCCACCATAGGTTTCATTGGCAGCAATCTTTGACATTGCGAAGTCAGACTGATTCAGTTTGGCTCCTTGGCTATTGATACGGATGAAGATTTCTGTCACCTCGTCAATGGTCAGGTCCTTGTCAAGCGTTATTACACCAATTTGGCAGGATTTAATGCGAAGCAAGTTCATCACTGCATCATTGATGACGCTCCCAGACACTTCTGGATTGTCTTTGCAATACTCATTAACAAAGTCCCATTGATTGAAATCTGGGGCAAAGACCGTAGCGATGTCTGCAATCCACCTTTTGTCTTTCTTGATGGCATTATCTTGGACCTTGAATCGTTCCTCCTCAGTATCGTTTGATGCCAGAGGATTGAAGGAAATCTTAATCCTTTTCTTCTCAAAAGTCTCAGTGATGACATCCATACCAACGATGGCGGTCATCAATGCAGTAGTCCTTTGCTGACCATCAATCATAATCTTCTTACCAACAGCAAGAGAGCCATCCTTCAACTTCATCTCAGGATTCTGGGAGATGATTAGATAGCCTGTTGGATACCCCGTATAAAGTGAATCAATCAGGTCACGAACCTGTTTGGGCTTCCACACAAAGGGTCTCTGTATTTCAGGAATAGCGATTTCACCAGACTTGATGAAACCCAGCACCGATTCCACGGAGAGCGTTGATACTGTGTACTTTTCTGCCATATTAGTCGAACTTTAACTTGGGTAATCCATTAACAATCTTCATCGTCTCAATGCTGACGGTGATAATCCTGAGCACAAGATTGAAGATATACTTTTCATCACCGTGTTCACGGCTCCAATCATTAGGGTTATTAGTGATGCCACTCTTCGCATCTGTCGTCACCTGATACCGTTCCATTATCCATTCCAGAGCACTCTTCCCGTTCACCACATACTCATAGGCTTCCAGAGGAATGTCGGAGATTGTTATCTGGTTGTTGTAATAAATGATGCTCTTGTCGGCTGTCTTGCTATCAACCTTGCCAAAACGCATCTTTTCCACTTCATAACTGGGGTTTTCAGGCATTTTCAGGGTCACACCCTTGTATGGCTCCACAGTCTCGTAGTTGAGGTGCAAATCGGCAAGTTTATGACCAGCCTGACTGAATGCCACAAACTGCTCAACCGTATCAACCAATGGCAACCTGGGAAGCATTTTCTTCAAATCAGCTTCAAAGGTGATTCTGTACTCAGGGGAATGGAGGATGCCATAGACATAGTAGAAGATGTCCTCTTTGGTGACTTTATTTCCATAACGCTGCTTGCACTCTCTTAGAATCCAATCAGTGATACCATCCCTCCGAATGTATCTATCCATCACCTCGTCATCAGCAGCCTGATTGAACAAATCTGCGATGTCTGCCGTAGATTCATCGTACCAATACAGAGGGAAACATTGGGATTTGCCAATCATCTCCAAATCAGGAAGATAATCTGTCACCAAACACGAAAATGGTTTCGTTACCCCTACGCCAGAAACACAAATAATAAGGTTATGTGTATTCCTATCTGGAAACAATTTTTCGGTTTGATAAACACGATTGATTAATTCGCGCTTGTAGTAAGTATGTTGCTTAAAGAAAGGGCGATAATAGCCTTCTCGAATAGCCTCTTTATCAAATGAGTATTTAGTTCCATTAGGGATGTCTCTATCTTTTTGTGATGCATCCCAAGAAAACTTTTGAGGATTAAAATCCAGAACCTCTTCGATTTTTATTTGAGGATTATCTCTCACTTTTTCTGCGAATAATTCCACTTGTGAATTGTAAAAGACTATCCCCCGTCGGACATTATTTTCAAGAGAAGACGTGGATGAATTATAATTCCAAGCATCTCTATTAGTTTTAATGCCGTTAGAATAGTACGGAACAAAAAAGGTCTTTTTATTCTGTTTGTTATCTTTATCCCCAATAGCCAAGAAAGAAGAGAATGCTTCACTTCTGTGGTTAATCCAGTCTCCGTGTTCATTTGGCTCAATGGTCATCCAATCCATTGCAGGATTAGCGATGGAGCCAAAACTCTTGATGATGCGTAGTTTGTCATCTCTTGACAGATAATCGCCTATGTCGTGGTAGAAAATCTGAGCCTTGTTGTTTGAACCCAATGTCGGTTTTTTAACAAGTATAGTTATTGAGATAGGTGTTCTTGACCCAGAGCCAAACACATTTCCTGCTTCTTTCCTTCGCAATTCTCCCTGAGTGCGGCAGTTTCCGCGTAAGTTGAACACATATATACTTGAAAACTCTTTTTCCAGTGATTTTCTGAATCCATCCTGGGCGTTTCCATCAATCCAATCACCATCTGTTACGAACCCTATTACCCCTCCATTTTGTGTGTCTATCCTATCAGAAGCCCACCTAAACGCTTTAATGTAACTGTTGTATAGGGAGTTTTTATTGTTTGCGTCAGATTTGGCTGCATATGTATCTGCTATCTTCCTTTCAAGTGTTGGATAAGACTGGTTTTGGGCATTATCATTCGCAGATTTTTGACCAACTGAATAGGGCGGATTTCCTATTACAACAGTGATAGGTTTTTTCTTCTGTTCCTGTACCCTCTTTGAGTTAAATGGGAACACATCTGTGTAGAGGTTATCAGCATTCTTTTCCTCTCCCAACTGGAATGTATCTGTTAGGCAGATTCCGTTGAATGCCTTATAGCCCTCTTCTTCACCAAGAATATCGTGGAATACATTCTCAATGTTGATGGAGGCAATGTAGTAAGCAAGCAAGACAATTTCATTGGCGTGTATCTCTTTATCGTATTTCCTTGCCAATGCTTCCTTACTGATAACACCGCTTTGGAGCAATCGCGTGATAAAAGTGCCAGTTCCAGTGAACGGGTCCAGAACGTGAACATTCTCATCGGAAATCTCACGGTCAAACTCTTTCTTCAATATCCAAGCAACGGATTTAACTATGTAGTCTACCACTTCCACAGGGGTATAGACAATACCCAGTTTCTCTACGACCTTCGGAAATGCCGCCTTGAAGAACTTGTCATATAGTTCAATTATGACTTTTTGCTTGGATTCCGCGTTATCTATGCCCTTTGCTCTACGCCTGACCGAATCGTAGAAGGTCTCCAACTTCTTAACCTCGTCCTCTGGGGTCTGCTCTTCTATCAGTGCTAATACCTTTCCCATTGAGCGAGAAATAGGATTACTATCAGCAAACGAATAGTTGTCAAATAGAGCCTCAAACACTGGTTTAGTAATCAGGTGCTGGGACAACATCTCAATGGCATCTCCCTCAGATATAGAGGGGTTAATGTTCTTTCGTAAGCCTTTGATGAAACGCTCAAACTCCTTCTGAGGTTTACCCTCTTCGGCAATCAGTTTCTTGATACGGGCAATGTGCGCTTCGGCAATCTTTGCCACATCGCCAGCCCACTGTTCCCAATACCGCTTATCACCAACCTTCTGGACCATCTTGGCGTAGAAAGTGTTGGACAGTTCTTCAAATTGGATTTCCAACTGCTCGTAAATTTCGTCAGTGTCAGTTCCTGCTCCTTCGTTGGAATACTTCCAGTCATCACCGCCTCCGCTGACACCACCAATGAGAACCTGCTTGGGTTTCTTCTTGTTCAGTTCAATCTTGTTGACAGTTGCTTCAAAGCGGTCATCGTGAGCACGGAGAGCATTTAAGACGGTCCATACGACCTTAAAGCGGTCACTGTTATCCATCGCCTCGTTAGCATCCATATCAGGTGGAATAACGACAGGGATGATGATGTAGCCATACTTCTTCCCTGGGGCAGTACGCATTACACGACCGACGGACTGGACCACATCTACCTGAGAGTTTCTGGGGGACAGGAAGAGAACAGCATCCAGTGACGGGACATCCACACCTTCACTCAGGCAGCGGACATTGGTCAAGATACGGCAATCATTATCAGTCTCTGATGCGGATTTCAGCCAAGACAGTTTTTCATCCCTTATCGGGGCAGACATCGTACCATCAATGTGCTGGGATACGACATTGACGATGCCTTTCTTTTCGTCTTCCGTGAAGTCCGCCAGGTACTCATCTTTGCAGTTGTTGAGCAGTTCTGTCGTGGCTTTGGAGACCTTGATGGTAGAACAGAACGCAACCGCCTTTTTCATTGGTTCAGGGTCGGTTTTCAAGATGTCCTGAGCATCACCAATTATCTTCTTAGAAAGAGCATTAATACAACCCACAATCTTTCCAGCATCATCAGCATTAACCTCTCCTTTCTCATTGGTAAGATATTGCCTCAGGGTCGGGGAAATGTTTTCGTCATTGATGGTCAGAATGAGCACCTTGTAATCGGATAATAGTCCTTTATCCACCGCCTCACCAAAGCCAATCTTATAGAACTCTTCGCCATACAGGTTAACATCATCCATCGAACAAAGAATAGCCTCTGCCCTGTCTGCCTTGCTCTTCGCTTCATCAGTATATAGGCGAGGTGTTGCGGTCATATAGACACGCTTCTTTGCCTTGATGAACTCGTTGTAGTGAACCTTTACAAAGTTGCTATCCTCTGAGCCTTTGAGGGTAACACCAGTAGTTCTGTGGGCTTCATCGCAGATGATGAGGTCAAAGATTCCAAACTCGTCCCCTTCCTTGGTGAATACACCCTTACCATCACCTTCAAGCAATCGCCTCTGTGCCTCAGAAATAACATCAATTGACTGATAAGTGGAGAATACCACGGTCATCCCATCTTTGTTGCTTTCCTCTGCGTAGCGGAGCCGCCTTACAATCTCAGCAACATTCGTGGAGGCTGGGAGAGCCAAATCCACGACCGAATAGGTTTCGTCCTCGTTTTGAGAGGTCTTCTTGGAGACACCTGAATCCGAACATATGCAAATCGGATAAATGTCCTTAACGGTTTGTGCCATCCACTCCCTGAGCATCTGACCCAACAATGCGATTGAGGGAACCAGAAACAGCACCAATCCTTTTCCTCCCGTTTCCTGTTCAGCAAGACGAAGTGAGGTAAAGGTCTTGCCTGTACCACAAGCCATAATCATCTTGCCTCGGTCGTGCGTCTTGAAGTATTCCGCTGCTTTCTCCAAGGCTTGTTTCTGATGGTCGCGAACCTCATATGGCTTCTGTCTGGACCCATCGCCAAAGACACCTTCCTGTATCTTCTCCCAGTCAACAGCATCATTTTCCAGTTCGTACAGGCTCAGTCTATTGATGGGGGGAGTTTGGTTCTCAATGGTCTGCTCTGCATTGGTTCCCCACTTATTTGTGGTACTTATCCAAAGCCTATGAGCAAAGTAAACCTGTCTGGATTCCGTTTGGAAGGACTTGCCAGATGTCGAGATAAAACTATCCACCTCCGCTTTGTCTATCGCGGTCTCAGGAAGATAGCACTTGCACTGGATTGCCCAATACTCACCCTCGTAGGTTTGAGCAACTAAATCAATGCCCAAATCGCTACCACCAAACTGACTGCGGAAAGGGAACTCACCCCATAACCAGACAGTTTTCAACGTCTTCGCGTACATCGGTGAAGTAAGAAGGTAGCCTTTCATTAGCCGTTCAAACTTGCCGCCTTTCTCCCTCTCTGTCTGCGAACCTTGACGGAACTCTCTAAGAATGTCTTGGAAAGTCTTCATATGTAAACTTTGCTATTTTTATATCAATTTCTACCAAATATAACAAAAAAATCAGAGATTATCTTTGTTATCCTCAAAAGATGTCTGCTTCTGTATGGCAGCACCTTCAATGTCGTTGATTATATCCATTGCAACTTCCGAGTAGTTGTAGCGAGGGATTTCCACTCCCGTCATATACTCTTCATAATCATAGTTGATGGCAATACTCTTCCCTTTGCCGTAACAGAGGGTCAAAAAGAACTGCTTCATTGTCGGATAATACACCAACGTGAACATCTCAAATGTTTCGACCAGACCGCATATTGATTTGATGTTTTCCCCGTCGGTAGCATCTTTCACGAATGATGCTATGTCTTTACGAAGGTCTTGGAAGTCCATATAGGACGGGAGTTGAACGGTCTGGTAAGAAGGTTCAGATATGGTATATACTTTCCCATCGACCATCACAACACCTGAGGGTCTTGTAGGGGCATCCTTTGAAAAGAACTGATAGGCTTCTACTCCAAGAGCCTTGGCAATCTCATCCAAGGTATTCAACTTGGGATTCTTTCTGATGCTTGCAATGAGATTGGATTGCGTCATTCCAACTCGTGCTGCCAGGTCTGCCATTCTCAAACCCTTGTCCTTGCATATTTCTCTTACTCTGATTTCTACAATGTTTGGTTTATCCATAATGTTTCGTCATTAGTCGCGGTTATTCACAAATGTATGAAAATACTGATAAAAAAGCAAAGAACGCGACAAAAATAATAAAAAAGTAGCATTTTATTTGGTGGATTAATTTTTTATCATTATCTTTGTAATGGAAAATGAATGACAAAACATTATTAACAATGGAACAGAACAACAAAATACAGGAAGCCCTTGAAATCATCAATCATCACGACTGGTTCTGGATGATGGTTGAGTACGGCTACGAAGCCAGTTACAACTCCGCTAAGGCTTCTATGAGGTCCTTTGTTGCTCTGGTTAAGACAATTGATAACGAAACCATTCGTGAAGCCCTGAAAGCCCTCTGGATGCTCCGCTTCAATGCTGCTCGCAACAATGAGGACAACAAAGCCAAAGAAGAGGAACTGATGAACACCCTTGCCCTCGCTGCCTAATTGATTTTTAAACTTTTTAACCCATACCGTTATGAACACCGTAATTGCTACCACCACCAACAACGCCCTCGTTAAAGCCCACATCACCGCCATCACCATCAAGACAGGTTCTGCACTGATGGGAATGTCCAAGGCTCTTCTGATTGAAGAAGCCAAACGCCAGATGCGTTCCACTTCTGGATGCCATATGGTCTATATGAAGAAGGATGGCTCCGTAAGAGAAGCCTTCGCCAGCCTTAACCCTGCCCTCTGCGGCAAACACATCAATGGGCGTGGGGAATCCCCCGAAAACTGGGGCTGCACCTGCTACTGGGATATGGAGAAAGGCGGATTTAGGTCCTTCCGCTGGGAAAATCTGGTCGCAGTTCTCTCCTAATCAACAGTTTAACCACGGGGAGGGTAATCACTCCCTCCCCACAAACCCCAAAGACAATGTACCGCGATTACAAACTCTTCGACGAGGTTCTGAAAAAGATTGAAGACGGGATGCAAATCACCTTCACTCCCAAGAACGTTGCATATGGCGATACTTTCTTAATCTTCAACAAGTATTGCAGAAAGCAGACCATCACCTTCCACACAAAGTGTGTTCCTTTCTGGATTGAGTTTGATGGGGATGAGCCGATGAGATTGGAAGAATGCCCTGATTCTTTCTTTGAGAGCATTTTAAAGAATATCTGATATGATTGAACGCGGTCAGACAATCGTTTACAAGGTCTCAGAAGACCACCTGATGTTCTATTGGCTTTGCGACATCAAGGAAACTGAATACATCTTCTTCAACTGGTATGGAAACCCAGAAAAAGAGATGCCGACAGACTTCTGGCGAATGAGTAAGAAGTGGTTCAATGACAAGATTAACGACGGAAAGATTGAAATCTATGACAGTCTCCCTCTGGAACAGTATGGGGATATCTTTACAAAGCAAGCAAATGAAAGAAACATCTGATATGGAAATGGCAAAATACATACTCTCAATTCTGAGATATTACCCCTCCATCGTAATGAGTTGGGGTGCACACAACTTCTTTGAAATTGAAAACGGACTTCGTTTCTCTGTGATGGGCTTCATACATACTGGAAAGGTTGAGGTCCTGTACGATGAAGGCTACGACCTATTCCGCGTCCGTCTTCTCAATCAAGATGGCAGCGTCAAGCAGGAACAGGATGGCATCTATCTGGACTGCCTTGTGGATGTCATTGACGGTATGGTTGAAAGGTGTGAAAACTACGGTAACAGAGTAAAAAAGGAATATGGTATCATTAAACTATGAAAAAGTGTGTGCTATTGGTCCGCTGCTCTACTGACAAAGAGAAGGGTTTACAAGATTATCAATATCAGATTGACACCCTCACTGAAATATGTAAGAAGCGTGATTGGGAAATCGTCAAGGTCTTTGGGAACTATGTTTCAGGGGCTGCTGCAATTGAGGACAGACAAGAAGTCTTAGACCTCATTGATTACATCAGGTCCAATAAGATTGACTTGTGTTGCTGCACGGAAATCTCGCGTGTCAGTAGGGACCTTCTTACGGGTGTTCAGATAATCAGGACCCTTGCCGACAATGGCGTAAACCTGTTCCTTGCCAACTATTCGCTTTTCACCCTGGGGGACGATGGGAAAATATCTCCAATCACTTCCCTGATTCTTACCATCACACTGGAAATTAGCCAAATGGAACGGCAACAGATTAGGTCCAGAATGGAGATGGGCTATCAGGCTTATTTACGCAAGAGAAAAGACGATAAAGAGCATCATCCTCTTGGGAGACCTAATACCTATCGTAAATCAGAGGAAGAATACCGCAGCCAATATTCAAAGGAACTAAGCCTAATGAGAAAGGGTATCTCGTTGAGGAATGTCCAGCAACTCACGGGGACCGCAGTTGGGACCCTACGCAAAATCAAAATCTATCTCTAAGCCGTTGGATAATCTTCCAATGGCTTTTCTTCTTTCAACCGAGCCTGTTCTTCCAGAGCCATTCTAACCGCAGCAATAGCCCCCTCTCTACCCCTGAGGCTTGCAATGTACTTCCTCAGTTCCCCAGGGTCCGTACTGACATAATACCCGACACTGGTAGCAATCAAACAACTTATAAGGTCATTCAGCCTGATATGACTAATTATTTTACGGACCCTTGCAGAGCCGATTGACAAACCCTGTCCGTTGAGGACTTCACACAGGTTTCTATTCGTTATCGCGTTCTCCTTCCCCTCCCTCGTGGACAGGATGTCAATCATCAAAGGGAGTAACACATCACGCTCGTAGTCATTGAGGCTTGTTGTATCTCTTTTGAAACCATCTATCATAGTTTAGTTAGTTTACTATAAATAGATGGATTGGTTAGAAAAGTTAGATTGACTAATCTTTTATATATTATAATACCAGTATTTAGTCAGTCATTTTACCCCTCTGTTAACATAAGATTGTTATTCTTGGGGGTCGTGGAGACTTTGACACATTAAGCATCATCGTACCCCGTGGGTTGTATCTTTAAGTAGGGAGGGCTATCTAATAGTTCTAACTGCCCTCTTGAACTAACTATGGGTGGTAGTTAGTTCAGATAGCCCCCTTGTTCGTCGTGTTGCCGCGAGTGCAAAAATCTCAATTCCAAAAGTCAACTATCTTTACTATTTAGTCTTACTATACTATTTATATGTAAAAGCCATAGTTATGGGATATAGTAGGACAAAAACGGAAGCAGAGAAAGAGCAAATCAGCAACAAAATGAAAGCGTATTGGAGTAGGATGAGCGAAATTGACCGCGAGAAGAGACGCGAGAAGGTCTCAACCAAAATGAAGCAATTATGGTCTCAGGTTCCACGGACCACAGACCAAGAAACTCAATCCAATTGGTAAACGCTATCCCCAGGGGTCCGAGATTATCCTTGGGGATTATTGTTTTCCAATGAGGACCGAACTGCGGTTTTCCGTAAAAACCAAAATAACGCGTTTTGTTGTAGAAATAGAAATAATCCTATAACATATTATTATTCAGCAAAATACAACCGTTCCCTTGGGGCTGTTTTGTGCCACAAAAATGCACCAGTACAAACCTTCCAAATCCCTTTAAAACCCCGCGTAGGACTATTAGTTGAGGTGAAGAGACCGTGTGTATTCCAAATACGCTGGACGCAGCCAATACTCCTTCATTTTCTCTGCATTGGCATCAGGACACTTCGCTTGGACCGTTGAGGTAATCTCTTCCAGATACATTTCCATAAGAGGTTGGTTCTGCTGGGCTGAAATCATCTTATCAAGCCACAGATTAAACTCCTTCTCGCCATATGCAGCCAGCCAGTCCTCTGCTGTTGAGGTTTTGACTTGCTGCTTAGGGGATTGCTTCCTCACCTTCTTAGTAACAGGCTTTATCTTGGGCTTATAGTTGTTGATGGTATCCCAACACAGCGAATATTGGTATGCTGCCATACGGTTCCTTTTAACCTTAATGAAACCATAACCTTGAAGTCTTTTGATACTTGTCGTTATCGTCCTTTCCGTAACGCCCACTCGCTCTGCAAGCCAAGAAGCAAGGCAATAGAAGGTCTCTTGCTTACGGGTCTCATTGAAAAGAAACCAGCGGTTGATGAGATTAGACATTACTTTACAGTCAATCGGGTCAATCTCGCCCGATTGGAACAGGGCATCTGGAATCCTTGTCCAGTGTGCCTCTTGTGGTTGATTAGTTGAAGTGTTTACTTCCATCTAATAAGTATTTGTGTCCTTGCACGATGCAGACACCCCAAGCAGCATCTGCTTTGCAATGACAGGTAAATAATAGGTTGCTTGGAACCGTGAAGATGGTTATCCAATAAGGATTGGGCTGGGGGTCCCTACCTTAAAATTGGATAATGCTATATTGTGGTTTGGAGGTCCAAGGCTATCTTAGCACATTGGAATGACCAAAGAAGAACAGGAAGGATTTCACCCTTGAAACTGGTGTTTCTTTCTCGTCCTTGGCAAATATACAAAAAAGATTAAAACTTGAAAAATGTGGCATTCTCGTTCTCAGTTCAACTGTCCAAAGACATTTCCGCCTTTATGTATAAGGTTCTTTATGTATAGAAGTAATTCTTTAATCTTTTTTATTTAGTATAGATTTAGCAGAAAAATCTTCGGGTCCTATTGCTTCCAAATGCGTCTTCTTTTGTCGTGGTTTTCGTCTGGGACTGCTTCCAAATGCAGGTATAAAAAACTTGGGCAATGGAACTAATCCAATGCCCAAGCCAATGTCTTGTATGAAAACTGGTAGGTTGACTACCTCCTATAAATAGCAGGTTCAAGAGACTAAGTGAAAGTTGGATGTTTTAATGTTACTTTTTATTAGCTCCCCTGTTTCTTAGCTTCGAGTATTTTCACCACCTCGTCCACTCCATACTTGTCCATAAGATTATTGAAATCTTCTTCCAAAGACGACTTCCCAACTTCCTGAGTATCGAGCATCTCACTAATGATGTCTTTGTTCTTATCAAGTATGGCTGCTGACAATCCTTTAAGATATGCCTCTGTCGTATTTGAAGAGGCGTGTCCCAGTAATTTTTGGATTTGCTCTTTTGAAAGACCTCTATCTCTCACGACTGTTGCATAAGTATGTCGAGCATCATATGTGGTAATCTTACGCAGACCAGCCCCCTCACTCAAACCATCCAATCCTTTATTTATCTTCTTAATGATATCGTGAATCCGATTTCTTATCGCGATATCACCCACATATCCAGTCAGGAACGGCAGAATGAAATAATCTGGGTGTTTTATATCAATCTTGCCGTACTTGTTGAAAATATCCTCAGCCCTCGACACCAAAGGTATTACAATGGGAATGGGGTTCTTTCTGGTTTTACGTCTGATAAAAGAAATGTTTTCTCCTTCAATGTTTGCATTTTTGAGGCTCAGAATGTCTCCAATATTGGCACCAGAACACGCGATAGATAGAATGAAAAAATCTTGACCGAACTCTTCCTTTTCTGTTCTTGCTTTATACTGCAAGAAAGCAGCCAGTTCTTCCTCAGACAATCCAGCGTGACTTCGCCCGATGCTTCGCTTTGCGTATTTAGCAAATGGATTGTGTCCTTCAACTAACCCGTCATCCAACGCTTGTTGGAAAATAGCCTTTAATTGTCGGCAATAGATACGAATTGAGTTCTCTGACAACCCATCTTCCTTCATCTTCGCAACCATTGAATCAACAAACTCTTCGTCAATCGCCTCTATCTTGACACCAGAGTGAACCCTCTCAACCCAATTAGCAGAAGCCTTATAGTTTTGTTTTGTCGAATACACATCGAGCCGTTGGACATACCCCTCTGAAATTGAAGCAAAAGACTTATCCTCCTTCCTTTCCCCATAAACCCCTTCCCTATACTTTTTCAGGAACAGTTCAAAAGAAAAATCACTACCCAGGTCATCCACAATTGTATTAGCAATGTCAAATGCTTTCTTAGCCTCTGACAACGCATCCTTGTAGGCTTTGAGTTTCGAGTTAGAGAACTCCGCCACACTAAGTCTCTTTTCGGTGTTTAGAGAATAAAGATGCGGCTTACGATTGAAGGTTACTCGCAACTTCAACAACCGCTTTTCCGATTTGTCTGTCGGGTCAAGAATGATTTTTATTGTGGCTTTGCTTTTCATTGGTTATCTTTGCTTCAACAAAGATACAAAAACTAAGGCAAAAAGCACAATAACTATAACAAAACCTATAACATTTTCAAGAAAGGAAAAGAAAGGAGCAAAAGCAATCAATCTATATAAGACTGGTTTACAGTATATTAAGAATTATTAAGAATAGACAAGAAATAATAAACCTTGACTGTTAATCAGAGGGTCGTTGGTTCAAGTCCAACAGGGGGAGCAAGAGGTCAACATTCCGTTGGCCTCTTTTTTTGTATCCTTCTCCTAATTTTTTACTAACTTTGATTTGTTTTACCAGAAAGTGAGTTTTAACTATGGATGTTCGGAAAAGAATTTACGAGATTGTAGAGCAGGGACGCTCGGGAGACAAAGTCAGTATCCTCTACGATATTCTGATGCTAGTGGCCATTACGGCCAGCATTGTGCCGCTTACCTTCGTTGATGAGAAGCCGGTCTTCAGAACCATTGAACTGGTCACGGTGTCCTTCTTTATTCTGGACTACGTTCTCCGTTGGATAACGGCCGATTACCGCCAGGGAAAGAAAGGCTGGTCCTTTGTGCTTTATCCTTTCACAGGGTGGGCCATCATAGACCTCCTGTCCATTCTACCTGGTCTGAGCCTCTTGGCCCCCGGCTTCAAGATTTTCCGTGTCACGCGTCTTCTCAAAATACTGCGTCTTTTCAAGTTTATCCGTTACTCCAACAAGATTCAGGTGCTGGGACGCGTTATCCACAAGGAAAGGGAAGTTCTCCTTTCAGTGCTGGTCATCTCCATCTTCTACGTTTTCCTCACGGCCCTTATCATGTTCAATGCAGAGCCGCATATTAACCCGGCAACCGGAACCGCCACCTTCGACAGTTTCTTTGATGCGCTATATTGGGCCACGGTAACCCTTACCACCGTGGGCTACGGAGATCTCACGCCGGTTACCGATTTAGGCCGATTTGTGAGCATGCTCTCCTCTCTGATTGGCGTAGCCATCATTGCCCTGCCTTCCGGCGTAATCACCGCCAGTTACCTGGAAGAACTGCGCACCGAAAAGCAGGCCAAGGCCGAACAAGAGAATCAGAAGGAATCGGATTCGAAGTCCAATCTGCTAAATTAAGCTACTCTTCCATAAAGAGCTCGCCCTTAATCTGTTCGATACTCTTTTTTACGAAGTTGTACCCCGAAGAACCGGGGCGGGCTACTTTCATGTACTTCTCGTACCATTCCAGGGCATTTTTATAGTCCTTGTTGTACTCGTAACAGTAGCCAATGGTAGAGAGGGCCGATATATTCTTGGGGTTGTAACGGTAGGCTTCCTTGTAGTGTTCAATGGCCTGGTCCCAGGAATCCTGCCTTCTGAAATACCCCACTCCATACTGCTGGTGAATGCGGGACATCATAACGGGATCCGGCTGTAGCATGTCCATGGCCTTGTCCAGCCAGACCTTTACATCGTCTTCGAACAGACGCAAGGCCTCTGCCTTCACGGCGGCTATGGAATAGGCCAGGTTTACGTCGCTGGAGTCTATCTGCCAGGCGGCCAGCAGCTCCTGTTCGGCCCTGTACGTGACATTCTCATGCCAGAAGCTCTGGCCCAGATAATAGTGGATGGGATAAGTGTCGTTGCCTATCTCTTCCTGCCGCTGGAAAACCTTCACGGCCTCTTTGTAGTTTCCCTTCAGGTACAGCGCCAGGCCCTTCAACGGGGCAATGGTGGTGTTGTCCGGGTCTTCGGCCAGAAAGGGCTCCGTGATGGCCACCGCTTCGTCGTATTGATCGGCCGATAAAAGGACGTTCACCGCCTTGGAGAGCACCGCTTCGTTCATGGGCTTGTAAGCCAGGGAACGGCGGTAATACCACAGGGCCGAATCCCCCTGCTCCATTTGGCGGAAGCTGTCTCCGATAACGCCCAGCACCGCCGGAATGGTATCTATTTGGAGCACTTCTCTTCCTGCCTGGATGCTCAGGGGCCAGGCTTTGAGCCGGGAATAGATTTGCATCTGCCGGATCTTGTAAAGGACATTGCCGGGTATGCGGGAGGATAGCAGGAAGTAGGTTCCTGCCGCCGTCTCGTAGTCGCCGCTTTGGAAATGGCAGTCGGCCAGTTCGGCAAACACCTGTTCGTCAAGCATCTGGGGATTCACCAGGGCCGACAGCATCTCGATGGCTTCATCGGTCTTGTAGATACTCTTAAGGTATTTGGCCTGGGCCAGCACGGAGTCCCGGTGGCTGGTCTGCGCCCATAGGGAGGGGACGCAGACCGTCATCCACAGCAGGAAGAGAAAAGTTCGTTTCATCGGAGTTGGAAAATCACGGGGAAGACGTAGGTGACCCGAACGGGGGTTCCACCCTGCGAGCCGGGTTCCCACTTGGGAGAGTTGGAAATCACCCGTACAGCCTCGTCGTCCAGAATAGAATTAACGCCTCTAAGCACTTTCACGTCCTTCACGGAGCCATCAGTGTCCACGGTGAACTGGAGGGTGACCCGTCCCTGGATCTTCTTGTCTTTGGCTTCCTGAGGGTAAGAGAGGTTGGAATTCACCCATTTGGAGAACTCATTGGCATCTCCTCCGTTGAAGGTGGGCTTGTTTTCCACTACGGAGAAGGAAACGGTCTCTGCATCGGGCGAGCCGGTCTCCTTGGAGATGGAGACGGTGGTGGGAACGTCATCGGCCGGAGCGACGGGCTCTACAGCCAGGGATTCCATAGCCGGAGCTTCGGAAGCCGGGGCCTCCTCTGCGGCCGGAGCCGGAGTTTTGCTGTTTTTGGCCGGGTTGCAGGCATAGACAACGATGAGCATGACAGGGATGAGGCCCAGATAGTAGAGGCGCACCCTGCTGTTGGAAGAAGGTTTGAGCATCATGGTAATACGGTTTTTTAGTTGGGCGTGCTGGAAGCCGCTGGCTAGGGTGAAACGTTGTTCTCCCACGGCTTTCCGCACCAGTAACAGTTGATATTGGGTAGCATCGATGCCTTTGTAGATAACGCCTTCGTCGGCCTCATACTCGTGCAGGAGGCCCAGCTCTGTGCGGGCCATCCACACCAGCGGATTCCACCACCACACCATCTGGATAAGTCGGAAAAGGAAGAGGTCCAGATAATGCCGGCACTGCACGTGCATGCATTCATGGGTAAAGATGGCCGGATGGGTTTCCAGGTCTTTCTCCCCTATGAAAATGGTTTTCCCGAAGGTAAAGGACGGGAGGTCCCGGTCCAGGACAACCACCTTGTAGCCGTCCTTTTGGGTATGCCTTCCGTTGGATGTAAGCTTGTGCATTTTCCAGGCCGACAGGAGGGTGTACAGCAGCACGGCGGCGGCACCGGCTATGTACAGGGTAGCGATGAGGGCCGTCCAGGAAATGCCGGCTTCCGCTGCCTGAGCCTGGGCGGCATTGTCCACCGCTGAAATGGAAAGAAGCCCGGCCGATACAGCCGCGGGCAGTGTCCGCAGCCTTAGCATGGGCAAAAGGGCACAGATGACCGAGCCCAGCAAAAGGGCCGCACGGTTGAAGCGGAAGCAGGTGGTGCGCCGCATCACCAGCATATAAAAGGCGTAGAAAATGCCCAGATACAGGCCGCTGCGCAGTATATATAAAAGAAACGCACTCATGACTTCTTGTTTTCAATGGTTGCAATGAGGGCCTTCAGTTCTTCCAGGTCCAGCTTGTCCTCTTCCACAAACTGGGAAACCAGGGAAGCGTAGGAATTGTTGTAATACTGGGCCACCACGTCCGAAACGGTGCTTCCCCGGTATTCCCGCTCACTGATCTTCACTTTGTATCGGAAGGAATTGGCCATGGGCTCCCGCTCCACAAATCCTTTCTCCTCCAGAAATTTCACCAGGGTGGCTACGGTATTATAATGGGGCTTGGGCTCCGGTATATAGGAAATCAAATCCCGGATGAACATGCTTCCGTGTTCCCAGAAGATGTTCATGAGCATCTCTTCTTTCGCTGTTAGTTTCTGCTTCATCTCGTGACAGTTTTAGCGTCATCCGTCACAAAGGTAAAACAATATTTTTATATCTCCTAATTTTTTTAGGAGAATTCCGTGAAAAAATAGGAGATTGAGGTATGTCGTCATCCCGACCCAGGGGGTTTGGGGGGTTAGCCCCCCAATGAGTCGAAGGCTCTTTGGTCATCCCGACAATGAAAAAAGCAG
>DFLI01000096.1:50151-57976 GCA_002373715.1 Bacteroidales bacterium UBA3623
CTGCTTTTTTCATTGTCGGGATGACTCGACTCGAACGAGCGACCCCTACGTCCCGAACGTAGTGCGCTACCAACTGCGCTACATCCCGTCTTTAGATAAAAAACAAGCCCTTAGGCGAGCTTGTTAATGTAAACGGCAAGACCACTCTTGAGGTTGGCAGCCTTGTTTTTGTGGATAACTCCGATCTTGGCCAGTTTGTCAATCATTGCGTAGACCTTGGGAGCGTTCTCCTGGGCTGCTGCCTTGTCGGTTGTGTTGCGGAGGTCGCGGATGGCGTTCCTCGTAGTTTTTGCATAATACTTGTTATGCAGGCGGTGACGCTCGCTCTGACGGGCGGCACGCGCGGCGGATTTAGTGTTTGCCATTATTTTACTTTTTTATATTTGGTAGTGGGTAGGAGAATCGAACTCCTATTGCGGGAATGAAAATCCCGAGTACTAACCGTTATACGAACCCACCAAACTTGGGACTGCAAAGGTAAGAATTTTTTCTTACCAAGCAAAATTATTTTTCATCTTTTTCTGCCTTGTCCCATTCAAACGAATAGAGCAGCGATTCCACCTGCCTGAGGTACTGTCTCTTGTCGTATCTGGGGGCAAAAACAAAGGCTTCCAGAACAATGATATCCTTGCCGTCGGGGCTGTAGAAAGAGTGGGAAACGAAGGGGCCTCCCATGAAGTCTCCGTGCACTTCCCAGAAGCCGCGGGTTTCCATGAAATCGCGTCCTTTGTAACGCAGGGAACGGGTGGTGGGCACCTCGGCCGTAGAGGTGGTCATATAGGAGCCGTCGAACATGCCGGGAACGTTGTCCTGCATGATACGGTTGCGGTGGTCAATGATACTCTCTATTGAGAAGACATCATCCTGGGCCGGAACGGGATAGCGGTAGGCCATCACGTACTGCTGGACATACTGCTTCTCATCGGCCATCCAGACGAAGTCTTCCGTGAACTTGCGGCAGCGGTAGCCGCTGGGGAAATGGATGATGCCGCCCGTGACCTTTTTCATGGGCTCCTGCAGGGCGCCCTCTTCATAGAGCTTGGCGTTGGCAATGATGCGGTCCCGCTCGCTTTGCTCGAAGAACTCCGAGATAACCGGTCCGGCTTCGTTGAACAGGGCCAGGGCGTCATCGGCTGTTGCGGCGTTGAGCTGCACCACAGCCTGAGGCTGAGCCCAAAGGTTGTTCTTGTAGAGCACCCCATTGGTCTGGTTCTGAGGGTATATGTTCACGATGAGCATGTTGCGGTGCATCTTGAACATATTGTTAAAGCTTCCCGGGGGCACGTTGGACAGGCTGAAAAGCGGTTCCCGCTGGGCCAGATAAGGAGTGTCCATGGCCAGCGTTTCACGGATGGCTACGCCCAGATTGCCTTCCCAGTTTTCGCGTTCAATTACCACCAGCACTTCGCCGGCTTTGCCGCTCACGTTGGGAAGGAGGCCCTTCTTGGCACCGCCCTTGCACCCGGCCAGGGCCACCACACAGACAACCAGGGCCAAAAGTTTAATATGTTTCATAGTCAGTGAATTAATCTTGCGATATCGTTTCCAAATGCCAGGATCATCAGCAGCAATAACAGTGCCATTCCTATCAATTGAGCCACCATGAGGAAGCGATCTCCCGGTTTTTTGCCGGTAATCATCTCGTAGAGGCAGAAAACGATGTGTCCGCCGTCCAGCGCGGGGATGGGCAGAAGGTTCATCACGCCCAGCATAATGGACAGCAGAGCCAAGATATAGAGGAACTGATGCCAGTTCCAAGTGGAAGGGAATACCTGGCCGATGGCCACGAAACTGCCCACCGACTTGTAGGCTCCCGTGGAGGGCGTTGCCACCAGGCGAAGGTCCCTGAGATAACCTTTAACCGTGTTCCAGGCCAGGGCGCACCCGGCAGGAATACACTCTATCACGTTATAGTCCCGGTGCTGCACGGCAATGTTGCGGGGATACACCCCCAGCATACCCAGAGAGTCTACCTGGAGGGCCATGGAAAGGCTGTCCCCTCCCCTGACTACCGTAACGGGAAGTGTTTCCCCGGGATGGGCCCGCAGCACCTTCTGGGCATCCTGCAGGTAGGGAGACTCCACTCCGTCCACTGCCACAATCTGGTCTCCCCGCACGAGGCCGGAGTTCACATTCAGAGAGGTGGCCATCACGCTGTCAATCACAAAGGGCAGGGCGATGTCGAACATGCCGGGCGTATTCACCACGGCGCCCATGAGAGACTGGTCCATGTACAGGGTGAGCGTATCGGCCCCGCGGAGCACCTGCACTTCCCTAACCTGGCGACGGGCCAAATCGGCCTGTAAGTTCAGAAAATCCGTGGGCTCGTAGTCGTCGTAACGGAGGATGCGGTCTCCGGTGCGGAAGCCCAGCTGCTCTCCCAGTTCGTCCACGTAAATGGGGCTGTTGTTGGGGATGTAATTGTCTCCCCAGATACCCAGGATGGCGCAGAACAGGACAATGGCCAGAAGGAAGTTGTTAAGCACGCCGCCGCTCATCACAAAGAGGCGCTGCCAGGCCGGTTTGGAACGGAACTCCCAGGGTTGGGGCTCATTTTTGAGCTGCTCCGTGTCCATGGATTCGTCTATCATGCCGGCTATCTTGCAGTAACCGCCCAGGGGCAGCCAGCCAATGCCGTATTCCGTTTCCCACTGGGCAGCCTTGGGGAACAGTTTCACAAACCAGGGCATGCGGGTAGAGAACAACTTGACGCCGCTGATGTCGAAGAAAAGGAAGAACTTGTCTACCCGGATATGGAATACGCGGGCCCAGAAAAAGTGCCCGGCCTCATGGATGATAATGAGGATGGAAAGGGCCAGGATAACCTGGAGGGTTTTCATCAGAACCATCATAGGGCTGCTATCCTCCTCTGTGCCTGGGTATAGGCCTCTTCATGGGTGGCAAACACGTCTTCCACGGAAGGCTGCTGCACGAAGGAAGTGGTGGCCATTACAGCCGAAATCACTTCCGGAATATCGTAAAAACGGATTTTATCTTGCAGATAAGCGGCCACGGCAGCCTCGTTGGCGGCATTCATGGCGCAGGGAATATTACCACCTTGGCCGATGGCGTCGAAGGCCAGTTGCAGGCAGGGGAACTTCTCGCGGTCCGGCTCAAAGAAAGTAAGGGCAGCCAGGGTGCCAAAATCCAGCCGTTTTCCTTCCAGAGGAAGGCGGGTAGGATACGCCAGGGCCAGAGCAATGGGAAGACGCATATCCGGGCAGCCCAGCTGGGCCATCACGGCACCGTCTTCAAATTCTACCATGGAGTGAATGACCGACTCCGGATGCACCACCACATGAATCTGCGATGCCTCTACGCCAAACAGCCATTTGGCCTCGATAACCTCGAAGCCCTTGTTCATCATAGTAGCGGAATCTATGGTTATCTTGGCCCCCATATCCCAGTTGGGATGTTTGAGTGCCTGGGCTTTGGTGGCCCCTGCAATTCTCTCCTTCTCCCAGGTGCGGAAAGGACCGCCGGAAGCGGTGAGATGAATCTTGCTCACGGGATTGCCGCAGGCCCCCAGCAAACACTGGAAGATGGCGGAATGCTCCGAGTCTACGGGATAAATGGGCGCCTTGCAACGGGCGGCCTCCCCCATGACCAGCGAGCCGGCAGCCACCAGGGTTTCCTTATTGGCCAGGGCGATGGTTTTTCCGGCGCGCACGGCAGCCAGCGTGGGTTTGAGCCCGCTGAAGCCCACCATGGCGGCCACCACCACATCCACCTCCGGGGCCTGTACCAAGTCACAGGCAGCATCTATTCCCAGATGCACATTCACCCCGGGAAGGGCCTCTTTCACCTGCTGGTATTTTTCCGGATTACAGATAACTACATGCGGCACCCGGAAGGCCTGGGCCTGCTTTATCAGCAAATCTGCACTGCTGTTGGCCGATATCATGAAAACGCTGAACTTGTCCGGATGCTGCCGCACCACGTCCAGCGTCTGGGTTCCGATGGAACCGGTGGAACCGAGGATGGATATTATTTTCATCAGAACTTGATAAACTGGGTGGGATCTACGGCCTGGCCTTCGCACCAGAGCTCGAAATGGAGGTGATTGCCCTTGGTGAGGGATTCAGATTCTGCCACCAGGCCGATGGGCGTTCCGGCCTTCACCACGTCTCCCTGCCGCTGCAGAAGCTTCTCAAGGTTCTTATACACAGACAGGATGTCTCCCGCATGCTGCACCACTACCTGATAGCCGTCTTCCGGATCCCAGGAAGTGTTCACAACGGTGCCGTCCAGCACAGCCGTAACCATACTGCCGGCAGGAGTGGTAATGTCAATATACGGATGCAGGGTGCGTTCAAAGCCTTCGGACACCACGCCCTTAACCGGCGGGAAGAAGGACAGGGCCTCCAGGGGGAGGTTCTTCTTGGGGGCTTCATCCACGTTGAACTGCTCCTGGTTCAGGACATCGGCCCTGAGGAGGGAGTCCCGGATGGCGTAATACTGGGCATCTGTAACATTCCGGCTGCCTCGGCTTCCCAGCATGAGGCTGTCTACCCGGAGGGGCATTTCACCAGCCACAATGCGGCGGAGGTTTTCCGAATAGAGTTCCCACTGCAGCAGGCGCATCTCCAGCGAGTCTATCTTCTGCGCGTTTTGCACGGCCTGACGGCGCGTCTGGGCGCTGGGATACCCCGGAATGAAGGTTCTGAGCGGGGTGTAGGCCACCAGGAAATAGAATACCAGCATGGCCATCAATATACCCGAAACCAGCGCGCCTATGAAGATGGGACGCGTGAAGCGAACACTCCACAGACGCTCGTGGGAGACGGCGTCGATGAGCGACAGGCGGTAGTTTCGGGACGGATTCTTATCTGTTTTCTCCATAAAAATGCTTACCTTTGCAAATTGTAATGGACAGACTCATCGGCATAGATTACGGACGCAAGCGAACGGGGGTTGCCGCCAGCGACCCACTGGGGATCTTTGCCTCTGCCCTGGATACAATTGATTCTACAAAGTTAATAGATTATCTCAAAAATTACGCCACCTCCGAGAGAATCGTTGCTTTTGTAGTGGGGTATCCGGTGAACATGAACGGAAAGCCTTCCGAGGCCCAGGCCGATATTGACGTCTTCCTCCCGAAACTGAAGCAAGCATTCCCCGGAGTGCCCGTGCACCTGGAAGACGAACGCTTCACCTCGGTACTGGCCCACCGGGCCATGATAGATGGCGGAATGAAGTACAAAGACCGCCGAAACAAAGCATCCGTAGACAAAATTGCGGCTGCCATTATCCTCCAGAGTTATCTGGACCGCCAAAACAAGAAGTAAGAAAAAGTATGATACGTCCCATTTATCTCTACGGCGCACCTGTGCTGCGCGAAAAGGCCCAGCCGGCCAACCTCAAAGACAAAGAAGGCCTCTCCAGCCTTATCCAGGACCTTAAGGACACCCTGGTAAAGGCCGATGGCTGCGGTCTGGCCGCCCCGCAGATTGGCGTGAGCCAGCGCGTAGTAATTGTAGACGGAGACGTAGTGTCAGATACTTACCCTTACCTCAAGGACTTCCGCCGCACCCTCATCAACCCGGAGATTCTGGAGGAGAGCGAGGAGCAGGTTACCTACTCCGAAGGCTGCCTTTCCATTCCCGGCATCTACTGCGACGTGGTGCGTTCCAAGCGAATGAAGGTGCGCTACTACAACGAAGACCTGGTAGAAGTAACGGAGGAATTTGACAACTTTGCCTGCCGCATGATTCAGCACGAACTGTCCCACCTGGACGGAGACCTCTTCACGGACCATGCCGCCCCCATCAGAAAAAAGATGCTCTCCAGCAAGCTGCAGAACATCTCAAAAGGCAAAGTGCATCCGCACTATAACTCGAAGCTACGCTAGCCCACGCGCATTTTTTGTTTGAGGATCTTTACCGGGAACGACTTATCGGACGCGGAGGCGTTTACCAACCTGTAGAACTGTGGTTTCTTTGATGCCGTTGAGCTGGCAGATGTGCTTGACGGTGGTTCCGTTCTTGCGGGCAATGGCGTAGAGGGTGTCTCCGCTCTTCACCGTATAATAGCGCATGGCAGCCTTCTCTGCAGCAGCACGGGCGGCAGCTTCCTTCTTGGCCTGTTCCTCGGCCAGCAGGCGGTCTTCCTCGTCGGTGCGGAAAATCTCGTCTTCGTCATCTATATTCTGCACATACCGCTGGTTGGGATTGAAGTACCAGGAGCGGATTCTGAGCAAGCGGTGACGGAGCGTACCCGTCTCAAAATCTATGAGCCAGGAAGGGTCGAAGGCAGCGCCCCGGTAACGGGTTTCGAAATGCAGGTGCGGACCGGTGGAACGGCCGGTAGAACCGCCCAGGCCGATGACATCTCCGGCATTCACCCAGTCTCCCGGCTCTACGTTGCGCTTGGACAGATGGCCGTAGAAGGTTTCCAGACCATTGGCATGGCGGATAACCACCAGGTTTCCGTAACCTCCCACATAATCGGAGATGCGCACCTTGCCGTCAAAAGCGGCGGGAACGGGCGTTCCGGTGGGATACGGGAGGTCTATGCCCTGGTGCCGGCGGCCGTGCCGATAACCGTATTGCGAACGCGGCTTAACCACGTACGGGCACACATAGGAATCCAGGGTATCTACAATCCAGAGGGAGAAGCGGTCCGGAATGTTGTCCGGCTCTTCCTTATAGGGATTGACGGCGCGGGTGTCCCAGTACTCGGTAAAGGTACTGTCGGCCATCACGGCGCGCTGGTCTTTCACATAGCGATAAGTGCCGTTATTGTACAGCACCACCTTCACGGCGGGGTTACCGGTGTCCAGGGTATCCGCATACGGGGTGGCCCGCTGGGTAACCGACTTCATGGACTGACGGCCGAAGGCGTGACGCAGGGAATCTGCCTCACGGGTATTCTCCTGGGCGTTCAAAGACAGGCCGATGGCCAAAAAGAGGATGGGGAGGATTCTTCTTATCATTGGCTATCGTTTGGCGCCGAAGCGGCTGGTGAGAATCTGTTCTGTCTGGGCAATCTTATCCTGCAGCAGGGCCTCGGAAGTGGCTTCACAAATGAAGCGGAGATAGGGCTCCGTATTGGAAGGACGGATGTTGAACCACCAATTGGGGAACTCTACCCGGTAACCGTCAAAATCCATGAAGGCCGTAGCCTTCTCGGCGGCCATAAAGTGTTCCTTGATGGCATCCATAGCGCCCTGCTTGTCTTCCAGGCGGAAGTTGATTTCTCCGGAGTTCTTGTAGCGGACAATCTCTGCGATGGCCTGGCTAAGGGTTTTGCCCTCGTTCTTGAGGTCCAGTACAATGTTGAGCAGGATGACGGAAGCCAGAAGGCCGCTGTCGCTGTAGAAGAAGTCCCGGAAATAATAGTGACCGGCAAGTTCTCCGCCCCATACGCCGTCTATCTCACGGAGTTTCTTGGCGGCAAAGGCGCGGCCCACCTTCCAGGTTTCCATCTTGCAGCCCATGGGAGCCAGGTACTCCCCTACTGCCTTGGAGGAACGGATATCCTGCAGGACGATGCCCTTCAGGCCCCTCTCACCCACAAAATATCGGCCCATGAGGGCAATCATAAGGTCCGGGCTGATGAACTGGCCCTTCTCGTCTATGAACATCACGCGGTCTGCGTCTCCGTCGTAGATGACACCGGCATCGGCCTTTACTTCCTTTACTTTCTCTTCCAGGGGGAAGCAGTTCTTTTCGATGAGCGGGTTGGGCTCGTGGTTGGGGAAGCGGCCGTCCAGGGTGTCAAACAGGTAATGGATGTTGCTGCCCGTGCCGAAGATTTGCTTCGCGAAGAGGTTGGCCATGCCGTTGGACAGGTCCATGGCGATGGTGAGGCTGCTATAGTCCTT
>DFLI01000006.1:0-3112 GCA_002373715.1 Bacteroidales bacterium UBA3623
CTCTCCGCCGCCCATGATCTGCTCGTAGGTAAGGAAGTGTTGCTCCACCGGTTTCCCATTAAGCGTCACCTGGTTAATATAGGGATACTTGGGCTTATCGGCCTTGATGGTGAGCGTCTTTCCGTTGCCCAGCTGAATCACCGTCTCCTTGAAAAGCGGTGCGGTCATCAGGTATTCTCCGCTGCCGGGGCACACGGGATAAAGGCCGATGGAAGCCATTACGTACCACGCGCTCATCTGGCCGCAGTCCTCGTTGCCGCAGATGCCGCCGGGAGCCGTGGAATAGGTCTCGGTGAGCACTTTTCGCACCACCTGCTGGCTGCGGGAAGGCTCTCCCGTCCAGTAAAAGAGCCAGGGGAAGTTGTGGTCTGGCTCATTGCCCTGGGCATACTGCCCCACCACGCCGCCAATCCCGGCATCCAGGATTTCCTGATCTTCCGGCGTGTAAGTAAAGAGAGAATCCAGGGCCGCCAGGAGGGATTCTTTCCCGCCCATGAGCTCACCCAGGCCGGCCATATCGTGCGGTACGAAGAAACGGTACTGCCAGGGCGTAGCCTCGGTGTAATCCCGGGATCCTTTCAAGGGGTCGAAGTCTCCGGTCCAGGAACCGTCCACACACTTTCCGCGCATAAAGCCCGTCACGGGGTCAAAGATTTCCCGATAGCTGAGCGCGCGCCGGTCATATTCTGCCGCCAAATCCTTATGCCCCAGGCTCTCTGCCATGCGGGCAATGCACCAGTCGTCGTAGGCGAACTCCAGCGTCTGGGAAACGGATTCCGCCTTCAAATCGGCCGGAATCCAACCATAGGCGGTGTAGAGCTCGGAGGCATTCACTTTGTTTTTATTGGAACTGGCCACCATAGCCTGGAGGGCACGCTCTCCGTCAAAGGTACGGATGCCGCGCAGCCACGCATCGGCAATGACCGACACACTGTGGTAACCTATCATGCACTCCGTTTCGTCGCTGGCCAGGGGCCAGATGGGCAGTTCTCCCGTGCAGTCAAACTGGTCCAGCATGGACTTCACAATGTCTCCCGTGAGTTTGGAATTCAGGATGGTTTGCAGCGGGTGCCAAGTTCTAAATGTATCCCAGATGGACAGCGTGGAATAGAAATGGCCGTCCTTGAGAGGAATATTCTCGCCATTCTGATTACGGTACAGGCCATCCACGTCGTCAATCATATTGGGCGTCTGGAAGGTGTGGTAGAAGTAGGTGTAGAAAACCTTGGTGGGGCCACCCTTTACCCGAATGGTTCCCAGGGCCTTGTTCCAGCGGGCCTTGGCGCGGGCCACCGCCTGGTCAAAGCCGCTTTCTTCCGCCTGGCGGTTTCTCCTGGCGCCTTCCACGCCCGTACCGGAAAGGCCCGCCGTGAGGCAAATCTCTTTCACGTCATCGGGGAAGGTCAGAAGCAGTTTACCGGGCTCTACCTCCACGGCACTCTCAAAGGGAACGGAAAAGAGGGCCGATAAATAAATGTCCCGGTCAATGGCCCAGCCACTCACCCGACGATGGCCGACGATTTCGCCCTCCTCCACCTGCAGGCTATGCTGCGTGGCGGTGCACCAGCCGCCCTGGCAATGCACGGCATCCAGAAGGATGGTACGCGGGCCGGGAACGGTGAAGGTATAGCGATGGAAACCGGTATGTTCCCAGGCCGTAAGTTCGGCCGTAATGCCCTCCAGGTCCACTTTATAGTAGCCGGGAGAAGCCTGCTCGTCAGTGTGGGAAAAGACCAGCGGTTTAACCTCTGTAAGGCCGGGGGTTACCAAAAAGTCTCCCAGGTCCGGGCAACCGGTTCCGGAAAGGTGCGTATGACTGAAACCCAGGATGGTATTGTGGTCGTAATGATAGCCGCCGGCAAGGCCCGCGTCCGTATCCGGGCTTAACTGCACCGCTCCGAACGGCACCGTAGCGCCAGGATAGGTGTTGCCGGCAAAACCGGTTCCGTTGAACACATTCACCTCGCTGGCCGGATCTCTGGGACCGGCGCAGGCGGCCAATAGCAGCAGGCCGGCCACAATTCCTACTCTTTTCATACTATCGGGCTATTCTGAAACGATAAGCATATTCTCCGGCTTGGATGGTGTACTGGGGCAGCGGGCCGGGGCCGCAGCTACCATTACCCAGGCCCTGCTGGATGCAGTCCAGGTTCAGGACCACTTCGGCCCGACGAATCTTGTCCAAATCGTTCCCATACTTCACCAGATACAGGTCCTCGTCCGTGTAGTGGAGGGCGCTGAAGTCAAAGCTGCCATCGGCCGTGAAGGTAACCTGGCGGCCATCTTCCGTGGCCAGTCGTAGCCAGCGGGTATCCGTTCTCTCGCCCATGCTCTGGGTGCGCACGTAATGTTCTGCCATCCCGTCCACGGTATTCTCGTAAATGCCCAGGAAGGCTGCATCCTTGCGGTCCCAATAGTTCTCCATGGGGCCACGTCCGTACCAGCTCAGGCGTTCGAAAGCGGGATTCAGCAGCATGCGGAGACCTATTCTGGGCAGCGAAAAGCCGTCCTTGGCAGTGAAGCGGGCTTCCACATCCACATAGCCTGCAGGGTGCACCTCATAGACTACCGTATAGGGAGCCACACAAGTTCCCACGGTGGCTTCCAGGGCCGTTTCTACGCGCAAGATGCCGTCCTTTTCCTTGTAGCTGAAGCCGGTAAGAAGGCAGTGGGTTTCCATGGATTCGTCTTTTCCATCCAGGATGTAGCGGGCTCCCTCATTGCTAATGTAGCGGTATCCGCTGAAGACCGGGCCGCCCAGGTTATGGAGCACTTCCTGTCCGTCCAGGCACAGGCTTAAGAGCGTACCGCGGGCCTTGTCAAAACGAACGCTTACAGCCTGGTTGCGGGCACACAGGTATCGGCCCTCTTCCAGATACACTTTCAAAGAGCCTTCGGCGGGAACCTGGGCCAGGTGCTTCTGACCCTCGTGCAGGATAAATTCCTCCCGGGCCACAATATGGCCGGCGGCCGCCCAGCGGCTGGCTTCCTTCAGGGAAAGCTGCACCTGGAGCACTACATCTCCCTCATAATCCAGCCAGTCCTTCTGCAGGGCCAGCGCCAGGGAACAGCTCTGCCAGGCCGGGGTATCCGGAAGGTCAGACTCAAAATG
>DFLI01000006.1:3225-4445 GCA_002373715.1 Bacteroidales bacterium UBA3623
AGGTTGTACGCTGTATAGCGGTTCTCCAACTCCAGCATTCCGGGCATGGGCTGGCGAATCTTCACGTACTGATACACCTTCTTCACCTGTTGCAGCTTGGGCGTTACGCGGCGGTCGGCCGTTATAATACCGTTGCAGCAGAAATCGTTGTCGTTGGGCACATCTCCAAAGGAGCCGCCAAAGTAGAGCTTCCCGTCGTTCGCACCCGGCATCACAATGGCCTGGTCCACCCAGTCCCAGATGCAGCCGCCAATCATGCGCTCACTCTTATTCTCAATGTAATCCCAATATTCGGCCAGATTGCCGATGGCATTGCCCATGGCATGCGCGTACTCGCAGAGGAAATAGGGCTTGGCAGATCCATCCTGGTCCCGTTTAATCATGTTATCCAGCGAAGGATACATCTGGGAGTCCACATCGGCCACTTCATTCTGGCCTTCATAATGCACCGGACGGCTGTCCAGGGCCTTCACGGCGTCCCTTTCGGCCACTATGTTGCAGCCCTTGCCGCTCTCGTTGCCAAGGCTCCAGAAAAGCACCGAAGGGTGCAGCCTGTCCCGGCGTACCATCCTCACGGCACGGTCTACATAGGCCGGTCCCCAGGAAGGCTTGTCGCTCAGGCTCTGGTTGCCGTGGCACTCCTGATCGGCCTCATCCACTATGTACAGGCCGTAATAGTCGTACAAGGCGTACATCTTGGGGTCGTTCGGATAATGGCTGGTTCTCACCGTGTTCAGGTTGTAGCGCTTCATTAGGAGAATATCCTCCACCATGCTCTCCACCGGTACGGCCTTGCCATATACAGGATGGATATCGTGCCGGTCGGCGCCCTTCAGGTAGGTAAGTACATTATTGATATACAGTTTGTTATTCCGGAACTCCATTTTCCGGAAGCCCTGCTTGAAGAAGGTGCATTCCTGCAGCCGGCCCTTGTCGTACACCGCCAGCCGCACCGTATAGAGATAGGGCTTTTCGGCGCTCCAGAGCTTGGGGGCCAATACTTCCATGCGCTCGCCCTCCCCTACTTTCACGCCGTCCTCGTCATAGAGGGAAACCACCACCTGGCCCTTTGTCTGAACCTGGGTGATAAGGGTGACGGAGGAGAGGTCATCGGCCCAAAGGCTCTCTGTGACAATGTCTTCCACATGGACCTTGGGGCGGGCCATCAGGTAAACGTCCCGGTGGATGCCGCCAAAGCGGAACATATCCTGGTCTTCCAG
>DFLI01000074.1:0-4103 GCA_002373715.1 Bacteroidales bacterium UBA3623
CGGCACTCTCCAGCGAGATGGTTCCCGACGTCTGGTTGAAGACCATATCTCCTAAATAGAGTCTCGTTGTGGAGCCGTCATTCACCTGCACCAACGTTCCGTCGGCCAGGTAGGAGCGCTGGATGCCTGCCGTTCCGGAACTGATAGTATTAGGCATATCCAGAACATTCCAGGCCACGGTAGTGCTGCCAACAAGGTCTGACGTCACATTCCCGTGTGAGTCATAACCCCACCCCATAATCTCTGGATTAGAATCGCCCAAGGAGGCATACGCCTTGGTGCATTTGTAATAACAATAGTCTATCAACTTTCTTACGCCGCTAAACATAATTAAATGGAATTAAAGGATTCACGGCGCATGCTCACACGATAAAAAAAGCGATGTAATGGCGGAAGTGTCTCATGGTCAGTAGCCTTTGGTCAAATATAGGGATTATTCAGTAAAAACGCAAAGATTTTGGTGAGCAAATAAAGCCTCCGGTGCTCACGGAGGTGGCTGCGGTGGTGAGGGGGAAAGGGTGCACGGGTGCGTTGGCCTTTTTATTGCTCCCGTGCACCCTTTCCCCCTCACCATTAAACCTAAACAATGTGAAACGGAACCGGTTGATTAATTGCATATTACATAAATCCTCCTCCGTAAAACGCGGAGGAGGATTTGTGTAAAGTGCTATCAGTCAGAGACTTCTATTTCACGGCCGGATTATCCGATGCAGGCACCGTTGGTGACGACCTCCTGGGGCGTGATGAAGCGCATCTTGCCGTCGCCCTGCTTGGCCATCAGAATCATGCCCTTGGACTCGATGCCGCGGATCACGCGCGGAGCGAGGTTCGCGAGGATGCAGATCTGTTTGCCCAGCATGTCTTCGGGGCTGTAGTACTCGGCGATGCCGGAGACGATGGTGCGCTGGTCAATGCCCGTGTCGATGGTGAGCTTGAGGAGTTTGTCCGTCTTGGGAACGCGCTCGGCGGCCAGCACGGTGGCGGTGCGGATGTCCATGGCGCCAAACTGCTCGAAGGTGACTTCGGCCTTCTGGGGCTCCACTTTCTTGGCGGCTTCCTCAGCGGCCTTGGCAGCTTCGGCGGCTTCGCGCTCGGCCTTGATGGCCTGGAGGCGGGCAATCTGGGCGTCTACCTCGGCGTCTTCAATCTTGCGGAACAGCAGCACGGCTTCTCCCAGCTGATGGCCGGCGGGGATGAGCTCTGCGTTGCCCAGCATGTTCCAGTCCAGGATCAGATCCCCGGTCGGAGCCGGGGCAGAGGCGGCACGGGTGTGCACGGCCTTGCCTTCATCGGCCTTGTAGAAGTTCACGGTGGGGGTTCCTTCTCCGGCACGGTGGTCGGTTCCGGCGTTGATGCCTACGCGAAGGATGTCGCGGAGCTTCTGGGCACTGAAGGGAGTGAAGGGCTCGAAGGCGATGGCCAGATCGGCACAAATCTGCAGGCAGGTGTACAGGATGCTGGCGGTGCGGTCCAGATCTTCCTTGGCTACCTTCCAGGGCTCCATGTCGGAGATGTACTTGTTGCCAATACGGGCCATGTTCATGGCTTCCTTCAGGGCCTCGCGGAAGTGGTAGGTTTCGATGTATTTCTCCAGGGCTTCCTTGCAGGGTTTGAGGGACTCCAGGGTTTCCTTGTCAATGGCTTCCGGCTTCTTGTTCTCCGGAACGGCGCCGCCAAAGTACTTGTGCGTAAGCACCACGGCGCGGTTCACAAAGTTGCCGAAGACGGCCAGCAGCTCGCTGTTGTTGCGGCTCTGGAAGTCCTTCCAGGTGAAGTCGTTGTCCTTGGTTTCGGGGGCGTTGGCGGTGAGTACGTAACGCAGAACGTCCTCGCAGCCGGGAAACTGCTCCTCGTATTCGTGTACCCATACGGCCCAGTTGCGGGAGGTGGAAATCTTGTCTCCTTCCAGGTTGAGGAACTCGTTGGAGGGCACGTTGTCCGGGAGAATGTAGTCTCCGTAGGCCTTGAGCATGGACGGGAACACGATGCAGTGGAACACGATGTTATCCTTGCCGATGAAGTGCACCAGCTTGGTCTCGGGGTCCTTCCACCATTTCTCCCAACTCTGGGGCAGCAGCTCCTGGGTGTTGGAGATGTAGCCGATGGGAGCGTCAAACCAGACATAGAGAACTTTACCCTCTGCGCCATCTACGGGCACGGGCACACCCCAGTCCAGGTCTCGGGTAACGGCACGGGGCTGCAGGCCGCTGTCCAGCCAGCTCTTGCACTGGCCGTACACATTGGTCTTCCACTCCTTGTGCTGCTCCAGAATCCAGTCCCGCAGCCAGGGCTCGTACTGGTTCAGGGGCAGGTACCAGTGCTTGGTCTTTTTCTTCACGGGCGTGGAGCCGGAGAGCTTGGACTTAGGGTCTATGAGTTCCTCGGGACTCAGGGTGCTGCCGCACTTCTCGCACTGGTCTCCGTAGGCGTGAGGGTTGCCGCACTTGGGGCAGGTGCCCTCGATGAGACGATCCGTGAGGAACATCTTGGCCTCTTCGTCGTAGAGCTGTTCGCTCTCCTGGGTAATGAAGTTGTCCTGGTCGTAGAGCTTGCGGAAGAACTCGGATGCGTTCTTCTCGTGCACGGCCGATGACGTGCGGGAATAGATGTCAAAGTTGATTCCCAGGCCGGTGAAGGCGTCTTTCATCACCTTATGGTAACGGTCTACAATGTCCTGCGGGGTTACTCCCTCTTTCCGTGCCTTGATGGTAATGGGCACGCCGTGCTCGTCGGAGCCGCAGACAAAGACCACATCCTCTCCACGCATGCGGAGGTAGCGGACATAGATGTCTCCGGGAATGTATGCACCGGCCAGGTGGCCGATATGGACGGGACCGTTGGCGTAAGGAAGCGCGCAGGTCACAAGGGTTCTCTTGTAGCTCATTTCTTCAGTCTTCCAAGTTTGATATTGATGGTCTTCTTAATTTCGTTCAGGCGGGTGAGGCGGTTCATCAGCTCCACAATTTCCTGGGGCGTGGCCTCTCCCATCTTGCGTTTAATCTCGGTCTGTTGGGCCGATATGCGTTTGTCATGATACACCAGGATGGCGCGGGGCACATAGGTGACCAGCCAGGAATCCGTGGTGGTAAGGGCGTCGGAGAAGTTGTGAACGGTGAGCTCGTATTTCTCCGAGGAAAGATCTGCGGCAACGGCAGCCACCGTACGGTCTTCTCCGTTCATAAGGTTCAGGACAATGGCGTCCTGCTCCATTCCTTCGTCGTAAAGGGCAAAGTATGCGTTGTAGGTGGCCTGGTAGGCTTTGTTGCCAAATTGAATGTCATCGGCCGACAGGGCGGCGTCAATAAAATCTGCCACCGTCTGAGTGCCTTCCGGGTCGTAGAACTCGGAGTCTGTCTCAAACTGCAGGGCAGAGCGTCCGTAGCGGAGGATGAAGCCCAAAAGTTCCCGTTCCGAAGGCGCCAAAATCTGTTCTTCCTTCAAAAACCGGCGCTCCAGAGATGGCCGATCGTTGTCGGCCATGACGTTATTTCGGCCCTCTTCGTCGTACCCGGCCCTCGTTTCGTCATGCCCGGCGCGACCGGGCATCTCCTTCCGCTGCTGCTGAGCAGCATGCTCCCGGGTTTTGCGCACGCGCTCCTGGATAATGTCACTCTCTATCTCAAAGCGGCGGGCCACCGTGTCCACATATACCTGGCGCTTGATGGCGTCGGGGATATCGGCCACCGTATCGGCAATCTCGTTAATGAGGTTGGCCTTTTTCAGGGGATCATCTCCGGCATCCTTCAGCAGGAGGTTGGTCTTGAACACAATGCCGTCCTGCTCGTTGTCCCGGATATAGTCCTGAATTTCTTCCAGGGTGTGTTTCTGGGAGAAGGAATCCGGGTCGTCTCCGTCCGGCAGGAACACCACGCGCGGGTTCATGCCCTCTTTGAGAATAAGGCCGATGGCGCGGATGGCGGCATGCAGGCCGGCCTTGTCTCCGTCGTACATGATGGTGATGTTCTCCGTGAACTTTTTGATGAGGCGCACCTGTTCCTCGGTGAGGGAGGTGCCGCAGGAGGCCACTACGTTAGTGATGCCCATCTGGTGCATCATCACTACGTCCACGTTGCCTTCTACCAGGATGCAGCGGTCCTGTTTGG
>DFLI01000074.1:4284-6902 GCA_002373715.1 Bacteroidales bacterium UBA3623
TCACCGAATGGATGGGGAACATCACACGCTCCCGGAACTTGTCTACCAGCGTGCCGTCTTCCTGCTGGATGGCCAGGCCGGCTGCCACCAGGTATTCGTCTTTGTAACCGGCGGCGCGGGCGGCGTCTACCAGGGAGCTTTTCCCGGAAGGGGCCCAGCCCAGGCTCCACTGCTCAATGGTGGCGTCTTCAATGTGGCGGGTGCGGTAATAGTTGTAGCCCACGGCGCGGCCTTCTCCTTCCTTGAGCTGGTCGCAGAAATACTGGCGGGCAAATTCGCTCACAGCCATGAGGCTTTCGCTGCGCTGACGGGCGGCAATCTGCTCGGCCGTTTCTTCCTCTTCCTTTACCTCAATGTTGTACTTGCGGGCCAGATAGCGAAGGGCCTCGGGATACGTCATGTGCTCGTAGTCCATCACAAAGCCCACGGCGCTGCCGGCCTTGCCGCAGCCGAAGCACTTGTAAATGCCCTTGGCGGGCGTTACGTGGAAAGAGGGGGTTTTCTCGTTATGGAAGGGACAGCAGGCCACGTAGCTGGACCCGCGGCGCTTGAGCGTCACGAAGTCTCCGACAACCTCCTCAATGCGGGCGGTGTCAAGTATTTGGTCAACTGTCTCTTTCGGAATCACAAATTACTCCTTTTCGAAATCTACCTCTTTGGCATTGGTGCTCACGGTAATTTTGCCACCCTCGGAAGGGGCCGATGTGGTGGTTTTCTCCCCCTGGGGCACGTAATGCTTCTCCTGCCAGAGAACCTTGGCCTGGTAGTAGGCGTCTCTGCCGTACCATACCAGGGCGAAGATGCCCAGCAGGGAAACAAAGAAGCCACCCCTCCACAGAAGGAAGCAGCCAATGGCCACAAAAATGAGGTCTTTAGCCATACGAACCCAGCGGTTATTGTATCCTATAGATGCCATACCTGTCATAATGTCAGAAAACTTACAAATATACAAAGAAATCTCCGGGAAACCATGGCTGGTTTTCCGGAGATCCCATTAGCTCAAATATCGTACTAGAACGGAAGATCGTCTTCCGGGATGTCGGCTGGCATGTCATCCAGGGTGGGGGCCGGTGCCACGGGGGCAGGGGCGGCCGGCTGGGTGTAGGCCGATGCGGCCGGCGCCGCCGGAGCGGCTTCGCCGGCAGGGGCGATGCGCCAAATCTGGAGGTCGTTGTACCATCGGCCGTTGAATTCCCGGCTCTTGAGGTTGAAGGAAACCTTTACGCGGTCTCCCACCTGGTACTTGTCCAGTTCCTGCACTTTATCTTGTCCCCATGCGGTGAAGCAGGCCTGGGAGGTGAAGTTTCCGTCGGGAAACTCTACCACAAACTCCTGCTTGGCCCAGGGACCGCGTGCCGACGTACCGGACTGTACGCCCATTTTCTGGCGAAGGGTGCCTTCCAGTTCCAGTGCCATAGATTTACTTCTTCTTGGGCTCTTCTACCACTTTCTCTACGTAAGGGTGAACCTCCAGGAGGTCTACGTCGAAGACGAGGGTGGAGTTAGCACCAATCTCACGGGGACCACGCTCGCCGTAAGCGAGGTTGGCAGGGATAACGAGGGTGATCTTGCCACCTTCGCCGATGAGCTTCATGCCCTCGGTCCAGCCGCGGATGACGCGGTTCAGAGGGAACTCAATGCCTTCGTTCTTGTCGAATTCCTTACCGTCGATGAGGGTGCCGCGGTAGTTCACCTTCACGGTGTCGCGGTCGTCGGTGGCGCGCACGTCGCTACCGGAATCCTGGATGAGGTAAACGATACCGGAGGCGGTGGAATCGGCGCTGTTCTTTACATAGAAGTCCTTGCGGAACTTGTCACCCTTTTCCTTGTTCAGAGCACCTTCGTAGGCGGTTACCTGCTGGAGGTAGCCGTTGATGATGGCGTTCATATCGGCAGGGTTAATCTTGAACTGCTTTACGAAAGCGGAGTCCATGGGCTGGCCTTCCTTGGCGTTGAGAGCGTCCTTCATACCCTTCTCAATCTGGGCCATGTTCATCTCACCGAAACCGTTCTGGGTGATGATGAGACCGAAGTTAACACCGAGGAGATAGGAAGTGGTGTCTACCTGACCCTTGCTGGGATACATGGCCTGAACAGCCTTGGAACCCTCCACCTTGGGGGAGCCGCAAGCCACCACCAGGGCGGCGGCAGAGGCGATAACAAAAAGTTTTGCGAGTTTCATTGTTATAAGTGTTTAATTATTAAAATCTTTTAAAAGAGCTTTCGCGCGCTCAATCTGCAAATATACGCAATTTTTATCACTTATCATAAAAATGACCGATGAGTGGTGAAAAAAGCCCGCTGGGTGTTAGTTTTATTTGCTTTTTTGATTTCATTTTGTTAAATTTAACCCTGGATTCTGTTAATTATTAAGCAGATGAGCGTCCAATCGGCCATATTACACGAGAAACTGAAGACTTTCTTTGGTTACGACGCGTTTAAAGGTGACCAGGAGAAAATCATCACGCATCTCATAGAGGGCAATAATGCTTTTGTCCTCATGCCCACCGGTGGAGGCAAGTCCCTGTGCTATCAGTTGCCCGCCCTCATCATGGAAGGAACGGCCATTGTTATCTCTCCGCTCATCGCCCTCATGAAGAACCAGGTAGACGCCATCC
>DFLI01000037.1 GCA_002373715.1 Bacteroidales bacterium UBA3623
CTCCTCATATTCGGGTTCGAACATGTAGGAATACCAGTCATAGCAGCCGGAGCCGATGCAGATGATGCCGCCCTTGCCGTCCTTGGCAGGATATTCCCAGGCCACGACAGCTCCGTCTCCTCCTACGCCCAGGATCTTGGCGCCGGTACGGGCTTCCCAGGCAGCGTGGTCATCGTAGCCGCCCCAGTCGGTACCGATGTGGTACTGGGCCGTGGAGTTGGTGATGTGGTAACCGTTGTCGGTGCAGTAAACCTTGTTGGGGTCATCGCCGGCGATGAGGCCGCCATACAGCGGATGCTCGTTCTGACCACCGAAGATGTTGAAGTCCCAAGGACCCCAGCAGCGCTCTGCGCCGTCTTCGTTCTGGCCCCAGCAGTTGTTCGGGGTGGTCCACTCGTCGTCACCGGTGGCGCCGATGAAGGAAGGCAGGTTGGTGGCATAACGGGTGAGGAAGAAGGCTCCGCCGTTCTCATAGTAGGCACGGAGTTGGTTCACGGCTTCCAGGGCGTAAGGGGCCTTGGCCACAAAGTTGTCGTGACCGTCCACACCGCCGTCCATGTGGAAGTGCCACCAGATAATCCGGCATTCATCCAGTTCCACGGTACCGGCTGCAAAGTCTGCAAAACTGGTGTACAGGGCGCCGGGCACGTTGGAAAGCATCCACTGGCAGGCTGCGCCGGCCTCGGGATCCAGGTCGTTCATGTTGGCGGGTTCGCCGATGAACAGGGCCTTGGGCTTGTCGATGGCCGTCACGTTCACCGTATAGACGCTCTTGGCGGAGTTGTTGGTTACGGTATACTGTACGGGCTCGGTGAAGTCCTGAGGTACGCCGGAAAGCGGGGAAATGGTGGCGTTCTGGCTGATGACGATGGTGGGTACCAGGGCATTGATGCCTTCCGATTTGGGAACGAAGGCCGATATGGTCTTGGCTTCCTGGTCGATGGTGCCGGTGTAGATGTCGTTCAGCACAAAGTGCAGGATGCGGGCCTCGTCATGAAGGACGCTCAGCGTCCAGTCGATGGAGGCGTCTCCGTTGCTCACGTGGATGCCTTTTGCGGCGTCCATGTTCAGTTTCTGGCCCTTAACAACATTGCAGGTGGCGCCGTTGGACAGGGTCAGTTCCGTGATTTCCATCGAGGAAGTGGCATAGACTTCCGGAAGACGGACCACGATGCTGCGGGCGGCCAGGTCGATGGTTCCCTCGAAATTGTCCAGGGAGATGGTCTGGATGAGACAGTCACCACCCAGTTTGAGGTCGCTTGCTGTTTTCTTGGTGCAGCCTGCCAGGCAAAGCAATGCGGCTGCGATATAGAATAATTTGTGTTTCATGGTATGCGTCGTTGATTATCACCAATTGCCGATATTCTGAGTATAGTGGCCGTTGGAAGCGGCGATTTGAGAGGCGGGGATGGGCAGATACTCGTCCTTTTCGGCCGTGAACTTGGCATCCCTATAGATGGTGCAGTTGTCTGCTTCTTCGGCATAATACTTATTGAGCACGGTGGCGGCGTCGCCCCAGCGCACCAGGTCGAAGAATCGCTCGCACTCCATACCCATCTCCAGACGGCGTTCCATCTTCACAATCTTGATGACGTCTTCCTTGCCATAGCTTCCCTTGTACTCGGTAGCGTAGATCTTGACGCCGTAGCGGGAAGGATAATCGGAGAACATCTGGGTAGAGGAAGCGGCACGCCTGCGAATCTGGTTCACCAGATCGATGGCCTTTCCGCTTTCGCCCAGCTGGGCATACGCTTCGGCACGTTCCAGGAGCACATCGGCATAGCGGAAGACGATGCGGTTCATGGAAGAGGCCCAGTAGGAACCCTTGATGAGGTATTCACCCACGAGGGCGGGATCCACGTTCTGCTTGAGGCTGATGTAGTAGCCGTACAGGCCGTTGCCGCGGCTCCACTGTTTGGTCTCGTCCTGGATGAAGTTCTTGTTGAACATGTAAGGAAGGCCGGGCATGCCCACGGTGAGGAACAGACGGGGATCTGCATTGTCACCGAAGCTGTAGTCCTTCTCATTGAAGCCGTCCAGGAAAGGAAGACCGTCGGCACCGGTGCGGAAGGCGTTCACCAGATTCTGGCTGGGCTTGTAGAAGTCGCAGGCTCCGTCGGTAACGTTGTCGATGCTGGGGCCGATAAGGCCGTAGCTCCAGTTCAGGTTGCCGTAGGTGGAACCGTCGTTGCGGGAGTACTGGATGGCCCAGATGCTCTCCTTGCCGTTCTCGTACATCTCTTCCGGGCGGAAGTTGTTGTGGATGTCTTCTTCCAGGTCGTAGTTGGCGTAGTACTTGGTGGGGTCGCTGTACTCGATGACCTTCTGGAGGTCTTCGGTATTGATGGCGGTCACCTTGTTGGACTTGGGATCGTCCTGGCGGTAGGCCTTGTACAGATAAAGCTTGGCCAGGAAAGCGGCGGCCGCGGCCTTGGTGGGACGGCCTTTATCGGCCTGCACTTCAGGCAGTACGTCAAAGGCCTCCTTCACGTCGTCTATGATGAGCTGCCAGCCTTCATCGTTGGAATAGGC
This sequence comes from Bacteroidales bacterium UBA3623, assembly GCA_002373715.1. Lineage (GTDB taxonomy): Bacteria > Bacteroidota > Bacteroidia > Bacteroidales > UBA932 > Cryptobacteroides. Next base: position 2,533 of record DFLI01000037.1, read on the forward strand.
CGTGTTGGACAGTTCGTTGTATTCCTCATAGGTGAGGTTGGGGTTGACGACGAAGGGAATGTTCTTGTACAGGCGCTTGAGGAGGAAATGACCATAGCCGCGCAGGAATTTCATCTCTGCCAGGCGCTGTTCCTTCATGGCGAAGCTGTCGTCGCACTCGTTCAGCAGGGCGATGGCGCTGTTTACGCGGGACAGGCTGTTGTATAAGCGGACCCACATGTCATTGATGTTCCAGTTGGTGGTAAGGACACCCTGCTGGATTTCGAGCTGGTGGAATACGTCACCGTCGCTGGTGCCGTTGCCGCCCTTGTAAGCGTCATCGGAGCGCACGTCGAAGTTCCACATGGAGAAGGAGGAGTTGATATCCTCGGCCGAAGTGAAGATGGCGTAGGCGGCCACCACCATGCCCTCTGCATTGGCGGGGTCTTTCACCTGCTCGTCGCTCAGCGTCGCCTGGGGAACCTGCTCGGAGAGCATCTTGTTGCAGGAAAGTGCCATGCAGCAAGCCAGGCCCATATATAGGATGGAAATATACTTTCTCATAATCGGTAGTGCATTAGAAGGAAACATTGATACCCATCGTCACGTTGGTAGAGATAGGATAGTCGAAGTTCGGGTTCTCCGGATCCACGCCGGTGAACTTGCTGCTGCGGATGGTGAGCAGGTTCTGGGCCGATACATACAGTCTCAGACGGGTCATGTGCAGGGTTTCGCAAATCCGTTTGGGGAAGTTGTAGCCCACCTGGATGTTGCGCAGCTTGGCGTAGGAGCCGTCTTCCACGAAGTAGGAGGACACGCGCTTCTCGTTGTTGTTGTCCATGATGCTCACGGCGGGGATGTTGGAAGCCATGTTGCTGGGGCTCCAGGCATCCAGGATGCGGCGGCCCTTGTTCAGGTTGGAAATGTTGAGTCCGCTCCAGATATCGGTCTGCTTCTTGAAGTCGCTGATGACATCCCAGCCCTGGACACCCTGCCAGAACATGGTGAGGTCCACATTCTTGTACTGCAGGTAAATATTCAGACCCCAAGTGAAATCCGGAACGGGAGAGTAAATCCATTTCTGGTCTTTCTCATTGATGATGCCGTCATTGTTGAGGTCCTTCCAGCGGATGCGGCCCAGGCCGGCACCGTTCTGGGTGGCATGGTTGTCAATTTCCTCCTGGCTCTTGAAGATGCCGTCGTACACATAACCTACCTGTGCGTCCCTGGGATGACCTACCACGCTTTCCACGCCGTTTCCGCCGAAGGTGCCGGCAGCGGCGATGGTGTCAGGCAGTTTGGTCACCTTGTTATTATAGGTGCCGATGTTGCCGGCCAGGTCGTACTGGAAGTCGCCTACCTCACCGCGGTAGCCGATGTTGAATTCCAGACCCTTGTTGTCCATGGCACCGGCGTTGATCCACTGGGAAGCGCCTTCACCCATGACACCGATACCGGGCATGTACACCAGAATGTCGGTGGTCTTCTTGTAGTAAGCTTCGAAGGAACCGTAGAGGGCGCTCTTGAACATGGCAAAGTCCAAACCCACGTTGGTCTGGGTGGTGGTTTCCCACTTCAGGTTGTCGTTGCCCAGCTGGTTGCGCTTGAAGCCGCTGGGCAGCGTCTTGCCGCCGTTGGTGCCTTCAATGTCGTAGCTGGTACCATAGCTCTGTCCGCCGAAACCGGCCTCGCCGTAGTTGCTCTCGTACAGTGTGTAGCGGGCTACGTTGTCGATTTCCTGGTTACCGGTCTGGCCCCAGCTGGCGCGGAGCTTCAGGTTCTCCAGCCAGGTGGCATCCTCCATGAAGGGTTCCTTGTCAATGCGCCATCCCAGGGAGACGGAAGGGAACAGACCGAAGCGGTTGTTGCGGCCGAATCGGCTGGAACCGTCGTAACGGACTGTAACGCTGGCCAGGTAGCGGTCTGCGAAGTTGTAGTTGGCTTTTCCGAAGAAGGAAACCAGGGTGAATCCACCGCCGCCTCCATAGGCTTCTGCCTCGCCTACAGCAGCGCTGGGCCACATGTAGTCGGGATTCAGGACGGCGAAGTCGTAGGCCTTGCCGCTGAACCAGGTATCCTTTTCACGGTTGATTTCCGTACCCACAAGGAAGTCGGCGCGGTGCTTGCCAATCTCCATGTTGTAGGTGGCGATGGCGTTCCACATCCATTTGAGCCAGTGTTCCTGCTTGCCTTCCACGGCATTGGTAGGGTTGGCTACCGTACCTTCCGTTACCGGATAAGTGAAGATGCGCTGCTCTTTCTGGGCGTAGTCGATACCGAAGGTGGTCTTGATGTTGAGGCCCTTGAGCGGGTTGATGTTCAGGAAGGCGTCACCAAAAATTCTCCAATAGGAGTAACGGTTGTCTGCGTTGCGGGTAAGGCGGGCGAGAGGGTTCTCACGGTCGGCATAGCCGCCCACGGGACCGGCGAAATCACCGTCGGTGGTGTACACGGGGATGGACGGGTTGAACTGGAGCGCATTCTCCAGGAATCCGCCCGGGGCCTGCACCTCGGAGGTGCGGTTTACCGTGAAATGCTCGCCGATGGTCACAATGTTGCGGTCGCCGATTTTCAGGAGTTTATAGTCTGTGTTGATACGGGCGCTCAGACGGGAGAAATCGGAGTATTTGATAACACCGTCATTCTTGTAATAACCCAGGGAGAAGAAGGAATTGCCGCGTTCGGAGCCATTGCTCAGCGAGAGGTTGTACTGCTGAATGATACCGGTACGGGTGGTTTCCTTGAACCAGTCGGTATCGCTGGCGGGCGTTTTGCCGGCGGCGTCCAGGTATTTGTTCATGCGGACGCTGTGCAGGGCAGGGTTGCCGTTGGCATCGTAGCCCCAGTCGTACACATAACCCAGGGCGTTCATGTTGGGATTCAGGCCGTCGTTCACGTAGCCCTGCCACATCACGCGGCCGAATTCCTCGGCGTTGAGCACCTGCATGCGGTTCATGTAGGTCTGGGCGGCCACGCTGGCGTCAAAGTCCACTTTCACCTTTCCTTCCTTGCCGCCTTTGGTGGTGATGATGATGACACCGTTTGCTGCCCGGCTACCATAAATGGAAGCGGATGCGGCGTCTTTCAGCACCTGGATGCTCTCGATATCGTTACCGTTGAGCTCGTGCATGCCGGCTTTGGTGGGAACGCCGTCGATGATGTACAACGGGTCGTTGTTGTTCAGGGTGCCGATACCGCGGATGCGGACCGTCGCTGCACCGGAAGGAGAACCGTCGGCCGTGATGTTCATGCCCGGAACACGTCCTTGCAGGGCCTTGACGGGGTTGTTCTCGTTCTGCTTGGCCAGATCGTCGGTGTTCACCGTGGAGATGGCACCTGTCAGATCGGCCTTGCGCTGGACTGTATAACCGGTTACCACTACCTCATTCAGTAGCTGGGCGTCTTCGTCCATGACCACGGACATCTGCGCCTGAGCGGGAAGTTCAAGGGTGGAATAACCGATGGAGGAGAAGACCAGGACGGCACCTTCCTTCACCGTGATGGTGAAGTTGCCGTCGAAGTCTGTGATGGTACCGTTGTCCGTACCTTTTTCCTGGACTGCGGCACCGATGACGCCGTAGCCGTCGGCCGACGAGGTTACCACACCGGTAACCGTAATCTGCTGGGCAAAGGC
>DFLI01000098.1:0-20493 GCA_002373715.1 Bacteroidales bacterium UBA3623
TTCTTCAAGCGCTACAAGCTGAACCGCGCGGCAGACCTCCTGAAGGAAGGCAAGCACAACATGAGTGAGATTGCGTGGATGACGGGCTTCAACACCCTCTCCCACTTCTCCACTTCCTTCAAGAAACAGTTCGGCGTTCCTCCTTCGGAGTACGTGGGATAAATCAAGATATATTCGTATCTTTGTACGTTATGGAAAAGCCTTCTCCCCAGTTCCAATCGGCCATCGTGGCCTCTTTGCGCGAAAAGCTTCGGGAATCCCTCCTTTCGGTGATGCCCGTAAGCCTGTTGGTGCTGGGTCTCTCTCTCACTCCCTGGGTGAGCATTTCCGTTCGGGAACTGCTGGTCTTTTTGGCATCGGCCCTACTGCTGGTGCTGGGAATAGGCCTCTTTAACCTGGGGGCCGATATGGCCATGACGCCCATGGGCCAATACATTGGCCAGGGCCTCACGGCTTCCAAGAGAATGGGCGTCTTAATGTCTGTGGGCTTTTTCATGGGGCTTCTCATCACCATTGCAGAACCGGATTTGTCTGTGCTGGCAGAGCAGGTGAAGGCGGTGATGAACGGCACCCTTCTCATTGCCACCGTGGGTGTGGGCGTAGGCTTGCTGCTGCTCATCGGCGTAGTGAAGATTATCTTCCACATGGACCTGACGAACCTCCTGCTGTTCTTCTACATGGTCCTTTTCTGCCTGGCCGCGCTGCTCATTGATGCCGGCCGGGGCTCCCTCATGGCCATGTCCTTCGACTCGGGCGGCGTTACCACCGGTCCCATCACCGTGCCCTTCATCATGGCCCTGGGAGTAGGTATCGCCCTCACGGTGGGTGGCCGCAACGCTTCGGAAAACAGCTTCGGTCTCATTGCGCTTTGCTCCGTGGGCCCCATGCTGGCGGTGCTGGCCCTTTCCATGTTCACCAAAGGAGACCTCAGCTTCAAGATTCCTGACTATTCCATGGACGCCGTGTTCTCGGAGGGCCTCTTCCAACTGTTCTTCGAAACGGGTTACGGCGTGGGAAAATCCCTTTTCCTGGTGGTTTTCTCCTTCTTTGTGCTGCAGTTCCTGGTACTGAAGCTCCCCAAGTCCAAGATTTTCCAGATTCTCTTCGGCATTCTGTACACCTTTATAGGCCTGGTGCTTTTCCTAGCCGCCGTAGAGATGGCCTTTATGCCGCTGGGCTTTAAGATAGGTTCCCAGTTATCGGCCCATAATCCTCTTATTATCATTGTCTTTGCCTTTATTATTGGCAATGTGGTGGTTCTGGCAGAACCCGCCGTGCACGTGCTTAACAACCAGGTGCAGGACATCACGGGAGGAGAGGTTACCAAGCGGCAGATGATGCTGGCCCTGTCCGTTGGCGTGGGCGTTTCCATTGGCCTTTCTGTGCTGCGCGTGTACCTGGGCTTCTCGGTGCTTTACTACCTTATTCCGGGTTATGTGCTCTCGCTGGGCCTTTCCTTCTTTGTGCCCAAGCTGTATACGGCCATTGCCTTCGACTCCGGCGGCGTAGCCAGCGGTCCCCTCACTTCCAGCTTCATCCTGCCCATGGTCATTGGCGTCTGCGCCACCCTGCAGGGAGAGAGCGCGGTGCTGGACTTTGCCTTTGGCGTAGTGGCCATGGTGGCCATGACGCCCCTTATCACCATCCAGAGCCTGGGCTTCAAGTCCGTGATGACGGTTCGTTACCGCAGCAACCTGGCCATGAAGCGCATTCTGGAAGCCGGAGACGATCAAATCATTTTCTTCGAATAAGTTATGGCTGGAACCCGGAATATAGCTCCCATGAAGTTGGAACTGCTCATGGCCATCGTGCACAACGAGAAGGCCGCATACTATTCCAGCATCATTCAGAAACACCAGGCCAACCTGCAGTTCTCTATGGCCGCCAAGGGTACCACTCACCTGGTTCTGAGTTACCTGGGCCTCACGGAGCAACCCAAGACTCTGCTCATCAGCGTGGTGCGTTCAGATCAGGCCCCCAAGCTTATAGAGCAGCTGGACGAAACCTTCAAAAAGGGCAAAACCTACAAGGGCGTGGCCTTTACCGTGAAACTTACCAGTGTTATTGGCACCCTGGTGTATGGATTCTTAGCAAACGACAAACGAACCGTCAAGGAGGAAGCATAATATGGCTGAAGAAACAAAATTCCAACTGGTTATCTGCATTGTAAACGCAGGATTCTCCCAGAACGTAGTGGAAGCCGCCCGTAAGGCCGGCGCCCGCGGCGGTACCATCCTCCGCGGACGTGGAAGTGCCAATCCCGAGGCCGAAGAATTCTTCGGCGTCACCATCCAGCCAGACAAGGAACTGGTCATCATCCTGGTTCCCGAGGAAATCAAGGATGCCGTGCTGCAGACGGTATATGCCGAGAGCGGCCTTTCCCAGGAGGGCCAGGGCATTGCATTCTCCCTCCCCGTAGACCGCACCACCACCATCCGGATGGAGTAAATCATCGGCCCATAAAAAACAGAAGCCGGCTCTTTTGAGTCGGCTTCTTCGATATTTATCTGTACCCTTTAGATAAATATGTATTTACATACAAAGAGCACAGCGAGAACCCACATGGTTATGGAAATATCCTTGAAACGACCGGCCAGGGCGTGGCAGGCTACATAGGTGATAACACCGATGAGGATACCGTCAGAGATGCTGTATGCGAGGGGCATCATCACGATGGTGATGAAAGCAGGAATGGCTTTGCAATAGTCGTCCCAGTGGATGCGCTTGATGGAAGGCATCATCATCACGCCCACAATGATGAGGGCAGGAGCGGTGGCTGCGCTGGGAATGGCCAGGAACAGCGGGCTGAAGAACAGGGCCAGGGCAAAGCACACGGCGGTGGAAAAGGCGGTGAGACCGGTACGGCCACCTTCACCCACGCCGGCGGCGCTCTCTACATAAGTGGTGGTGGTGGATGTACCCAGGCAGGCACCGGCCACGGTGGCAATAGAGTCGGCCAGGAACATCTTCTCGGCGCCGGGCACGTTGTCGCGGGGGCCGTCGTCCGGGATAAGTCCGGCACCCTGGTGCACACCGATGATGGTGCCCATGGTGTCAAACATATCCACAAACAGGAAGGTGAACACAATCACCAGCATGTCCCAGCTGAAGACGTGACTCCAGTCAAACTGGCAGAAGATGGGGGCCACGGTGTCCGGCAGGGATACGAAACCGTTGAACTTGGTAATGGCCTCACCCGTTGCAGGGTCTTTGATGAAAAGGCCGATGACGGTGGTGATGAGAATACCCCACAGCATGCCGCCGCGGACCTTGGCCATCACCAGAGCGGCTGTAACGAACAGGCCGATCATGCCCAGCAGGGCGGTGCCTTCGGTGATTTTACCCAGACCCACCAGCGTGGAGGCGTTATCCACGATGATACCGGCGTTCTGCATGCCGATGAAAGCAATGAACAGGCCGATACCGGCGCCGATGGCTTTCTTCAGCGTACCGGGGATGGCGTTCAGCAGCCAACTGCGCACCTTGGTAACGGTGAGCACAATGAAGATAAGGCCTTCCAGGAGCACGGCCGTAAGGGCAAACTGCCAGGAATAACCCATACCCAGGCACACGGTGTACACGAAGAAGGCGTTCAGGCCCATACCGGGGGCCAGGGCGAAAGGCTTCTTGGCATACAGGGCCATCACCAGGGTACCCACAATGGCAGCCAGGGCGGTAGAGGTGAATACGCTGCCCTGAGGCATGCCCGGAAGGGCGCTGAAGATGTTGGGGTTAACGGCCAGGATGTAGGCCATGGTGAGGAAGGTGGTCATGCCCGCCAGAATCTCTGTGCGGACATTATTTACCTTCGAATCAAACCCAAAAAGTTTTTCAAAAGCCGGTTTCATTTCATGAAACAATTAAATGTTTATCGTTACCCCCTCCCGAAACCCCTCCCCTCGGGGGAGGGACTTATAGGAGCTTCAGGGAGGGTCATCCCTTTAGAAAACCCACTTAACACCTGCGCAGGGACGGGCCCAAAAGCCCTTGGAGGAACCGAAGTCATAGGAGAGTTCCACCTCGCCGCCGATATTGAAGTTGTTCACGCCGAACCACTGGCCCACGTTGTACCAGAGTTGAGGCTCGGAGAGGAACACGAAGCGGGAGAAGCCACCCACGAGCGGGCCATTATGATCGTTGTAGAGGACATGATCCTGCCACCAGAAATCGGCAAAACCGCTGAAGCGCAGACCCTTCAGGCCAAACAGATCCTGCATACCCCAAACCAGGGTGAACTGCATGGGAACCTGGCTCTTGAACTTGTAGTCGGGGACATCGGCCCTTGCCTGACCGCGGTAGTCAATCCACTTGTAGAGAACCTTCACATTCAGCGTATTCTTATAATCGGCGCTGTGGAAGAAATAGTCAAGACCGGCCAGGACGGCGTTGTTGATGGCATATGCGTTGTAAATACCGCCATTGTATTCAACCTGGAGGCTCAGGCCACCCAGCTTGGTGTTCTGCCAGAAGTTCAAGCAGCGGGCAATCTCCATATACGTACCGTTAGGGGAAATCACCTTGTTGTCAATGCGGTTGTTGAAGTCGTGATCTACAAAGAAGAAGGTATTTCCCCAATTGTCATTGTAGAAACCTTCCACGGTGGTGGTGACGTGTTTACGATCCTTTCCGAAATCGTAGAAAACCTGAATGTTGGTCTGGGCCTGGGCCAGCTGGCCAAAGCCAAGGGCTGCGATAACTACAGCAAGAATAGTTTTTTTAGACATAAAACGTAGTTTATGATTTAATATGTAAAATAATCTGTTCGTCATGCCCGGCGTGACCGGGCATCTCTTATTTCCTCAAAGAAGGATTCACCTCGAAGTCTACGGACTTGTCGGCGCTGGGATTGTCGCCGAACTCATAGTCCTTTCCGGGCAGGATGGCATTGAGGATAACGCCCACCAGGGCAGCCACGGCCAGGCCGCTCAGGCTGGTAAAGCCCAGGGAAACGGCATCGTTGGCACCGTACTTAATGCCGATGGCCAGCACCAGGATAAGGGCCATCACAATCACATTGCGGCTCTTAGTGAAGTCCACGCGGTTCTCCACAATGTTGCGGATACCCACGGCGGAAATCATACCGTAAAGCACCAGGGACACACCACCGATGGTAGCGGCAGGCATGCAGCTGATGAGGGCGCTGAACTTGGGGCAGAAGCTCAGGATGATGGAAAAGCAGGCAGCGATGCGTACTACACGGGGGTCGAAGACCTTGGTAATGTTCAGTACGCCAGTGTTCTCTCCATATGTGGTATTAGCGGGAGCGCCAAAGAGGGAGGCCATCATGGTGGCCAGGCCGTCACCCATGAGGGTGCGGTGCAAACCCGGATCTTCCAGGTAGTTTTCTCCGGTGGTGGAGGAGATGGCGCAGATATCGCCAATGTGCTCCATCATGGTAGCGATGGAGATGGGAACAATAGCGATGATAGCGCTTACAATGAGGCCCCAGTTAGGGTTGGCAAACACGTGGAAGGCCGTATTCTCCCATTGGAAGGGAAGGCCAATCCAGGCGGCGCTTTTCACAGGGGAAAAATCGCACATACCGAAGCAGGCAGCTACGATGTAGGAGCCCAGCACACCCAGGAGAATGGGGACAATCTTGATCATTTTCTTGCCCCAGATGTTGCAGATGATGATGATGACAACAGCCAGGATAGCAATCCACCAGTTCTGGTTGCAGTTGTTGATGGCGCTGCCGCTAAGGGTAAGGCCGATGGCGATGATGATGGGGCCCGTTACCACGGGGGGGAAGAAGCGCATCACCTTCTTGGCGCCGAAAGCGGCAAACAGGCCTGCCAGGATGAAATAAAGAATGCCTGAACAGAAAACTCCGATGCAGGCATAAGGCAATGATTCCGTAAGGCTGAGTCCTTGGGCTTCACCCATGGTAGCTACCGTTGCGTAGCCGCCAAGGAAAGCGAAGGACGAACCCAGGAATGCCGGTACCTTCATCTTGGTGAGTAAATGAAAAATGAGCGTTCCAAGACCTGCGAAAAGGAGGGTGGCGCTCATCGAAAGACCGGTAATTACCGGGACCAGAACCGTGGCTCCGAACATGGCGAACATGTGCTGGAGGCCGAGGGTAAGCATCTTGCCCGTGCCAAGCGTGCGGGCATCATAGATAGCTTGCTGATTTTGTGTCATATATAAGGTTTGTTAAGTATATCCAACCCTACTGGCTAAAAAATGACCGGACAAAGGTAGATATTAAATAATTTTAATACAACACTCCCCCGCACTTTTTCTGCAAAAGTTTTCAACAGGCCTCTGTTTTTTTCTATCTTTGTTCCTATGGAACCCCAACAATTATTTGAAGGCTCCTCCCCGGAATTCGACTTCCTGGGAGAAGTAAAAGCCGGCTTCCCTTCCCCGGCCGAAAGCATCCGCGAACACCTGGACCTGACGAGTCTGCTGGTGCGCCATCGCGCATCCACCTTTTTCTTCCGCGTAGACGGAGTATCCATGGTGGAGGCCGATATGGACGAAGGAGACATCCTCATTGTGGACCGCGCACTGGAGCCTTACAACGGCTGCCGGGCCGTGTGCTTCCTGGACGGGGAGTTCACCGTGAAAACCGTGGAAATCTCGGAAAACGGGGCTGTGCTGCGTCCCGCCAATCCGGCATATCCGCCCATTCCCGTGGGGCCGGAAAATAACTTCAGCGTATGGGGTGTGGTAACCTGGGTAATTAAGAAATGTACGCCCTAGCGGACTGTAATAATTTCTTTGCCTCCTGTGAGCGCGTTTTCCGTCCGGAACTGAACGGAAAGCCCGTCATTGTGCTTTCCAACAACGACGGCTGCGCCGTGGCCCGCTCTAACGAAGCCAAGGCGCTGGGCATTCCCATGGGCGCTCCCCTGTTCAAAATCAGGGACATCGTAAAAGCCAACAACGTAGCTGTCTTCTCCGGCAATTACGCCCTCTACGGGGAAATGTCGGCCCGCGTACAGGCCGTTTTAAGAGAGTTTTCCCCTTCGGTGGAGCAATACTCCATAGATGAGGCTTTCCTGGATTTAACGGGCATTAAGGCCGATTTTGACGCCTACGCCAAGGCTATATCGGCCCGCTGCTGGCGGGATACCTCCATCCCGGTGTCCGTGGGCATCGCCCCCACCAAGACACTGGCCAAAATTGCCTCCAAGCTTTGCAAACAGTATCCCAAGCTGAAGGGCGGATGCTACATGCATCGGCCCCAGGATATTGAGAAAGTGCTGCGCAAGTTTCCCGTGGCCGATGTCTGGGGAATTGGCCGCCGCAGCGTGAAGAAGCTGGACGTGATGGGCGTGAAGACCGCCTGGGACTATGCGCAGCTGCCGGAGGAGACGGTGCGCAAGCTCTTTGCCCTGCCCGGCTGGCGCACCCGGCAGGAGCTTCGCGGCATCCCCTGCATCGGCCTGGAAGACCTTCCGCAGGACCGCCAGAGCATCTGCGTTTCCCGCAGTTTTGCGCACGAAATTACCCAGCCGGCCCAGCTGGCCGAGCAAGTGGCCAACTTTGCTGAAGCCGTAGTGGAGAAACTCCGCAAACAGGGCTCCCTGGCCCTGGAGATGGTGGTTTTTGCCTTCACCAACCGCTTCAAGGAGAACGCCCCGCAGGCACACGAGGCCCGCGTGGTGGTGTTCCCGGAGGGAGAGGCCGATTACCGCAAGCTGGTGCCCGCCGCCGTGCGTGCCTGCCAGGAAATCTATCGGCCAGGCTATGGCTACAAGAAGGCCGGCGTGGTGGTTACCAAACTGATGAGCGCGGTATCGGCCACCGGCTCCCTTTTTGCCGATTCAGAGGCCGCCCAGAGGGATGCCCGCCTGTCCGGCGCCATCGAAAGCATCAACCGATCCTTCGGCCCCGGTGCCATCCGCTTTGGCGTACAGGGCTCCGGCGAGGTGTACAGCACCCGGGAGCATCAGTCCCCGCACTACACCACCCGCTGGGAGGATATTCCTACAGTTAAGTTGTAAAGAGATGCCCGGTGGGGCCGGGCATGACGGGCTAGCGGTCTACGTAGTAGCCCAGGGCGCTTTCTATGCCGCTTTCTTCGAAGTACTTCTTGATGAGACGGTCACTTTCCTCCTTGTCGTACATTTCTTCGTAGTCGTGGTGGTAGGAGGCATCCGGCACCACGTTCACGTCAAAGCGCATTTCGGCCATGCCGGAGGGCGAAATATTGCCCCAGAAACGGATGGCGTGCTCCACCTTGCCCACATTCTTGCGGCTGTCGTACTTGAGGGTTACCATCATGGAACGCTCCGGCGGCACCACCATTTCGTGGTCGCTTTCCAGGATAATGCAACCGCAGGAGGGCTGGATATCCTTCACCACCAGCGGCACCTTTCCCTTATTCTGGATACGGATCATCACCGTGAGCTCCTGCCCCTGCAGAATGGGATAGTAATGGCGCACCGGGTCCTTGATTTCCACGGTGGTGTACTGCACCTTACGGGAGCAGCCAACCAGCGCCAGGAGCGACAAAAGCAGAAGAAGGACTCGTTTCATTACTTGAAATAGATTTCGTCAATACCTACGTTACGGGTGTGGGAAGGGATGAAGCGAAGCTCCACTGTCTCGGGGCGTCCGAAACCGGCCGCTCCCTTAAACGTTACCTTCTCTCCCTCATCCACATAGTCCACCAGGCCTTCACGGCGAAGAACGCCCACGCTGCGGCCATCGGCCCATACCTCCACCGACTTGGGCGGAGCCATGCGGTGCCGCTCGCTGTTCAGGAAGGATATAGTGAATTCTCCGGACTGGCCCTGGAACAATTGGGCCGGGAGTTCAATCACCAGGTCTTTCTGCGGATAAATCTGCCAGCCCCAGTGGTAATTCTGGGAAATGCCGGCCACGGCATCCGTGAGCTTGGTGGTTTTTTCGCTGCCACCGTCGTAATACACGGTGAGCGGCTGCCTGAGCAGAAGGTCGTTGTTCCAGGCGCCGCTGGCCAACCACAGTTCCACCTCGTTCTCATAGTCGGCCACATATACACCGGCTTCATTCACGCGGTCCATTTGGTCCATGGAAGTATTCTCGTTGTCAGTCAGAATCCACAGGTCGTCTTCGGGAGTCATTATCTTCAGGTCCTCCACGGCCGCCCATACCTCCGGCTTCACCACCCACTGGTCTCCCACCAGTTCGGCAAAGCCACCCGAGCCCAGGCCGTGAATGCGGCACATCTCCAAGAAGGAGAAGGACACGAACTGGCGCGTTTTCTCGTACAGCACACGCTCACGGTGGGTCATTTCCATGGCGTCAGCCCGCAGGAACACGGAGTAGAATTCGCGGAAATCCCGCTCAAAGAGGTAGGAGCGCAGAGACTCTTCCATACCGCCATACAGGGGCAGTTCAGAGCCCGAACGCCTGGCATGCTGCTCCATGGATATCACTACGGAAGAATAGAACTGGCCCACATTGGGCATGGCATCCTCGTAATACTCACGAACCATGCGGTCTATATTGGCATCCGGATTGATGAGCAGGTTGGCCAGCAGGAAGGAGTACATCTCCTGCTGCATGGAATAGAAATAGCCGGAACCATTAAGGAACAGGCCCTTCACTCCCCTCTTCCGGTACTGGCGGAAGCGTTCCTGCATCACGTACAGAATGGGATAAGGAGTGAGATAGTCGTCAAAGTTGGACACATAGTCCCATACGTAGACATTGTCCGTAAGCTTTTGCCAAGCCTCCAGTTCCTGGAAGAATTTCTGGCTGCGTTCGTCGTCGGAATTCCAGGCACGCGGATAATCTATGGCCGACAGGAATACGCCCACATTGTGCGGGAGCTGGTGATCCGGGAGCGTCTTGGTGGTGGAATAACCCGGGATGAAGAAGGTGTGGTTGGGGAAACGGGCCGCCAGGCGTTCCACAAACTGCACCACGGCCGGCGTAGCGTTGTCCTTGGTATTTCCCGCCGTTTCGCAACGGCGGCACATGCACACCCAGTCATTATCGGCCGGGCCTATGGTCATGCGGTAAGGAACCCTGGTACCGTCTCCGTACTGGTCCATGATGTACTTCTCCGTAAGGTCCAGAAGTTTGGAGGAGGAGAAGCAGAACTGGTTCTGGTGAACCACGCCATCGGCCCCTTTGGCAAAAAGTTCCTGGTCCATGTTCTGGAAGCCGAAGGAGAGGTCTCCGTTACTGCCCAGCACGCGGGAAAGGTTGTGCCCCCAGATGCCCCAGTCAATTTCCAGATTGTTCAGGGCCAGCAAATAGGTCATGTCTATGTTCTGGTTGGTGGGCATGTAGAGGTCCCGGTATTCGAAGGGGAAGGTAACCACGGTATCCCGGCCGCTCAGCAGCAGCGGCGGGAGGTCTTCCGTATTGATTCCCTTGTCTTCCTTTCCGGCCATCTTGATAAACTGATACACCAGCCAGATCATGGTGCGTTCGTCCTTGGCGCGGAGGTCGTATCCGCCCCCGGGAATGTGTGCAAAGCCAAAATCTCCTCCGAAATCATCGGCCACGTGGATGGACACTTCTATTCCCTCGCGGTCCAGGATGTTGGCCTCGGTACGGCGCTGGAGATGCCTTTTGAGGTAATCGGACATCTTGGTATCCAGAGCCCTTCCCTGCACGTCGGGATGCACATAGTAGGTATGCACCGCCGGAGTGCCGCCCACCAAATGGTTGCACCCTACGCTGAGAAAACCAACCAGCAGCAAACTAGAAAGAAATCGAGAGAGAAACATGAGCCATCAGGAGATTACGGTAACTTACGGTGGCACGCTGGTCGTACAGGGTGTTCCAGGTGCCGGAGAATTGGAGAGCCAGATTGTGGGTAAGAGCCCACTGCGCCGTCACAGCCACAAAGGTATTGAGGTGGTTGAAGATGGACGAGGTCTGGTAGTAATTGAGGAATTCAATCTCGGGAGCGGTACCACCGCCTACCTGCGCCTCCACGTAGGAGCGTCCTCCGTCAAAGGGGAAGAAGCGGTAGCGGGCCGATCCGTTGAAGAACATAATGCCATAGATGGTACCGGTGGTGAGCTTGGCCCCCGCGTACATATTTTCCCAGGTATGGGTGGTGCCGATGCTGGCGGCATACATCTGGGCCTTGTCCTGCAGGTAACGGAAGGAGAAGCCAACATCCAGGTCCCAGTCGTGGGGCAGGTGGATGGTGGGCATGAGGTCTGCGTTGGCTATGGGGAAGAAGGCCGTACCGAAGGAACCGCCCACCTGCAGACTTACCCACTGGCCAAAGTGGTGCGTCCAAGAAGTCTGGAACTGCAGGCCACGGCCACCGGCCGATATGTACATCTGCTTGTCTTCGTCAAATTCAGGGTCCCGGCTGGTGAAGTTGATACGGGACTGGAATTCGTCTCGCTTCCAGTTGTGGGCATAACCCACCGTAGCAATACCCATGAGGGCGTATTTGTCCGTGAAACGCATCATATCCAGGCCCACATCCACGGTGTTGTGGAGGGTTTTGGCCCGGAGCGAATTCATGCGGGACTTGAATTCCTTTTCTTCCAGCAGCGAAGGCTTATAATCCCGCTGATACACATAGGCCGAATCCCAATCCTTGCGCTTTTCGTACACCAGGCCACGGGTATAGCGCACGGCAGGGTCTGTCGGGCGCACCTTGAGGGCGTCTTCCAGAATCTGCTCGGCCCGGTCTATCTCCTTAGACTTGAGGAGCTTGTTGGCGAAGGAATCGGAGATGCCGGCCCAGCTCTTCTGGAGGTCTTCATCGGCCGGGAATACCGACAGATAGGGCGTCAGAATAACCAGGGCTTCCTCTTCCCTGCCCTGCTCTGCATAGATGGAGGCGGCTTTGATGGGGAAGATTAAATCTCCGGGATAGGCGTCTATGCCGCGAAGGGCGTACGGGAGCGGGTCTTCGGCGGTTTTAAGGGCATAGAACAAGCCCCAGTAGTCCACGGGGTCCATCTGCAGGACATTCTCACAGATGCCGTGCAAACCGGTGAGCGCACCGGCCTGGATTTGTTCCTTCAGATATGCGTAGGCCGTTTCCCTATAGGCGCCGGCCAGCAGCCGGATACTCAGGGAGTCGGTAGCATCCGTGTAAGAGGAGTACAGGGCCTGGAGGGCGGCGTCAGACTTGCCTTGCTTCACCAGCAGGGAGGCATAGTCCATGGTCACTTGGGACTCAGGGTCTGTCCGGAGGCGTTCGCGAAGCATGGAAACCGCCTTGTCGGGCTGATTGGTTTCCCGGTAGCAAACGGCCAGGCGGCGAATGGCCGTGGCCCTCAAGTCCGGATCTACCGACGAGCGGCGGATGAACTCCAGGTTAGGAATAGCCTGCCCGTAGGCCCCTTCGGCCATGTAATCGGATGCATCGGTCAAACGCATGCGGCTGATGGCCAGATTGAGGTCGTAGTCGTCGGGGTAAAGCTGGAAGCCCTTGTTCAGGCTGCGATGGGCCGATTCGTGACGTCCCATGCGGGTATATACGTCATACTCCATCATGTACCAGCGAGGGGAATCTCCCCGCTTCTGGCGCATCTCGGAAATATAATAGATAGCGTCGTCGTAATAGCCCCGCTTGATGGACTGGTTCAGCAGGTACTGCAGGGCTTCGATGCCCTTATCCGAGTCGTAGATGCGCGTGTACATCTGGTATACATCGGCCTCATTCTCCATGCGGGCGCTTTCTTCCAGCAGCATGGCATACAGACGCTCCAGGTCGGAGGAGCGGCGCTGGGCCATCTGGGAGCGCACCATAGTGAGGGCGGCCGAGCTTCGGCCCGTCTCCATGAGGATATCCGTGGCTTTCTTGATGAGCGGCACGCTGCCGGGGTTGGCGTTGATGGCAGCCGTCAGGTTCTCCAGGGCATCCGTCATCTTACCCTTGCGGATAAGGATGTTGGCGTAGGCCAGCTGGTAGTCTATATCCGTGGGCGTCATGCGCACAATCTCCTTCAGGGCATCTTCGGCGGCCGTCTGGTCTCCGCTCTGGCGGGCCTGCTGATAGGTGGTTTCCAGCACGTCGAAGTAGTCGCTGTTGATGGACGCATCGTTGGGATAAATCTGCGACAGTCGCTGCAGGAGCGTATTGGCTTCCTCAAAGTTACCCATCTTCTTGTACAGGTCCACTTTCCTTAGCCACAGGCCCTTCCAGTAAGGATTCACCTCCAACAGTTCGTTCACGTAGCAGATGGCGCTGGAGTAGTTTCCTGTCATTTCTTCCAGGTTCACCAGCAGCGTCTTGGCGTCCATGTAGTGGTAATTGATCTGGCAGGCTTTCACCAGGTGGTAGCGGGCCTTGTCATAGTCCTTACCGTTCCACCAGTAGCGACCGGCCAGGTAATGCAAGCCGGCTTCCTCGGGATAATATTCCATAGCCTGGTCCAGCAGTTCCTTACCCTTGGCCCAGCGGTGCTGGGAGAAGAGGTTGCTCACCTTCTCGGCATATTCGCCGGGCGTATCCCGCTGCGGGATGAGGGCATTCTTCTTATTCTGCGCCTGCCCTATTCCGGCAGACACAGCAAGAAGCATCCATATGACCAGCAGCCACTTACGCATTAGGTTTCTTTTCTTCGGGGGCCGATTGGGGAGCAGCGGGTGCCATAGGCTTGGGCCCTGTAGGCTTGACCGACTGCACGCCCTTACGGGTCATGTTACCCCAAACCATCTGGGTGCCCCAGATATGCTTCCAATAGCCTCGCAGGCTGAAAAAGGTATTGAGCGGGTGGTAGATGATTGGCTCCAGCAGGGAGGCCAGCACAAACCACAGGTAATCTTTCTTTCGTTTAAAGGACGTACCCACCCAGGTGTCGTAGGAAATGATCACCATGGTGAGCAGCTGGGCAAAGATATACAAGCCCAGGAAGGCAATCCAGATGGTGTGGTAGTTTACGGCTCCGCGCAGGATGAACCAGACCACAGTGATATAGCCAATCATTTCCACCACGGGGGCCAGGAGCTCGAAGAAGAGCACGTAGGTGAGCGTGAGGGCGCCGTAGCGTCGATAGTTCCTGTTACCCACCATATCCCGGTGAACGCCGTAGAATTGGAACAGACCACGGCCCCAGCGCGTACGCTGGCGGTTGAGCACCTTGAGGTTGGGCGGGCCTTCCGTCCAGCAGCAAGTCTCGGGAATCTGGACAATACGGTAGTCTTCGCCGGCATCGCACATATAGCGGATCATACGGGCCACCATATCCATATCCTCCGCAAAGGAGTCTCCGTCGTAGCCTCCGGCCTTGATCACAATCTCACGGTCAAACATACCAAAGCCGCCGGACACGTTCTGGAGGGCATTGATACGGGCAAGGGCCGTTTTGCCGATAAGGAAGGAGCGCGTGTACTCCAGGTCCTGGAACAGTGGGATGAGGTCGTGCGGAGGACGGGCGTCCACCATCTTACCTTCCTCCACGATACTGCCGTTACTCATGCGCATGGTGGCGCTCACGGCAATCACGCGGCGGGTAGAGGCCATGGTGGGCCAGATAATGCGGTACAGGGCGTACTGGTCCAGCACGCAGTCCACGTCCGTGCACACGAAGAACTTGTTGGACACCACGTTTACGCCAGCGTTGGAAGCGTCGGCCTTGGTACCGCCGTTCACCTTGTCCACAACAGTGAGGCGCTTGAAGGCGGGGTTGTCACTCTTGGTCTTGTACAGGCCGCGGAAAGGCTTGGTTTTGATTTTCTCCACGTAGGCGTAGGGAACCTTCACCAAGTCAAAATTCTCTATGAGCAGTTCCAGGGTTTTGTCCTTGGAACCGTCATTCACAATCACCACTTCAAAGTCCGGATAATCCAGGCTCAGAAGGGATTTCACATTGGTAATAACCGTCTTTTCCTCATTGTAGGCCGGAGCCACAATAGAAATACCAGGGGTATAGGGGCTCTTCTTGAGTTCTTCAATGGTATAGGCGTCGTCGTGATAGGTGTAGTGCTTCCGGTGCTCCATGAACGCCAGAATGGCCATGGTCACATAACTGGACAATATTATTGTCGAGTATATGGCCACGAAGACGCTGAATACAGTATCGAACCACTCAAGCATAACGACGGCTGTCTATAAGGTCACACTCAATGTGAGCAAAATAAGGCTGGGTTTCGGGCGTTGCTTCAGCCTTAAGTTTTTCATAGGCCTGGCGGCCGATATCACCATAGCGGTAAACCACCCTCAGAAGCACCATGCGCGTCACATAGTCTGTAGTCTGGAGGAAGTCGTCCACCATGAAACTCACCACTTCGGGATTACCGGAGCCAATGGCACCCAGGGCCTCTGCCAGCACCTGGCGCTCCGTAAAGGAGGCGCTCAGATAGCGGCGGCAGAATTCTTTCTCGGCGGGCACGTACTCCAATTCTCCGAGGGCGCGGATGAGGGCGCAGGAAAAGGCTTCTTCACGACTGGTTTCCAGCATGGCCAGAAGCTCTGCGCAGTCTTCTTTGCATTTGAACAAACGAATCTCGTTCACCGCAAAAATGCGCAGCTCGTCGTTAATGGGCACACGGTTGCACCAGCGGACAAAGTTGGGCATGGTAAGGCCGTTCTTCTGGCGGTACACCAGCACGTTGTGATACTTCACTACCATTTCGTCCGTGAACACCAAATTGGGGTCTTCCTCCAGCACCTTGAAGGGATAGGAGGTGCCGAAGCGCGCCGCGTGCAGACGGGCGTGCATCTGGAGCTTGCGGTTCTTGGTGAAGAGGTAACGGGAGGCTACGGCTTCCTTCAGGGTGGCGTCCAAATCGGCCACGTCCTTGAAGGCCTGAACTTTCTTACGCACATTGCGGGAAAGGATCTGGCTCTCGAAATACGCCGGCATCTTCAGCGCCTGCGTCAGACGAATCCAGTTGGGCCGGCTCATGGAGCCGCTCATCTCTTTCCTGACTTCCAATAGCGTGGGGATGAAACTCCGGTTCTGCCTTTCCTTCATCTTGAAGTTCTTGGGCAGTTCCAGGATGGCGGTAATTTCGCCGGGCTCCAGGGTACGGGCCTGGGACACCACCGTCTTCATCCGTTCAAAATAACGCTCGCGATTATGATAAACCAAACGCTCGAAACGATAGTGGGAGAAAGTGCGGAGCGCATTTCCTATCACTATCATGATGAGGAGCAGCATACAGATGGCACCAAAGATAAGCCACACCCTCACAGGCTTGGGGTATTCCGCAAGCTTGTAATAAAAGATGAGGACGTAGTACTTCCAGTACGCGTACCGGCTTAAGGTGTAGTATTCCATCTTATGCGGTTAGTAAAGCCACTTCACCCTTCCCGGAGCTTTCAGGCTCGGGGAAGGGCTCGGTGACAATGGTTTACCACTCGCAGGTGAGAGCGGTATAGTTAACGTCTTCTTTGTACCAGTCAGCGTGGACTTTACCGTCGGAATTGACCCATTCTTCGTAGTGAGGGTAGGCCACATTGAAAGGCATCAGCTCCCAGGTGTGTCTGGTAAGAGTAGGGCACTTGAAGCCCCAAACCATACCGTTCTTAGCCTTGTACGTGGTGCTCTGGTCCATGTCACCGGCGTGTGCGGCAACAATTTCATCATACTTGGCCTTGTAACCTCTGGAGTAGTCCTTCACGGCGCAGTCAAGAGGCTGGTAGCCCTTCAGACCTACGGCACCGTAGTCTCCCTTCACCAGGAAGAAGTTCTGGTTGGTGGTGTTCACCACGGTCTCAATCATGTTGTCCTTGCAAGCAGCACTCTCCTCAGGAGACATTTCTGCGCGGGGCTTCATGTGATAGATGACGGTGAAGGTGTACAGGCCACCGGCCACGTTCACAAAACCGGGGATGGTGTTGTACAGTTTCATATTCTGAACGTTGGCAAGAGTTCTGCCGGATGCCGTCTGGTAGAGAGCATCCAACTCTCCACTATACTGGTCGGCATCAGGAGTCTGCCAAGCCGGATACTGCCTGCGGGCAGGGTTGAACACATGGTCATTGCCATTGTACTGATATACCTCATTTCCGGAAGTCTTTCCGCCGGTGCTCTTACCGTCCTTGTCATTCAGGGCCTGCAGACGGCCAATCTCAAAGGCCGGGCGAAGCGCGGTGCCATTGCCCCAGGCAGCTCTGCCCTCTCCCGTCTGGAGGCCATCATAACGGAGGGAATTATCGTTAAGGGTGGTTTCCGTCCACACCGGCAGCTTGCCATGAGCGTTCTGCCAGCTGTCCAGCGTGCAATACGAATCCACATAGTCCACGTTGTCCGTGTTGAAGTTTTCCAGAACAATACCCACGCGGTTGGCGTCGTTACCGCCCAGGGCACGTACGTGAAGCACAACCTTCACCTGCTCTCTCCATCCCTCGTCTTTAAGCTGGGCGTCGGCCACGGTGAGGGCCTCGATGTCGTAATCCACAACCATGTCGTTGAAGTCGTAACGGTAGCCTTCAGCGTTCATATTGGGCCAACGGTCGTCAAACATCACCACACCGCTGGAGTGATACATGGTGTAATCTTCGTCCGTAGTTATGTAGTAAGCAGGTTCGGGAAGCTGGACCGTAACGGCCTCCGTGGGAGTGTAGTCCACGAAGACATCTCCGTTTTCGCTCACGGTAGCAGTCCCTTCACCGTCAACAGTGGGAGATGTTCCGGGGGTAGAAGTATCCACAACCGTAGCATCTGTAGCGCCGCCTGTGCCGTCACCGTTAGGGACGAAGTCGGGATTCTCCTTACCACACCCACAGGAGCAGCCCCAAGGCATGCACTTGGCGCAATTCCCACAACCACCGCAATAGCTATACTTTTCACCGGTTACCACATAGTTCTCAATGGTGTAAGCATCCTCGAGGAAATATGCGGCGCCGTTGCCAGTACCTGCGTAAGCAAACTTGTAACGGAGGGTATGATTATGCTCTTCATCGTACAAGACCACATCCTTCGGGAATGTGGGGGCATTGCCATTCTGCGTATCATATGCAAAATTCCAAGGAACCTGAACATACCTGTGAACGCCAAACAGGCCGCTGGTATACTGATCAATGGGGAGATCAGAAACAGCATAAACGTCGTCATCGCCATCGGCCTTGGTAGCGTCATTCATTTTGTAATAAACGCTTGCCTTGGTGGGTTTGTCCGAATCTATACGCAGGGTTACAGTACCGAAAGGCTCCACATCCTTTCCGTCCGTAGGAACGGTAACAATGGGAGAAACAGCCTGCTCGATGGTTCTGGTGCTGCCATCCTGATAGGTGTACTCAATATACACCTTATCGGTAGCGGCAGGAACAGACATCTGAGCAAAAGCATAGTAACCGGTGGGCACAGCGCCATCCAGCACGTTGTTCGGGTCAAAAGGAACGTCCTTGCCGCCGGGTTCCTTGTTACAGGAACTGGCCAGCATGGCCATTGCGAGCACGGAGCTCGAAATCAGAAGAAATTTTCTCATAATTGCACTCTATTTGATTTAATTTTTACTCATTCTTTTCTGCCGGATGGGCGGGCTGGACCTTGCGCAGCATAGCCTCCATGGGGGCGGCTACCTTGCGGAAATCGGCCTCTCCCATAACCTGGCACTTACCGGTGAACTTGGCATCCAGTTCCACCTGGAAGCGCTGGAAATACAGGTCTCCTTCTACAACGCAGCCAGCCTTGAGGGAAAGGGTGTCCTTCACATAGAAGTTACCTCCCAGCATGGTGCCGTTGAAGTCTATATAGGTGGCGAAAATGTCTCCTTTCACCACGGCCTTCTCCCCTATCACCACGCGGGATTCGGAGAAGAGGCGGCCTTCGAAGGTACCGTCAATACGGATATCGTTTACCGTTGCGATGTCTCCGGTGAACTTGGCACCAGCGGCGATGCGGTTAACATCATTTACGTTTACAGTGTTTGCCATAACAGTGTGATTCGTCTTGGTTTCTACTAAAGGATGCTGATGCTCCTCATTACTCTTTCCCCACAGTGCCATTTTCTACCTTCTCCTCTTTTGCCGGTGCAGCAGGCTTCACAGAGGTCTTCTGCTGGGCTACCTGGTCAAATTCTTTCTCGCTCAGAACGCGCAGATTACCGTTAATCTTGGCGTCCAGGTCTACCTGGAGACGCTTGAAGCGGAGGTCTCCGTCTACAGAACAACCGGCTTTCAGGGAAAGGGTATCCTGCACGTAGAAGGTGCCCTTGGACATGGTTCCACTGAAGTCTACATTGGTGCAAATCACGTCTCCGTTCACGACGGCGCGCTCACCCACTACAAGGCGTCCCTTGGAGTTGATGCGGCCCTCGAACTGACCGTCGATGCGGATGTCATTGGAGGAAGTGATTTCTCCATTGAATACGGTGCCCGCGGAAATGCGGCTCACCTCGTTCATGTTAACATTGGTATCCATACGTATGTTTTTAGTTATTAGTTTCTTACGCTATGCCTTTTCCATGGCAGTTCTTGTACTTGAGGCCGCTGCCGCAGGGGCAAGGGTCGTTTCGGCCCACCTGCTTATCCACTTTCACGGGCATGCGGGAACGCTGTTCTCCGTTGGTGGACAGCTGGGAAGGATCTGTGTGACGCATCTGCTGGAGGTTGCGGTTGGGCTGCTGGGCCGGACGGGCTTCGCGGGCGTCGGAGGCATCCCGGAGCGGGATGAAGGCGCGCAGCAGGAAGCTGAGCACGTGCTCGTTCAGGGCTTCCAGCATTTCGGTGAAGAGGTTGTAGCTCTCCAGCTTGTATACCACCAGCGGGTCTTTCTGCTCGTAAGTAGCATTCTGTACACTCTGACGGAGGTCGTCCATATCTCTCAGATGCTGCTTCCAGTAGTCGTCAATATAGTACAGGATAATGCTGCGGCTCAGTGCCTTGGCAATTTCCCGGCTTTCGGTTTCATAGGCTTTCTTAAGGTTCACGCTCAGGGTGAGCTGACGCTTGCCGTTGGAGATGGGAATGGCAATGTTTTCGTACATGGTCCCCTGCTTCTCGTACACCGTCTTGATAACGGGGTTCACGCGCTCCACCATGGTGTTCATACGGCGGTCGTACACCTCCTGCATGTGGGCGGTGAGCTTGGCGGCAATTTCCTCGGGCTTGGCATCTGCATAGAACGCCTCGTCAAAGCCCAGGTCCATGGAGAGTTTGCTCATCACATATTCCTCGAAGGCCTCGAAAGGCATGCCCTCGCTTTGCTGCACCAGGATGTTGGCGGTGTCCTCCATCATGTTCTGGACATCAATCTCAATCCTTTCACCGGAGAGGGCGTTGCGGCGGCGGGCATACACGGCTTCACGCTGGTAGTTCATCACGTCGTCGTATTCCAGCGTGCGTTTACGCCAGCCGAAATGGTTCTCTTCCACCTTCTTCTGGGCCGTCTCAATGCTCTTGGAAAGCATGCCGCTCACCAGAGCCTCGTCATCGGCCATTCCCAACTTATCCACCACTCCGGCAATGCGCTCAGAGCCGAACTTACGCATGAGGTCGTCTTCCAGGGAAATGTAGAAGCAGGAGCTACCCGGGTCTCCCTGACGGCCGGCACGGCCACGCAGCTGACGGTCTACTCGGCGGCTGTCGTGACGGGTGGTGCCGATGATGGCCAGACCACCGGCGGCCTTAACCTCCGGGGTAAGCTTGATATCCGTACCACGGCCGGCCATGTTGGT
>DFLI01000098.1:20537-28108 GCA_002373715.1 Bacteroidales bacterium UBA3623
GCCATGTTGGTGGCGATGGTCACCTTCCCCTTCTGGCCAGCCTGGGCCACGATTTCTGCCTCGCGGGCGTGCTCCTTAGCGTTGAGCACGTTGGCGGTGATACCGCGGATTCTCATCATACGGGCCAGCAGTTCAGACGTTTCCACATCCGTGGTACCCACCAGCACCGGACGTCCGGCATTGGAGAGTTCCACCACCTTGTCGATGACGGCGTTAAACTTGGCCTTCTTGGTCTTGTAAATGATGTCGTCCTGGTCGTCACGGATGACGGGACGGTTGGTGGGAATAACCACCACGTCCAGCTTGTAGATGTCCCAGAATTCTCCGGCTTCCGTTTCTGCCGTACCCGTCATACCGGCCAGCTTGTGGTACATACGGAAGTAGTTCTGCAGGGTAACGGTGGCAAAGGTTTGCGTGGCGGCTTCCACCTTCACGTTTTCCTTGGCTTCCACGGCCTGGTGCAAACCGTCGCTCCAGCGGCGGCCTTCCATGATACGGCCTGTGGATTCATCCACAATCTTCACCTTGTTGTCCACAATCACATAATCCACGTCCTTGGTGAACATGGCGTAGGCCTTCAGAAGCTGGATTACAGTGTGCACGCGCTCACTCTTGAGGGAGAAGTCCTCCATGAGGGCATCCTTCTTTTCCGCTTTTTCGGCGGCCGATAAGGAAGCGTCGTGCGTAATTTCGGCAATGGCGCTGCCCATATCCGGCAGCACGAAGAAGTTAGGGTCGCTTACGCTTTGGGCCAGCGTATCGTGACCCTTATCCGTCATATCCACGGAGTTGAGTACCTCGCTGATGACGAAGTACAGTTCGTCAGTCACCTGAGGCATTTCGCGCTCGTTGTCCTGCAGATAGTAAGCTTCCGTCTTCTGCATGAGCTGCTTCATGCCGGGCTCGCTCAGGAACTTGATGAGCGGCTGGTACTTGGGCAAGCCTTTGTGGCAGCGGAACAGCAGCTTGCCGCCCTCTGCCTCATCACCCGCGGCAATGAGCTTTTTGGCCTCGTTCAGCGTGGTGTTAATGAGCGCGCGCTGCTTGTTGTAGAGGTTTTCTACATAAGGCCGATATTCCATGAACTGCTCGTCTCCCACCGCCTTCTCCATGGGACCGGAGATGATAAGGGGCGTACGGGCATCGTCGATGAGAACGGAGTCTACCTCGTCCACTATGGCGAAGTGATGCTTTCTCTGCACCAGATCCGTCATGCGGGTGGCCATGTTGTCTCTCAGGTAGTCGAAACCGAACTCGTTGTTGGTGCCGTAGGTAATATCGCACTCGTAGGCTCTCTTACGGGCATCCGAGTTGGGCTGATGCTTATCGATACAGTCTATGGAAAGGCCGTGGAACTGATACAGGGGGCCCATCCATTCAGAGTCACGCTTGGCCAGATAATCGTTCACCGTAACCAGGTGCACGCCCTTGCCGGCCAGCGCATTCAGGAACACGGGCAGGGTTGCCACCAGGGTTTTACCCTCACCGGTGGCCATTTCTGCAATCATACCGCGCTGTTCCTTGTTGGTTTTAACGCCACCGTTCAGAACGATACCGCCGATGAGCTGGACATCGTAATGTACCATGTCCCAAGTGATCTCGTTACCACCGGCCATCCAGTGGTTGTGCCAGATGGCTTTCTCTCCGTCTATTTCCACGAAGTCCTTTCCGGCGGCAGCCAGGTCACGGTCAAAATCCGAAGCCGTTACCACCACGCTTTCGCTTTCTGCGAAACGGCGGGCCGTGCTCTTCACAATAGCGAAGGCCTGGGGCAGAAGCTCATTGAGGATTTCCTCAATAGCGTCGTCCTCCTCCTTCAGCAGTTTGTCGGACTCGGTGGCCAGCTCCACTTTCTGCTCTACGGGGATATCTTTTTCCAGTTCCAGCTTAATCTCTGCAATGCGGTCTTCAAAAGGCTTTTCCACATCTGCAATTTGCTGGCGAAGAGCCGTGCAGCGGGCACGGAGCTCATCGTTGGAAAGGGCATCAATTTCGGGGTATGCGGCCAATACCTTGTCAAGGATTGGCCGGATGGCTTTCATGTCCCGGTCACTCTTGGAACCGAAGACTTTTTTGAGTATATCTGCTATTGCCATTTCTGCGTAAATTCGTAAATAAACACACAAATATACGCATAATTTGCAGACTTACCAAACTAATCACGCGTTTTGTGCCCGCGTACGCACGAAGGAACGGTGAGCCCGAACCAGGGGCAGGTTCTGCACCAGTTGGCGGAAGTATTTGAACGGCAAGAGACTACGATACTTCAACGCCTTCACGAAAGTGAAAGGAAGGATAAATAAAAAAGTTAAAAAAATTGAACGCGCCGGGTTGCACAGCCGCACCAGTGACCCCGTGTAATAATTGCGCTTCACCAGGGTTTCTACAGGGTCTTGCCGATAGGCCCGGTCATGCACTCCCCTAGCCTCTTCAACCACGCCAACTTTCAGTCCGTAAAAATACAAACGCTGACACCACTCATCATCCTGTCCCCAATGCGGGAACAGATCCTCCGCGAAGAACCCAATCCGCTTAATCACAGCCACCGGCACCAGCCAATGCGCCGCCATTACGCGCCGCACATCATAGACGTCATGCCCGGCGACGACCGGGCATCTCTTTGCAAACTGCTTATCAAGCTCCTTATATCCATCGGTCATCTGGAGGGGGCTCAGGACTCCGTACTGCGGATGGGCTTCCGAGGCAGTAACGAGTTTTTCCAGTGCGCCGGCTTCCAGCCAGGCGTCTGAGTTCATGAGATACACGTAGTCATAGCCATGGTCAATGGCCCATTGCATGGCCAGATTATTAGGCCGCGAAAATCCTAAATTTTCGGCGCTTCTCACCAGCTTTGCCTTGGGGTAATGGGCCTTCACAAAGTCTGCACTTCCGTCTGTGGAATCGTTGTCGAAGGCGTACACATCGGCCCATGCCGGGATGGAGCTTAAGCAGCGCTCCAACCACCGCATGCTGTTGTACGTAACCACTATGACCAGCAGCTTTTTCATGGCTTGAATTGGATGAAAAGTTCTTTGGGAGAGCGATGGGAAAAGACCGCATGCATTACGTTGCGGGCGGTATTTCGCATCATCCGGTTATGGGGCGTTTTGGGCAGGAAGAGATACTTGACCCTGCGGGCCAGCTCGAAGCACCAGATAAAGCATTTGAGCAGGAGCGGCTCTCCGTAAAAAATCATGCTTCCCCTCACGCGGGCCGGTTTAATGGCCGGTTCCCAGGCCCCCACAGACTCTCCGGCCAGGTGGGTGATGGGGACATCGGCATCGGCCCATACTGTATAACCCAGGGAGTTGAGCTTATGCCCCAGGGCTATGTCCTCAGGGGTGAAGAAGTATCTCTCGTCAAACCATCCGGCCTTCTTAAACGCCTCTGTCTTAATAAGGAAGCAGGCCCCATTGAGCGTATAGGCTTGGTAAAGCCCGGCCGATTTGTTCCAGCGGGAGGGGCGGGTTTCATCTACCAGGTGGAGGTAGTGACGCGCATAGCGCCAGGGGTTCCACGGTGCCCTTCCGCAGGTTTGGAGGCGCCCATCGGCCAAAAGTATTCTGGGAGACACAGCGGCCGCATTTTCCGGCAGTCTTTTCATGTCATCCACCAGGCGGTCTATCACCGGCATGTGCTGCACGGTGTCGTCATTAACGATAAAGCAATATTGGCCCTTCGCCTTCTTCAGCGCCAGATTATTGTTCTCCGAGAAGCCCCGCAGCTGCTCGCTCTCCACCACCTGCACCCAGGGGTATTTCACTTTCAGGGCCGCCAGGTTTTCCGGAGTGAAGCGATACGCCACCACCCAGCACTCATACGCCACGCTATTGTGCGCCCGAATGCTATCCAGACAAGGAAAAAGAATGTCCGGACGGTTCATGCATACGATGACGATGCTTACTTGAGGCATAGCAACACGGCTTTTCTCCACAGCAGTCGGAGATTGTACTTCACATTGGACCAGTTGAGTTTGCCGGGCACATTCTCCCTGCCGGTGGATGGATGATTCACATAATGCACATAGTCCACGTTCCGGGCATTTTGCCCCGGGCCGAAGAGCAGCGAGGGCTGAATGCCCAGCCGATACAGTGCCGGTGTAAAGGCCAACTGGTCACGAGTGCCACCAGACTGCAGTAGCAGTTCCCACCAAAGATTGTCCAGAGTTACCACCTGCGGATCCATGTGGGCACGCAGCAGAATATTGGTTTCGGCCAGGCCGGCGTGACGGGGCATTTCCATCTTCTTCAAAGCCCGGTACCAGCTTACCGCCGTGTGCGTACTCACCTTGTCTTTCAGATAACAATATCTTAATTCCCCCCACACGCAATCCCGCTGGGGGTGCTGCACTTCGGCAAGCAGGACACCGCTTTGGATGGCTGCTTCTGTCTTTTGGTAAAACTCTGGCCCCACAATGCACAGGTTAGCATCCATGAACACCGAAAATTCATATTCGGGAAGAAGGAGATGCGGGTGCATCTTGGCCCAGCGGGCCCGAAGGATGGGAGAGCCCTCGAAAGGGATTTCCCTCAACTGCCACACGCCATCCTCACCGAAACGGTCCGTGAAACAGACATAATCGTAATCAGAATCCACCACCCGGGGCTGTTCCAGGCGGTCGTAATTCCCAGTGAGGACGGTATAAATGACTTTTTTCAACGATACAAAATTAACATTTTGCAAGGATAACACAAAATGATTATATTTGTTTGATTAACTATGGCTGATGAAGTGAAATACGGATTCGTGGTGCTGCACTACATGGCGTTCGAGACAACGCTGAAGTGTACGGCATCCCTCCTGGCCCTGGAGGCGCCCCTTCACGTAGTCATCGTAGACAACGCTTCGCCAGACGGAAGCGGCGCCCGTCTACAGGAGTATTTTGCCCAAACGGAGAATGTGACAGTACTGCTGAACCAGCGGAACGAAGGTTTTGCCCGGGGAAATAATGCCGGCTATAGCTACCTCCGGGAGCATTTTTCCTGTGCGTTCATCTCCGTCCTTAACAACGACGTCCTAATTCCGGACCCGCAGTTTCCCCAAAAAGTCGAAGCCATATATCGGGAAACGCCTTTCGCCGTATTGGGCCCGGACATTCTGAACCCCACTAGCGGAAAACACCAGAACCCCGCCCACCTGAAAGGCTTCACCCGGGAAGAAGTACAAGAGCGTCTGGAACGTTATCAGCGCAACCTTCATCACTTCCACTGGAATCGCTTCAAGTGGAAGCTCAAACGGCTGCTGCGCCCTGCACCCGCTTCGCAAGAGAATGCGCCCTGGCAAAACGAGGCCCAGAACGTGGTACTACACGGGGCCTGCTATGTATTTTCAAAGGATTTCATCGGCCCAAGAGAACAATGCTTCCACCCCGGTACCTTCCTTTATTTTGAAGAGGAAATCCTCCACTGGGAATGCATGCGGGACGGCCTCATCACTCTTTATAGTCCTTCCGTCCAGGTACTCCATCTGGAGGATGTCTCCACAGACCTGGCCTTCCGCTCTTCGGCCCGGAAAGATAAACTAAAACTGCAGGAGAGTGTGCACTCCATGCAGGTGTTCCTTAATTTGATGAACTCCTGATATGGCCACCTCATCCATTAAAAAAGCCGTTTACCTGAATGCGGCGGCGCGCTACTCCACCTTGGTGCTGCGGGTGCTGTTCAACGCGGCGCTGGCTCGCATCCTGGTTCCGGAAGACTTCGGCATCGTAGCCATCACTGCAGTCTTCACCACTTTCTTCAGCTTATTGGCCGATATGGGTCTAGGCGCCGGCATCATCCAGAACAAGGAACTGACCCGGGACGATATTGGTGGCATCTTCGCCTTCTCTCTACGGCTGGGCCTGGTACTCATGGGGGC
Source organism: Bacteroidales bacterium UBA3623 (assembly GCA_002373715.1). Lineage (GTDB taxonomy): Bacteria > Bacteroidota > Bacteroidia > Bacteroidales > UBA932 > Cryptobacteroides. Next base: position 26,397 of record DFLI01000098.1, read on the forward strand.
CTTCGCCCTGCTGTCCTATCCCATGGCTCGCTTCTATGGCCGGCCGGAACTTTTCCCCGTTGGGGCACTTCTGTCACTACAGCTCTTCTTTAATACGCTCAACGTAGTGCCCAATGCCCTGTTGCTCAAGCAAAAGGAGTTTGGGAAGGTGGCACTGCGCATTTTATGCGCCTGCGTTACTTCCGGCGTTATCGGTATTCTCCTGGCCCTGGCAGGGCTCAAGTACTATGCCCTGGTAATCCAGGTCATTCTGGACGCCGCATTCATCCTGGGATGGAATTATTTCTCTACACACCCGCCTTTAGCCCAAAAACCCAACTGGGAGAGCCTAAACAAAATCCGCAGCTACTCCGGCTATCTCTTCGGCTTCAACCTCATCAATTATTTTGCCCGCAACACGGATAACCTCCTAATCGGCAAAGTAATGGGCGCCGCCCCATTGGGCTTTTACGACAAAGCCTACAAACTGATGCTTTACCCGGTAAATAACCTCACACACGTGATTACGCCGGTGCTCCATCCCATCCTGTCAGAACATCAGACCGACAAAACCTATATTTACCGTAAGTACCTGCAGGTAACGAAGTTTCTCTCGCTGCTGGGGGCATTCATCACACCCTTTTGCTGGTTCGCCAGCGACGAGATCGTCCGCATCCTGTACGGCAGCAAGTGGCTGCCCGCCATCCCCTGTCTGCAGTGGATGGCCCTTGCTATGTGGGCGCAGATGATCCTCTCCTCCTCCGGCACCATCTTCCAAAGCGTGGGAGACACCCGGCGCCTGTTGCTGAGCGGCAGCATGAACGCCGTGCTGGTAGTGGCGTGCATCATCATCGGCCTGACACAGGGTAGTATTGTGGCCGTGGCCCGCAACGTAGCCATCGCCTACAATCTGCAGTTCGTAGCTACTTTCTACATCCTGGTGCACATGTCCCTGGGCTTGCGCTGCCGGGACTTCCTAAAAAGCCTATTACCAGATTTGGCGGTGATGGCAACTGTAGCCCTTGCTGGCTGGGGATCCGGCTGGCTGCCCGAACTGCCGCTGGTGCTATCCTTCCTGGCCAAGGCCGGCATCATGGGCGGCGCCTACGTGCTTGCCCTAGTTGCTACACGCCAGTTAAAGCCACTCCTAAACCTGGTTTTCAAAAAAGAAACCACTTGATCCAAACTGCCTCACTACGAATATACCACAAACCGATAACCAATTACTAACCATATGATTATTTCCCATCCCAAGATTGGCATCCGTCCCACCATTGACGGACGAATGAACGGCGTTCGCGAATCCCTGGAAGACCAGACCATGGGCATGGCCCAGGCTGTGGCCAAGCTCATCGGCCAAAAGCTGAAATATGCCGATGGCGCCCCCGTAGAATGCGTCATCGCCGATTCCACCATCGGCCGCGTGGCAGAGACAGCCGCCTGCGCAGAGAAATTTGCCCGCGAGGGCGTTGCCATCACCATTACCGTTACCCCCTGCTGGTGCTACGGCAGTGAGACCATGGACATGGACCCGCACACCATCAAGGCCGTGTGGGGCTTCAACGGCACGGAAAGGCCCGGCGCTGTATACCTGGCCGCCGTACTGGCCGCCCACGCCCAGAAGGGCCTGCCCGCCTTCGGCATCTACGGACACGACGTACAGGATGCCGATAATCAGGTAATTCCGGCCGATGTAGAAGAAAAGCTCCTGCGCTTTGCCAAGTGCGCCGTAG